>JAAZFC010000044.1 GCA_012511955.1 Fibrobacter sp. | reverse complement strand
GAAGGTTTAGCAGAAGGTTTAGCAGAAGGTTTAGCAGAAGGTTTAGCTAAAGGCAAGGCTGAAGGTATAGCCGAAGGTAAAGCAGAAGGTCTAGTCGAAGGTGAAGCCAAAGGTAAAACTGAAATAGTTAACTCTATGCTTTCCGAAGGTTTAGATATAAAAACAATTTCTCGTTTCACAAAAATCACCGAAGCAGAAGTTCAGCAAATCATTGATAATTCTGCTGAATAAAACAACCTAAAATAAATTTAAAAAGAGGCGCTTGAAGGCGCCTTTTTGTGCTTCTGCCGCCCGTTCTCCGAGAAGCCTGTTGCAACTTCCAACTTTCAACTTTCAACTGCCCGAGAAGCTCGTAGCGACCCCAATTTTATTCCCCATGGCACTAGTTGCAACCCTGCCCATCTCGGTACAATTTCGCCAAAAAAATCAATTTCCCGCGTTGGCGAAACCACTCGATGACCGTTTACCAATAAGCTTGTCGCATCCCTCACTCCAAAGGGTACTGCTGATGCAAGTTTTCCAGTTCTACCTGCAGTTTTTCCCAAAGCGCATATTGCTCATCTATTTCCTTTTGCAATTTCCCAGAATTTTGCGCCAATTCAGCAATCTTCTCCCCGATTCCCGCATTCGCCGCCTCCACCATTTGCGCTTCGGCATCTGCTAAGCTTTGCTCCAAGCTTTCCAGCAGCTTTTCGCACTTTTGCACAGCTTTTTCCACAGGTCTCAGCTTCTGCGAGCGCAACGCCACATATTCTGCTCTTTCGCGCCTAGAGCTTTTGCCCTGATTTCTACTCTGATTAGCTTCTTTTTCCCCCGACACGCTTCTTTCCCCGGACCAACCCACTCTTTGCAAAAACTCTTGATAGCTACCCTCAAAAACAAAGCTTTTTCCCCCGTCAAATACCACCAAACGATTGGCTAAGCTGTGCAAAATCCCCTCATCGTGGGAAACTAAAAGCACCGCCCCCGGAAACTCATCCACCGCATCTATCAAAGAATCGATGGATTCCATATCCAAGTGGTTGGTGGGCTCATCTAAAAGCAACAAATTATGCTCCTGAGCCAAAATCTTAGCCAGCAAAACCCGACTGCGTTCCCCACCCGAAAGCACCGAAACAGGTTTTAGGGCCGCATCACCTTCAAACATCATCAATCCCGCCAAAGTGCGCGCCCGACCTCGAGCGCTATCGGCGCAAGCACTCTCAATCTCCGCCTCCACGCTTTTGCTTTCATCTAAACGCTGAATATTAGTTTGCCCAAAATACCCCAATTCCGTATGGGGATTAAAGCTGATTTTACCCTCCACCGGCTCAATTTCTTGGGCAATAAGGTTTAGCAAAGTGGTTTTACCCTTACCATTGGGGCCAATCACCGCAATACGATCCCCGGGAAAAACCTCTAAACCAAAGTTTTGCACCAGCCAAGGAGAATCCTCCGACCATCTAAAGCTGAGATCTTGCACCGCCAACATGCGTTTGCCCGGAAAATCCCTCCACGCAAAATTAAAATCCAAATCTTTGATTTTACTAAGCTTTTCTATGGGCGCTTGCCTCTCCAAAGCTTTGATACGAGACTGCACCGCCGCCGCTTTAGTGGCCTGGGCGCGAAAACGCTCGATAAACCTCATGGCCTGCTCATGTTTGCGGGCTTCATTGGCCAAAGTGCGCATTTGCAACTCTTCTTCGTCGGCAATAGTTTGCAACAATTTTTCCACACTACCGGGCATTTTGCGGATTTTTTGACGATGAATCAAGGCGGTATGGGTGCAAACCGCATTCATAAAACGCCTATCGTGGGTAATAAGAATCAGTTCCCCTGGCCAATTCAATAAAAATCGTTCTAACCATCTTATGGACACAATATCCAAATAGTTGGTGGGTTCATCTAACAAAAGCATATCAGGTTCCGCCAGCATAACCTTGCACAAATTAAGTCGTATCTGAAAACCCCCAGAAAGCTCTTGGGGGGAACGCTCTAAATCGTCCTGATCAAAACCCAAACCAAAAAGCATCGCCTGGGCTTTATGCTCCTCTAACCAACCATCTTCATTTAACTGCAATGCCGAACAAGCTTCGGCTAAAATCGTGGGATGGCTAAAACTTAGGTGTTGCTCCAAATAACCCAGAGAATAATTTCTGGGAATACTAATATCCCCACCATCCAAGTTTTCTTGACCGATAATCATGCGCAACAGGGTAGATTTACCACTGCCATTGCGCCCACTTAAACCAATTCTTTCGCCGCGGCCAATTTGCAAAAAAGCGTCTAAAAGCAGTTCTTGGGAACCAAAAGATTTATAAATATTTTGTAATTGAATCATGATAACTTAGCTTTACTACTACGGCGCCACAAAATAACAATTAAAAACAGTTGTATGGCTCCGTAAAGCGCCCAGGGCCACCATCTTCCTTGGGTAAAACCGTAAGAATGTAGGCCAATTCCCAAACTATTGACCCCAAACCAAGCAAATAGCACCACAAAAATCCCTAAAATCGCTCCCACCGCAAAAATTCGCGGTTTTGCTAAGCCAGCGGGCAAGGCATGCAAAAGCAAAGCGCTCCACAAAACAATCATCAGCGCGCCGTTTTCTTTGGGATCCCATCCCCAAAACCTACCCCAAGATTGGTTGGCCCAAATTGCTCCTAATAAAGTACCCATAAAACTAAAAAACAAGCCGTAAAGCTGTAAATTATACACAGTTTTAAAAGTGGGTTTTGCCTGGGATTCACGGCCATAAAACCACAAATAACCGTGAGCAACCACCCCCGAAACTATAATTAAACCATAACCCAAAGAAATAGTTATTACATGGGTGCTCAACCAAAAATTAGAGTTTAAAACCGCCTCTAAAACCGGCATGGCCTCGCCATGGGCGCCAAATTTCTGCGCCAACAACAGCAAAATGCTTCCTATTCCTGCAGCGTAAATATGCGCAACTTTCCCCAAAGTAAAACTGTAATAAAGCAAAATAGCAGTGGTGCAAATCGCCACAAAAATCAAAGTTTCATAAAGATTAGTCACCGGAGGGCGCTGGGTGATTATAAAACGCAGAACCATGGCGAAAAGCATTAAAATCAAGGCCACAATATTGGCTCCTAAAGCCCCTCGTTCCAGAAATTTGGCTTTAAATTTCACCGCAAATAAGCCTAAAATCAAAGCCAAAGCAAAGCTCATCGCCGCCAGTTTAAAAGGAGCATAGCGCCATAAAATCACCTCGGATTTAAGAGCAGCTTGCCATTGGGGCATCAGTTTTTGGTAATGTTGCACCAAGTTTTGGGAGCTGTTTTCACAGGAGTTTTGATTTTCGCGCCCCCAGCAACGATAAAGTTCTTGCCAAAGACCAAAAGTCTGCTCCATAACGAGATTCTCCTCGTTTTTTGGCGTTTTTTCATCTAAATCCGGCACCAAAAAGCTTAATTGATCAACTAAATCGCTGTTTTGAGCCAAATCGTTGTTTTGCGAGAAATCGCTGTTTTGTGCAAAATTTGCCTCAAACAACAGGTGTGTTTGAATTAAATGCAAATATTGGTGCAAAAGTTGGTGTAAACGCAGCACTTCTTTATCAAAAATGCTCTGATTGTCTGCAGCAATGTAGAAAGCCCGGGATGCCAAAGTGTCTAAGCGCAAAATCTTAGGATTTAACTGCTCCCAACTGTAAAAATCCCTATCAGCCCCCCGCAATCCCAGGGCATCGCGCAGTTCGGGGTTTTCTATTAAAAACACGGGAATATCCTGGGTGTTCGCCGGCTGCATTAAGCTATTAAACCACCAACTTAAAGCATCAATTTTGGGCTTATTTTGGGTGGCTTTTGTGGAGCTTTTACCGCTAAAACTTAACAGTAAATTCTGCGCATGGGCGGCCACGGGTTTCACTCGACCTTCGGAAATCAACGGCACATAAGCCAGTTCTGGAGGGGCTAAAACCATGCTCCCAGCTTGGGCTATATTTGGAATAAAGATTAATATCGCCACAACAAAAGTTGGCAAACTGCGTCGGGGAATTTTAAATCTCCGCAACAATATATGCCACAGCAAAGCGATTCCCAAAAGCAAAGTGGCGTAGTAGGGAAGGGTGCGCCAAGGGTTGTAAACCACCGCAAAAATAGCGTGCTCCATCTGGGTTGTGGGGTTTAAACGCCAAGAATCTTGGTAAATAGTGTAGTCTCCCACTCGCAAAGGTTGGTTCATTTTTATCACTACCCCGCGGCTTTGTCCCCCTTGTTGCAGCTCCAAATGGCTTTCGTAGCTTTGTGCCACCGTCGTGCCAGGATATTCTTTGCGCACAAATTGTCTTAAACTCAGGCTAAAGCCCAAAGTATGGGATTTTTTGCGCAGGCGTAATTGCACCGGAAAATCCACCAAATGCAAAGGCTGGCTCGGGCTCAAAAAAGCGGTGCCCCTTTCGCCTAAATACTGATATGCCACAATCACCGCCGGCTCCCATTCCTGGCCCTCGCCGCCTTGGTGCAAAGGAATTACGCTTTCGTTTACTAAAGCGCCATGGGGGGCATAGTCTATGATTTTAACTTGGCTCAAATTAGGCCCCAAATCCAGACTTTTTTGCAGCAATTCAGAACGCAAAGTCTGTAAATACCAAGTGGCTCCAGAATCGTCCTCTACCCTTAAGCCCAATTCCCACAAATCCGTGGCAAAAACCTGGTTTTGCTTTTCCCCAGGACCCAAGTCTAAAACATAATGTCGGCTGTCTTTAAAGCCTAAAGCTCCGCTAATTAGCAATAAAAGCAAGGCAAAATGCAAAGCGATTAGCCCAGAATTAGCCAAATTCCATTTAAAACGATAAAATAAGCTCCCGGCGATATTAATAATGGCTAAAAGCCCCACAGTCAAAAGTCCAGGCAGGGGTAAATAAAGCTTCCCCACCGGGATTAAGGCAATCCAGCGATAAAAAATTAATTCTTGGGCCGCCCAAAGGCCGTGTTGCACTTGCAACCAAGTTCCCAAAGCCACTAATATGAAAAATAGCGCTAGAATTACCACGCTCGTATATAGAGAAGCGCACAAAGAAGCGCAAAATTTCCACAATCTTTGTAGTTTATTCTTCATACTAAGCTAAAAATAGCTAGTCTTTGCTATAATAAAAGAAGTTTTTGGTATATAAAAAAGCAAAGGTGAATATCGCTGATATTCACCCTTGTGATCGGAGAGTCAATCGCAATCACAGCTCCATGATTGGGAAGATTTTGGAGCCGCTAGGCTGCTTCGGGAAGATAGCGCCTATGTTTAGTGTATCGGAAGCTTTTTTTTAAAACTTTAACCTTTTTTTATAAAAAAGTTTTTTTAAAGGGGATTTTTGTAAATTGTGACTATGGCATGCTTTTTGCAGAGACGAGCGTTGTGGTGGCTAAGCTTTTGGCTGGTAGCTTTGTATTCCTGTGCGGAAATTGAGGAAGAAGATACTTGGCAAACTCCTGTGCCACGACCTTCCATGTTTTTCCAAGATACTACCTATTTAGACTTTTACGAAGATTCTTTGCTCAGTTGGCGCTTAAAAACCGCTTGGCTCGAAAGATGGGGCAACAATGGCAAGCTTTTTGCCAAGCCAGTTTTTGTGGATATTTACGATTCTCTGGGTAAAAAGGTGGCTTTTTTGCGGGCGGATTCCAGCGAATTGGATTCGCGCATGACTTATGTAAAGGCCTACGGCCATGTTTATGCTTTGACTCCCACCGGAGCTTCGGTGCGGGCGGATTCTTTGATTTGGAACAAAAGCACCGACAAAGTGGAGACAGATTCCTATGTGCGTGTGGTTTCTGAAGATGGCGATGTGCTCCAAGGGCGGGGCTTTGTTTCTGATGCCCAGCTAGACAACTGGCAAATCTTGTCCAATGTAACCGGCATTTTTCAAGATGCTGCCAATCGCATGAAAAGCGAAGATTCCCTGCAACGGGAAAAAGATGTTAATCTTACAACAACAGAGGATGATTAACATGGAAAAAGCTTCTGTAAAATTGCTTGCGGTGCTGGTTTTTTGGGGTGCAATAAGCGTCTGGGGGCAAACTCGACCCTTAATTATGGAACACGCCGACAGTTTAAGCGTCAATCGCAGCCGTGGGGTCATGGTGTTAAAGGGAAATGTGCGTTTCAAACATGATTCCGTGGCTTTTAAAACCGGTTTGGCCTATTGGAACCGCAATCGCGATGTGGTAAGCTGCGAAAACAGCTTCTTTTTTGCCCATCCCCAGGGAACCATCAGCGCAAGATCTGGGCGCTACGAACGCAAAGGGCAAAAAGCCGAAGCTTTTGGGAAAGTAGAATCCCGAGATAGCACCGGCGATGCGGCTTTTTTTGGGGAAAGATTGCTTTTTGACCGTGAAACTAACTTCTTAGACTTGCCTTCCCAGCCCAAAGTGCATCGCTATTTCAAAGATTCTTTGGGAAATGTGACAGATACCTTGCAAATAATTGCCAAACGCATCACATACAATTCCGACACCGAAGTGGCTGAAGCCACGGGAAATGTGGTGATTACCAAGGGAAATTTACGCATAGATTGCCAAGAAGGGCTGTTTGATCGTGCCAAAAACACTCTGAACTTAGTGGGGCAGCCGATTTGCAATGTAGATGAAGCGCGCATCAAGGGAGATTCTATGTTTGTGCAGCTAGAAAATGAAAACCTAAAGTCTGTGCGGGTGGTGCGCAACGCCACCGGAGAACAAAAAGAAGAATTTGCTTCGGCTCCCACGCGTTTTACCTATGTGGAAGGCGATACTCTTTTTGTGAATTTTCAGGGCGATCAAATTGAAGAATTATATGTTTCCATTGGAGCCAAAAGCAAGTTTTGGGAAAACGACTTAACGGAATATGTAAATACCATAGATGGCGACAAATTGGAGCTGAAGTTTTTGCAGGGAGAACTGAATTTTGCCCAAGCTTTGGGCACAGCGGCCAGCTCTTATTGGTACATAGACGACCATCGTAAAGTGGCGGGGAAAAACGACGCTTTGGGCGATTCCATTTTTATCAAATTTGATTCCACCAAGGTTGCAAATTTGCGTATAATAGGGAATAAAGCCACAGGCAAATACACGGATTTAAGCAAGCAGGTGAAAATTGAGTAGCACAGTGAATACCATTAGTACATCGGGGCTAATAAAGCGCTATGGCGGGCGGCAAGTTGTGTCCGATGTGTCAATTAAACTTCACCAAGGTGAGGTGGTGGGCTTGTTGGGCCCCAATGGAGCAGGCAAAACCACAACTTTTTATATGATAGTGGGCATGGTGCGGCCAGACAAAGGGTATATCTTTTTAAACGATACGGAAATTTCTACGCAGCCCATGTACAAAAGAGCGCGCTTGGGTATAGGATATTTACCCCAGGAATCTTCGGTGTTTCGCAAATTAAGTGTGGAAAATAATATCATGGCTATTCTAGAAACCCAAGGCCTAAAAAGAGCGGCGCGCAAACAGCGTTTAGAAGAACTGCTCGAAGAATTTAAAATAGAACACATTCGCAAAAATAAAGCCATGTCCTGTTCGGGGGGCGAAAGACGGCGCTTAGAAATAGCCCGCGCTTTGGCTTCGGAACCCGATTTCTTGTTGTTAGATGAGCCTTTTGCGGGGATTGACCCCATTGCCGTAGAAGATATTCAAAATATTATATCTCAATTAAAAGACAAGGGCATGGGGATTTTGATCACTGATCACAGCGTGCGCGAAACTTTGTCTATTACCGACAGAGCTTATATTATGTACAAAAGCCAAGTGCTTACCGAAGGAACTTCGCAGTTTTTGGCCCAAGACGAACGCGCGCGGAAAATATATTTAGGAGAGTCATTTCGCTTAGATTGAGGTAGATATGAATTTAGGAATGCACCAAAGTGTTTCCATGAAAATGGAGCAAAAACTCGCGCCGCAAATGATCCAGTCGGTGAAGATTTTGCAGACTAATAGCGTGGAATTAGAGCAGCTTATCAGCCAAGAAATGCTAATAAATCCCCTTATTGAAATAGGCGAAGAATATATCGCCGAAGAAAGAGATTTTAGCGAAGATGATTTAAACTCCCCAAAAGACGAAGATTATGAAGCAGACCGCGAAGTGGATTGGGAAAGAGAGTTTATGGATGATTATTCCGAAGAAGAAAAGCAATGGGAAGATAAACCCCAGGAACAGGATAATTATTACGATGGTCCAGATTTAGCGGTGCCAGATCCGGATTTGGTGTTTGAACGCACGCCAGTTCGAGGTAAATTGCTCAGTGATTTGCTTTTAGAACAACTTAAATTCGAAGATGTGGATGCCGATGTTTTTGCCGCGGCGCATTATTTGATTAACAGTTTAGATGACGATGGTTATTTGAGTTTTAATGCGGAAGATTTTAAGGATTTGCCGGCAGAAAAAATGGCTTTGCCTCCCAAGCCAATTTTGGCAGCCACAGAGCTAATGATCCGAAATGGCGGTCCCACCGAAGACACTCCGCCGGCGGTTATAGAAGCCTTAGAGGTTTTGCGCGACTTTGATCCTGCGGGGGTGGGTGCTTTTAATTTACGAGAAGGTTTATTGCTGCAAGCCGAGCGTTTAAGCGATTTTTCCCCCTTAGCTTTTGAGATTTTAGAGAATCATTTTGACTTGTTTTTAGAGCTGAAATATGCTGAAATCGCCAAGATTTTAGAAATCACCGAAGCCGAGGTGAAAAGCTTAGTTCAAGAAGATATTACCCGTCTAACTCTTTCTCCTGGATTTTTAATGGGAGAAAAAGATTATTTTATGAAAATCCCTGAAATGACGGTGGAATTAGACGAAAATGGAGCTTTTGCGGTGCGTCTTTTAGAAGGGCATACCCCAAAAATTAGAGTTTCTGAGACTTACAAGCAATTATTGAAAGACAAAAATCTGAGTCGAGAGGATAAAAGGTATATCAGAGAAAAATTGCAAGCGGCGGATTTGTTGGTGCAAAGTGTGGGGCAAAGGCGTGCCACCATGTTGCGGGTGATGAATGTAATTTTGCAAAAGCAGATTAACTTCTTCGAAAAAGGCCCCGGGCATTTAAAACCGTTGATTTTACAAGATGTGGCCGATGAAATAGGCATACATCCTTCTACGGTAAACCGCGCCACCAATGGCAAATTTGTGCAAACTCAGTTTGGGCTGATGGAACTTAAAGACTTCTTTTCGTCCAGCGTAAGCCAAGATGATGGTACGGAAATTTCTGCAGAACTTGCCAAAAATGCAATCAAAGACCTCATCGCTGGCGAAGACAAAGCCAAGCCTCTTTCCGATCAAAAAATCGTGGATCTTTTAGCAGAGCGAGATGTGCAATTAGCTCGCCGCACCGTGGCCAAATACCGCGAGCAAATGGGAGTATTCCCCTCGCGAATTAGGAAGAAACTTTAATTTCCACGGTCCCCGTGTGTTTTTTGCTTTTGCAAAAAATGTATCGAGGGGCGGGTCATCGCTTACGGGCATAGAAGAAAGTTATTAGTAGTTAGTTTGCAGAAAGCTTGTCGAAACTTACTGTTTTATCCTTAAAGGACGGATAACTATGCGATTTAACTTAAAAAAACAAAATAATTCCCTAACAATCCTCACCTTAGCCTTGGCTATGGTGCTAATCATTGCCTGTGGCAAAGAAAACGGTGTAACCAATGGTAGTGAAGTGCCAAGTGACACCACCGCCATAGCCAAATCCAGTTCTGGAAAAGCAGATGGCAGTTCAGGCAGTACAGGCAAAAGCTCTGCAAAAGACACTGGCACAAGTTCAGGAAAAACCGAAGCAGGCAATTCCAGCAAAGCAGAGAACGGTTCTAGTGGTGGGAGTGAAGAAAGTTCTAGTAGTGCGAAGATAGCTCATTTACGGATGATAGAGATGGGCAAGTTTATGCAACAACCATTGTAAATTTGCCATTTCCGAAAAAAATAGAGTTTTTTGCAGAAAATTTGAATTATGGCAGACAAGTTAACCTTAAAGATGGTGTAGCTTTAACAGATTCTACAAAGTATTGCTATGACGACGATCCCTGGTATTGTGAAAATCACTTTGGAGACTTATATACCTGGTCAATGGCCATGGGCTTACCCGCTGCCTGCGATTCTGTGGAGTTAGGGGGTAATGAGCGGTGCCTTATGCCCACAGAAAAATTTGGGAGTCATGGAAAAATTACAGGTATATGCCCTAAGGGTTGGCATATTATGAATGGAAGTGATTTTGTAGGGGTTTTATTAGCTATAAATGCTGCTAGAACCGTGCAATCCCCTGTGGGCTGGAATGATGCTGGCAACTGGAGCGGCTTTTCCGCCCTACCGGGTGGTGGAGGTGGGGGAGGGGAATTTTCTGGTTTAGGGAAAATACTGAGTTTTGGTTCCCAGAACAAGTAGGTGAATATACAGCTAGATCGGTTTATATAACAAATAAAGAATATTACCATTTGTTAACAAATGGAGGGCTGATGGATAAAAGTTTTGCTCGTTCAGTCCGCTGTGTAAGAGATGTGGAAATAGATGATGATTGATGATTTAGTTGCATCACCTTACTTTATCCCCCGAAAATCTCGTTGCAACCGCATTTCATCGGCGATATAAATCTTTTTATAATTTTTCCTTTTTTTTTAGCGCAAAACATTGTATAATAAAATAATAGACGATTTCGTCTCATTTTTGGAGGTTTTTATGAATATTCAAGTATCTGCTCGTCATTTTAATGCTTCTGAATCCTTACAACTAAGAGTGCAAGAAGAGGCTGAACGCCTACAACGGTTTTACCCTAACATCACAGAGGTATCCATTGTCTTAGACGCAGAACGAAAAAATTCCCGCAAAGTAGATATGGTGGTTAAAATTCGCCAACAAACAATTAAGGCTACGGCAAAGGAAGAAAACATGGGTAAAGCTATAGATGTAGCCTTTGAACGCGTAGAACGTCAGCTAAAAAGAGAGAATCAAAAACAAAAAACCTATAGAGGAGAGCCTCTTTCATCAGTGGCTGTGGACATTTGAGTTCAAAAAATTTAAAAGATATCATAATCCAGCGCCGGAAAGTCCTTCCGGTGCAGGATTTTTTTACAGAGTTTAAAAAGCAGTTCTGCTTAGATCTAAAAACATCGGAACAAACTTTCAACACTTCAATTACCGAACCAGAAATTCATCGTCCAGGCTTGGCCTTAGCTGGTTTCACTGAGGTTTTTTCTTACCAAAGCATACAAATGCTAGGCACCACGGAATGGAGTTTTTTGGAATCCATGGGTGCGGAAAAACGCCAGAAAATATTCGCCGTTTTGCAAAAATATAGCTCGCCTTTGTGGGTGCTTTGCCACGGTTTGCAACCTCACAGAGAATTGTTGCAAATGTGCGAATCCCTTAATATCCCACTGATGGTAAGTAATTTGGGAACCGCCGATTTTGTCAAAGAAGTTAGTTATGAACTTCAACAATGGTTCTCCCCTTTTACAGTGGTACATGCCAGTTTAGTAGATGTCTTTGGCGTGGGGATGCTCTATATTGGCGATAGCAATGTGGGCAAAAGTGAATGCGTGCTAGACTTAGTAGAACGAGGGCATCGTCTAGTGGCTGACGATTCAGTGAAGTTAGTGCGCGGAGGCAAAAACATTATTGGTCATAGCGATCCAATTTTGGGGCATCACATGGAAATCCGCGGGGTGGGAATCATAGATATACGCTCAATGTTTGGCATACATGCGGTGCGAAATAGCAAAAAAGTGGAAATAATTATTGAGTTACAATATTATGAAGAGAATGTACATTACGACCGCACGGGTTTAGATGTAAAGTATCAAGATGTTATGGGAGTACAAATTCCCAAAGTTGTGATTCCGGTGTTGCCGGGCAAAAATATCACCGTGATTTCTGAAGTGGTGGCCATGGATACTTTAATGAAACAAGCAGGGGTGGATAGCGCCGAGGTATTCAACCAAAACCTTTTAAAAGCTATTCAAAACAAAAAATCCCAAAATAATTCACAAGATAATATATTTTGGTACAGGCAAATTTCAGGTTTTAATGAGTAATATGTCCAACAACGACGAATTTAGTGCAGGCAACAAGCCTTTTGCGGTGTTTTTGTTGTTGCTATTTGTTGGAGTAGCGGCATTGTGGCTAAAGTTTCACCCTAATAGTCCTTTGCGTCCTTATACTGATTTATACATAATGTTCCCCGAAGTGGGACCTTTGGAACCTGGAGATGCTGTGGTTGTGGGGGGCTTAGTTAAGGGTAAGGTTAAGTCTGTGCAGTTGGTAGATCACGGCGTTTGGGTGGGTATAGCTATAGATAAAGATGTTCCTGTTCCCATAAATACCACCTTTCAAGTGGCAAACACGGGTATTTTAGGTAAGCGTTTAGTGGATATTAATTTAGGGGATCATTCCGAACTTTTTGCCCATGGCGATACTTTAGAAGGTGGTTTCGATATGAGTTCCACTAGTTTGGGCTACGCCGCTCACGAATTGTTGCTTGGCATAGACACTTTGTTGCAAGTGAGTGCTGATGTTTGGAATATTACGGTGGGCGATAAGCAAGTGCAACGCAAGGCCAAAAATATTGTGCGTAGGACTAAAAGAGATGTGCGCCAAGTTAAAAGGGTGGTAAAAAATACTAAAGAAGATTTTAGAACTTTGCAAGCAACTTTTAATACCTTAGAATTACAAATAGAAGGATTAGGTGATATATTTACCAATGTGGCATCGGGTTTAAGTGACAGTTTACAACAATTAGATAAAAAACTAGAAGAAATATCTTTTACGGCCGATACGCTCACTGAAAAGTTAGATTGGATTACCGCAAAGTTAGAAAGTGATGAAAATACCGCTGGAGCTTTATTATTAAATGAAAGTTTGCATAAACAAGCCGTGGAGTTGGTGGCTAATATCAGAAATTTGGCCACAAGTGTAAGAAAAAAAGGCTTAGATATGAATGTTGATATATTTTAAACCAAAGACCTTTAATTTTTGTAAATTTCAAATGTTCCATGCAAAAAGATAAAAAGCTGTATTTCATTGTTGGATTCGTCGTTTTATTAACGATGGTTATTTTGGTGTTCGGTGTGTTTTTCTTAAATGAACACGATCCTAGAGAGCACTTTAACCGTTACCATATATTGTTTACCCAGGTTTCTACGCTAAACTTTGATGATCCTGTAAAAGTTAATGGGGTTAAATTAGGGAAAGTTGAAGATATGGTGCTTGAGGGCAATAGGGTTCGGGTGCAAATCCGTTTGCGGCACGATGTTAAAATACCCAAAGATTCTAGGGTAAAAGTGCAAAATGTTGGTCTAATGGGAGAGCGTCAAATTGGTATGGTTTTGGGCGATGATACCGAGTACTACAATCCAGGGGATACACTTCCGGGGATTTTTGATGCGGGAATTGCGGAAGCCATGGGATTAGCGGGTGAAATTTTTGATTCTACCCATACATTGATACGCTCGGTGAAAGATATTTTGGATTCCACAGTAGCGCATCCCGAATTTAGCCAGCGTTTTCATGGTTTACTTAAGCAAACTGAAGCTTTGGAGTTACGCGTGGCTCGTATGATTAACGAAACTGACCCTGAATTGCAAAAATTGCTAGGTAATTTAAACATAGTTACGGAGAAAGTAAACGACTTGCTGGACGAAAATACAGAACCCTTAGAAGATCTTATGGGAGATGCTAAGGTTTTGACATCGGGTGCAAATGAAATGCTTGTCACCATGGATTCTTTGTTGATTAGGGTAGATGTTTTGGTTAGAAGGTTGCAAGCCAAGGACAATACTTTGGGAGTTTTGCTTAATGACCGCAAATTACACGATGAACTGTCCAATGTGGTTAGCTCTGCAGATTCACTATTTAGGACGATTTTAGAAGATGGCCTAGATGTAAATATTGATTTTTTCTAGTATGTTAGTAAAGAAATTAAAAGTAATGAATAAATCAGGAGTACATGCCCGCCCAGCTGGTATGATAGCTGATTTAACCAGTAAATATAAAAGCGATGTGTTTTTTGTGTATCGAGGTGTGCGCGCCAACGCCAAAAGCATCTTAAATTTGATGATGCTAGCCATAGTACCAGATACCGAGGTAGAGGTGGAGGTAGATGGTCCCGATGCTTCAGAAGTTTTTGCCGCCTTAGAAAAATTATTCGATGAAAGATTCCAAGAAGAAAATCAAGACACATAAGCAGCGATTGATACTCAGTGGAGTGCCTGCTTCCCCTGGCTTTGCCATTGGGGTGGCACAGATATTGGTGGAAAAGGAGTTTGCGGTTAGTTCAAGCCCTATTATTGTGGAACGCATTCCCAAAGAATTGGCGATTTTTCAAAGGGCGATCAAGCAATCTATACGGGATTTAGAAATTGCTAAACAGCAGTTATCTCAACGCGTGGGGCAAGCAGATGCCCGCATTTTAGATGCGCAAATTATGATGCTGCAAGATCCCACCATCATAGACGATGTCTTAGATAATATTCGTAAAAAAAAGCATAATGCACGCTATGCCTTTCATATTCGTATGAACGACTTTATTGATATGTTCGAGGCTAGCGAAGAAACACTTTTGCAGGAACGAGCTTCGGATTTAACAGATTTGTACAATCGCATGATGGCTTTGCTTTCTGAACCTGGCACTATTTTAAGCACCGATAGTCCTTTGGTTAGCGATGAGGGAGTGATTCTCATTAGTCATACCTTAAATCCCAGTCATGTGGTGAATTTAAAAGAAGGACAAGTAATAGCTTTTGCCACGGATACGGGGGGGCGTACCTCCCATGTTTCTATTTTAGCCCGAGCCATGAAGCTGCCTGCGGTGGCAGGTTTAAGAGATATTTCCGTAAACATCAGTTCTGGAGATTTATTGGTAGTAGATGGCTCCAGTGGCGTGGTGATTATCAACCCCAATGATTCGGATTTGGCAAAATATGAGTCCAAAATCGAGACTTTCCGCAAACAAGAGCAAGAATTACTCACTGTACGCGGTTTAGAACCCATTACCCTCGATGGCAAGCATATAAAATTATTGGCCAATATTGAATTGCCTCGGGAAGCGGACGAACTGGAAAATATGGGTGCCGATGGAGTGGGATTATATAGGTCAGAGTTTTTATTTATTCAAAAAAATAACCCTAGTTTCGAAGAACAACTGGAAGCTTATGGGCATATTATTAGTAAATTAAAAAATAAGACCATTACCATAAGAACTTTAGATGCTGGGGGCGATAAAATTATCCCCGCTTTGTCTATTACTGACGAGGCTAACCCATTTATGGGATGGCGTTCCATTAGGGTATGTTTGGACAATGTGGAACTTTTTAAAACCCAATTAAAAGCGATTTTAGTGGCTGGAGCCGAGGCGAAAAATCTACGCATTATGTTTCCCATGGTTATCTCCCGTGAAGAAATCTTTCAAGCCAAAGCGATTTTAAAAGAAGTTTCAGAAGAATTGAAAGCGAAATCCGTGGAAATTCCTAAAGTGGAAGTGGGTATTATGGTAGAAGTGCCCGCCGCCGTATTGATGATAGATGAATTGGTGAAAGAAGTGGATTTTGTGAGCATTGGCTCCAATGATTTGGTGCAATTCACCCTAGCGGTGGATAGATCCAACGAAAAAATTGCCGATTTATTTCAACCCCATCACCCCGCTGTGCTGCGAATGATCAACCAAGTGGTGCAAGCAGCCCACGCCCATGGGGTAACGGTGAGCGTTTGTGGTGAAATGGTGGTGGAACCTCTTTCTGCGCTTTTGCTCATAGGTTTGGGGGTAGATGAATTGTCCATGACCCCATGGAATATCATGGAAATCAAAAAGTTTATACGCTCTATTACCTACGAAGAAGCTCGAGCCACAGCCCAAAAAGCATTGGGACTTCCCGATGCTACCGAGATAAACCGCTATCTTAAGCAAAAGTATTTACAGAAAATATCTGATTTAGGCTTATCATCATTTATTTCTACCTCTGATTTTGGCGTACAAGATAAAGCTCTCATAAAAATTAAGGATCACATAGTATCACTCGATGTGATAAAGTAAGTTAAAATGCAAAGAATATTTTTACTGGTGTTTTTCTTTTCTATTAGTATTTTCGCAAATTCTTCTAAATATTTAAAATGGCCAGAGTATAAATATCAATTTTTTGAAAAACCGCGTTTTTTAAAGGCCCTAGAAACTAGTTCTGCAGAAGATGCTGAATATCGTTTGGCCCAAGCCGCAGTTTATTTTCACGAAGCCAAGTACGATTCTGTTTTGATAATGTACCAAGGGTTAAAACTCGAAAAAAAACTGCAAGATGTGGTGGATATTCGCCGGGTGCACTGCCATTTAGAATTACAACAATTTTTAGAGGCCAAAAGCATTTTAGCCACTTTAGAAGGCGTAAAAACTGCGCATTTAGTGGATAAAATAAGTCGCTTAAATGTGGAATTGTTGCTAAAAGACACTATTAGCACCGAAGAAAAATACCAAGCTCTCAAAAAAGAGTTGCAAAAGAAGAATGGTCATAAACATCAGGCATGGTTGCATTTTGCCCTGGGCGAACAAGCTTTAGCCTTGAAAAAAGAAAGAGAAGCTCAGCGGAATTTTATCCAATCTTTTATGGCGTGGTCAGAAATGCGGGTTAGTTCTTATCAAAAAGCTTTGCAGATTACGCAAAAAATCGGTTTGCCCACTGAGGCAAATATCTTGGTGAATTATGTGCTCGAAGAATGTAAAAGCGCCAAGGGGAATCGCTGTTTGCAGATTTTGGACACCGCTTTGCAGCATCCTCAGATCACTAGGCAGCAAAGGATTTCTTTGCACCGTCGGGAGGCAGATATTTTTGCCGACCAAAAGAAGTACGCCCAAGCGGCGGAACGCTATCAGTGGTTGGTAGATTCGGTGCAAATGCGCTCGGATTATGTACAGACTTTGCTGCGATTACGGCGCAACGAAGGCAATGCGGTGGAAACCAAGAAATGGCAAGATTATTTCTACAAAAATTACCCCTATAGCACCGAAAACGCCAATGCTTTGTGGGTGAGGGGATTTGAAGCGGAGCAGAGAAAGGAATACACCAAAGCCATAGATATTTACACTCGACTTTCCCATGACCGTTTTGGCAATAATTTGCGCAAACAATGGGCTCCCATTCGTATCGGACTTATACATTTAAAGCAAAAACAATGGCAAAAAGCTTACAATTCTTTGGAAAACGCTGCCAATATCGCCCGCAACGGCTGGCCGCAGGCGGCGGCTTTATATTTTCAGGGAATGGCCATGGAAAAAGCCGGCAATAACGCGGAAGCCAAGAACAAATATGTGGCCACCATCGAGTCTTTCCCCCTTTCTTGGTACGCTTGGCTTGCGCGTTATAGCTTGCAAGATAGCTTGCAAGTAGCGGCCAGCGAAATTCCCCAGCTGCAAGTCTTAGAAATGGATAGAGATTCTGCTTTGCAATGGGTAAAAAAGAATTTTGTGACTAAAGCCCATGCAGCATATAGTCCTAATTTAACCAAAGAAATACAATGGTATTTTCAAACGGGCTTTAGCGAACAAGCTTATGATTTAATCGCTGATAGTGACAAAAAATATGCGAAAAACCCTCTGTATTTGTACGATGTGGGCTCTTTGTTGCTCGCCAATGGCGAAATCGGAGAATCTTATGATTATGCGCGCAAGTTTATTAATATGATGAGCAGGCGTCGCATGCATACCTTACCCGCGCCAGTGATGCAGTGGATGTACCCTGCGCCTAGCCCGTGGTTAGAAACCATGGAGAAAAGCTTAGCTCAGCACGAATTATCTCCATATTTTGTGTTGGGGGTGATGCGCCAAGAATCTATTTTCCAAAGCGGCATAACCAGCCCAGCCGGAGCTAGAGGATTGATGCAGATTATGCCTGCCACGGGGCGAAATTTGGCTAAAAAAGAAAAAATAGCCAAATTCCATCCAGATCTGCTCTATAATCCTCAAATGTCCATTGAATTAGGAGTGCGCTACTTAAAAGATTTAATGGATGAGTATAAAAACCCCGTTTATGTGCTGGCAAATTACAATGCGGGCCCTTCCCCGGCCAAAAGATGGTTGCGCACCAATGGTTCCCAGCCTTATCCCATAGAAATCGAAGAAATTTCATATTGGGAAACCCGGGATTATGTGAAGAGAGTGATGGGCAATTATTGGCTTTATCAAGCCGCTTGGGGCAAAAAATAATGTTTTTATGGTGGACCCTTAGCCCTGCCTCCCTTTTGGCAGTGGGCAATTTACTGCAAAAAATAGGGCTAAGCCAAGCGGATCGCATTAGTCATGGTCAAGGCTTAAAAAAGCTGGTGGCTAAAGTTTTGCAAAGCTGGCATTGGTGGTTGGGCATTGCCCTTAGCGCGGTGGCCACCATATTGTATTACGGAGCTTTGGCACAGTTTAATATGAGTTTGGTGCAGCCCATGATGGCTTTAAATCCTGTTTTGACCGCCTTGGGCGGCTGGCTTTTTTTAAAGGAATATTTGGATAAACGCACGGCTTTGGCCATTATTTTTACCGTGATGGGCATTGGCTTTTCCAGCGCTTTGCAAAATGAACAAGCCGGCTATGAAAACCCCTTAAATTTGGGAATATTTGTGGCTTTAGTATTAGGATTAATGGCATTTTTACGCTTTAAAGTGCAAACTTTTGAACTGCGCAAAGCTTTGATTGGGGGCTTAGGTTTTGGTTTGTCTAGTGTGCTAATCAAAAGTTTGAGTGAATACCTAAAAAACCCAGATATAGTAGTGAGCGCTCTAATTTCGAACTGGGCTTTTATGCTCAAAGCTTTTTTGTATGTGCTTACATATTTGCTGGGCTTCGCTTATACGCAAATGGGCATGACCAAGGGGCGCGCTTTGTTTATTGTGCCGCTCTCCGCCGCTTTGGGGATGCTAATACCCAGTTTGGCGGGAATAATAGCCTACAACGAGCCTGCAGGTATAGCCAAAGTTTTTGCTTTGGCTATGGTAACTTTAGGCTCGCTGTTATTTGTGCGTTCTGAGCATGTGAAAACTTAATCTTCTTGCTCTTTTTGCTTTTCTTCTTTAATCTCTGCAAAGTTAAGCCAATCGTACATGGGTTTTAAAATCTCTGGAATTTCAGAGTATTTTTGCATGTTTTGATACGATTCAAAGGCTAAGTTTTCTAAAGCGGTCTTATTAATGTCTAATTCCATCCAGTCGGCGATGGTAATTAAGCCCGTAATTTGCGAAATAGCCTTTTCATCAGGCTTTCCTTTAGTGGCAGAAACCACCAAATCGCTTAGCCTTTGGTAGAACATGGCGCACAGCCCTCCGGTGGTTAGCTTTATATCAAGCTTTTTGGCTTCGTCTATAAGCTCTTTGCTTTCTCGGAGTAGATCTTCGTCTATATGAGTCAAGCTTTTGTGCATTAAGCGGTTGATCTCCGCATTCAAAGCAGATATTAATCCTTGGCGGAACACCGCCGGCAAAGCTTCGCTGTGATCTTTTACGCAATCCAGAGCCAAGGAATGTTTTTGTGCAAAATTGGCCAAGTCTTTGGAGACCAGTTTGAAACTGCGTTCGGAGGCGCTTAAATTTATGCGATGCAAAGAATCCACAAATAAGTCGCTCATGCGCATAAATATGGCTTTGGAATGCTTTTGCGCCACTTTTTTGGGGTCGCTGCTGGGGTCCAAGCCTTTGATTTGCGTCCAGGAATCTTCGCCTTCAATAACGGCCAAATAAGTTCTTCCTAAAGTGCCACTTTTTATAACAATGGAGGCTTGAATTTCTTCTAAGGTTTCTAATTGCTGAATATGAAATTTGAAATAAGAAATTTCCGCACTTTGCTTGTTTTGTTCTAAAGTGAACTGGAACAAATCGCGTTGACAGCTTTTGGTGGTGGAAAGTTGCAGGTGCATAAGGGCGGCAACTTCTCCGAATTGCTTGACCCAAGCGGGAATATCCGGTTGCACCAAGTCATTGAATATTTCTACGCCATTGCGCTGACTTTGGTTGGATTCTGCCCTGGCCAAAATGCCGAGGAATTTGGCGGTGATGGATTTACCCATGCTCACAAAAGGTTGCAACAGTTCTAAGGCGCGCAAAGCAAAGCGTAGGTTTTGCAAAGGTTCTATGCCTTCGATGTCGTTAAAAAACCAACCGCAACTGGTAAAGCTAAGCATGCTAAAGCGCTGAATTTCTAATAAACGCAGGGCTTGGGCAAAATCTATGGCGGAATTTTTGTTGATAAGCTGGGGCAAAATCACTTTGCGACGGGCTTCTAAATTGCCGGGGTGCAAAAGTGCGTCGATATAGGAATCCCGGGCTTGCCAAGCGTCGGTGTGAGCAATGCGCTTCCATTCGGAAAGATATATCTTGTCTGCTTCTTCTTTGAGATAGTTGAGAGCGTCGCGCAAAGGAGTGCGCCATTTTTGGTTCCAGCCTTCGGGAGCGCCCGTGGAACAACCACAATCTCGGTACCAGCGACCCACACCATGGGCGCAGGACCAAGCGCTGCCTTCTACATGCACATTTTTGAGTAAAACTTCTTCTGTGGGGGGAAACTCCTCCAAATACCAGCCGTAGTTTACGGGAACCATGTTGTTTTCCGGGGCGAAATGCTTAAATAACCAAGCTGCGCACATATCCCCAAAAGGTTCGTGGTGCCCGTAGGACTCGCCATCGGTGGCAATGGAAACTAATTGTTGCTTTTTGTCTGGGGAAAACTCGTTTAAAATCCTGTTGCCAAAGATATTGGCATCCCGAAGCAAATGCTCAAAACCCACCGCACTGGAAAGCCAAGGATGATAGAAAAACACATCTAAATGACCTTCGCACAAAAGATTGCCGTGCTCGTCCCGGGGGATAATCCGATAAGCTTTAGAAGTGTCGATATTAGTGTCGGAACAGTCTATCCAATCGCCACCTTCTAAGGAGCGGAAAGATTGGGCTTGAGTGGGGGAAAGTATAGTGAATTTTATGCCTTCGTTAATTAAATCCACCACCGTATCCATGTTAATTGCAGTTTCAGACAACCAGATGGCTTCGGGTTTGCGGCCAAAATGAAATTCAAAATCCCGTATTCCCCAGCGAATTTGGGTGAGGCGATCTTCGGGGGTAGCCAAAGGCATAATGATATGATTGTAAACTTGCGCCACCGCATTGCCGTGTCCGTTTAGGCGTTTGGCCGAGTTGCGATCAGCTTCTTTGATGCGTTCGTACAAATCCGGGGTGTTTTGCCTGATCCACGACATTAAAGTTGCCCCGATATTAAAGCTCATATATTCATAGTTGTTGATCATGTCTTGAATACGACCGTGGGGGTCTAAAATACGCGAAGCCGAGTTGGGTTCGTAACATTCCTTGGCAATGCGTGCATTCCAATCGTGAGCCGGACTGGCGCTTTCTTGGTTTTCTATAAATCCCGTCCAAGGGTTTTGGCGCGGAGGCTGGTAAAAATGACCGTGAATGGTAAAGTGTAAAGGGTTTTTCATAAATTAATTCCAATCAAAGGGTTCGCCATCAGGCAAACTAACCGTGTGTTCTTTTAAAAGTTGTTGAAGCATGGACTTGCCCTGCTGTAAAATCAAATCTCTCTGATCGCTTTGGGGGTTAAACCAATGCTCTTGCTCTTGATTAACCCGCACATAGCACTTATCAGCAATAGTGTGGACACCCATCATCACCTCGAGGGTGGCGGGCTCGTCATTTATTAAAACATTCTGTATCCAGCGAATACTTTTCATAATTAAATAATAGGTTATTATGGTTAAAATAGCTATGTTGCTATTATACTACTATTTTGAGAAAAAATGAAGTTAATAGTAGTTAGTTTGCATAAAATTTGGAAACGGTGGGGGAATGCTGATGATGGAATAAACTCTATCGGTTACAAGATTTCTGTGAAAATATAGGGGGTAAATTAGTGAATTACAGATTAACTTGTAAACTTTTACTTTTGACAGTGGCATCTCCAACTTACTACTCCCCGAAAATCTTGTCGCAACTTCTCTCTAACCATTCACCATTAACCATTAACCATTAACCATTTATCATTAATTTAGTACATTTCCCTTATGCGCAAAAAGAGTTTTAACACTACCGGGCCTTGCATGGCGGATATGCACTATATGCTTTCCCCTGTGGATCGCATTGATGCGGGAAAGTTAAAGCGATTTAT
>JAAZFC010000043.1 GCA_012511955.1 Fibrobacter sp. | reverse complement strand
AGATGGTACCCAAAGATCTTTATTGGGAGGTAAAGGAGCTAATTTAGCAGAAATGGCTCTAAGGGGTTTTAATGTTCCTCCTGGTTTTACAATTACCACAGAAGTTTGTAATTATTTTTACAACAACGATCGCAGCTACCCCGCAACATTAGAAAATGATGTGCGCACTGCGGTAAAAGACATAGAAAAAGCCACGGGAAAACAATTTGGTGGCGACGATAACCCTCTTTTATTAGCCGTACGCTCTGGTGCTAGGGATTCCATGCCCGGTATGATGGACACGATTTTAAACTTAGGCCTAAACGACACCACGGTAGAAGTGCTAAAAGCCAAGACCGACAATGGGTGCTTCGCCTACGATTCTTATCGCCGTTTTATTCAGATGTATGCTGGCGTAGTGATGGGCGTGGGTAGAAAAAGCGAAGACGAAAACGACCCTTTTGAAGAAATTTTAACTGCCACCCGTGCCATTCGCGGGGTGGAGCAAGACAACGAACTCAACGAAGAAGAGCTCAAAAGCATAATCGCCCAATACAAAGAATTGGTGAAAAAAGAAGCGGGCAAAGAGTTCCCCAGCGACCCTTACGAACAACTTATGGGATCCACTGGAGCAGTATTTGCATCGTGGATGAACGACCGTGCTATTTTATATAGAAAAAAGTATAATATCCCCGCCGAATGGGGAACCGCCGTAAATGTGCAAGCCATGGTTTTTGGTAATATGGGCAACAATTCTGGTACTGGCGTGGCCTTTACTCGCAACCCTGCAAACGGTGTAGATGAATTTTATGGTGAATACTTGGTAAATGCCCAAGGTGAAGATGTGGTGGCGGGTATTCGCACTCCTTTGCATATCAGTGAAATGGAAAAAGCTCCTGGTTTGGAGCACTGCTTTGTGGAACTTTGCGAAGTGCGCAAACGCTTAGAAAAAGAGTTTGGCGATATGCAAGACTTTGAGTTTACCATCGAAAATGGCGTGCTATATATGTTGCAAACCCGCCATGGTAAGCGCACCGCCCAAGCCTATGTGAAAGTGGCTTACGACATGGTACAAGAAGGTCTAATGACAGAATCCCATGTAATTGCCAGCGCCGACCCCGAAGCCATTGAGCAACTTTTGGCCCCTATTTTTGACAGCGATGCTTATCAGGCCGCCCAAGACGCGGGTAGTGTTTTAAGCGCAGGATTGCCTGCAGGCCCAGGTGCAGCTTCTGGTGTAGTGGCTTTTTCTGCGGAAAAAGCTGAAAAATGGGCAGAAAAAGGACCAGTGATTTTGGCTCGTGTGGAAACCAGCCCCGAAGATTTGCGAGGAATGCTTGCAGCTGCGGGTATTTTGACCACCAAAGGCGGAGTTTCTTCCCACGCAGCGGTGGTGGCTCGTCAGATGGGTAAAGTTTGCGTAGCTGGAGCTGGAGAAATCGAAATCAATTACCAAAAAGGCGAAATGAAAGCCAAAGGTGTTAGCATTAAAGAAGGTGATTTTATCTCAATTAATGGTTCCACTGGCGAAGTTATTGCTGGTAAAATTGACACCGCTCCTTCGGAATTAATTCAAGTGTTAGTGGAAAAGACTCTCGCTCCTGAAGATTCTGAACTCTATAAATACTACGATTTTGTAATGAAATTGGCAGATAAATATCGCAAATTGGGCATTCGCACCAATGCGGATCAGCCAGAACAAGGGTTAAATGCCGTGGCCTTCGGCGCTGAAGGTGTGGGCTTATGTCGCACTGAACACATGTTCTTTGAAGGTGATCGCATCGACACCATGCGAGAACTCATTATGTTTGCTGGAGAATACGCCGAGTACAAAGACAAGCTCGCTGAGCGTCCCCAAGATGCCACTTTGTTGGAAAACGAATATTCCTTGGCACGCAATCACTTTAACGGCGCTTTGGACAAACTTTTGCCCATTCAGCAAGAAGATTTCGAAGGTCTTTTTGAAGCCATGGGTGAGCGTCCAGTAACCGTGCGTTATTTGGATCCGCCTTTGCATGAATTTTTGCCAAATTCCAAAGATCAGATGGAAAACTTAGCCCAAAAGCTTAATATTCCCTTTGAGAAAGTTGCCAGCATTGCTAATTCTTTACACGAATCTAACCCCATGCTCGGTCATCGCGGCTGTCGTTTGGGCATTGTGTATCCCGAAATTTCAGAAATGCAAACCCGTGCTATTATACGCGCCGCCATTGCGGTAACAAAACGCACCGGTGTTAAGCCCCAACCTGAAATTATGATTCCTTTGGTAGGTTTCGAAAGAGAATTGGAGCTTCAATTAGAATTAGTGCACGCCATTGCCGCCGAAGAAATGAAAGCTGCAGGGGTGGAAGTAGAGTACTTGGTGGGAACCATGATTGAAATTCCCCGTGCCGCTCTCACCGCAGGCGATATAGCCAAGCACGCGCAGTTCTTTAGCTTTGGAACCAACGATTTAACCCAAACAGCTATGGGTATGAGCCGAGATGATTCTGGCGCCTTTTTACCCTACTACGAACGCGCCGATGTGGGCATCGTAGATGCTAACCCCTTTGCCACTTTAGATCAAGTGGGTGTGGGTCGTTTGATGAAAATCGCCATGGAAGAAGGTCGTGCCAGTCGTTCAGACTTACAAGTGGGAATTTGTGGAGAGCACGGCGGTGATCCTGCTTCCATCGTTTTCTCCCATGAAATCGGTTTGGATTATGTTTCTTGCTCGCCTTTCCGCGTTCCAGTGGCACGCATTGCTGCTGCTAAGGCTGCCGTCGGTTCCGCCGAATAAATCTTTTCTTTGGGCTACGCAGGCGCTATGCTTCGTCAGACTTCGATAAATCTTTGAACTTTGATAAAATGTTTTTGCCAATTCGCATCAGCTAATTGGCAGAGAGTTCGGAAGTTTATTAAGCACAACCAAGCCTATGTTTGGGACATTATATTCCTCATGTTATTTTTGACACTGAACATCGTGTTCAGTGCCCGCTGGGCTCCCTGCGAGAGTCCTTCTCCGAGAAAAATCTGTTAAAGCCGATTTTTCTTGGAAGTGCAACGATTTTAGGGGTAATCATGCCTCCGTAGTGCAAGCCTCGTATTACATCTCGCTCACTCCAAAGAACTATTCTTGGGTAGCGCACTAAAAGCTTCTCGGGGGATTGAGTAGGGTGATGCAACCAGCGTCACGGGGAGTAATAAGCTGCGACCAGATTTTCACAAACTCGCAACAGCTACGGAAGCCATGCGTGCCGCATTATTAACCATTAACCATTAACCGCTACTTAAACTATCATCTGAATGTGCTAAGGAGTCTTCATCATTAAGTTTTTCACTTAGAGCACCTCTTTCAAGCAAAAGGATTTCCGCTTCGGTGCATGCAGTAGCTGAATCCATGCTAAGCTCTGTGGGCAAACTGTCACCGAAAACCACCAAGCTTATATCACCATAGTCTCTGATTTTCCTTTCTTCGGCCAAAAAGTTAGAGTCTGCGCTCATTTCTTCTAAAACCACCAACTGGTGATTATGACGCACACAGCCCCGCAAACTAAGCTTTTGCCCCAGAGAGTCTTCGGGGATATTTAAAAGCAAGCGACTTTGCAAATAAGCGTGGCGTTTTTTCACCACATTAGCCACTAAAGTGCTTTCTGCAGCAAATTCATTGGTATCGACCCAATGCACAGCGTCAATTTGCGCTTGGGACCAAAATGTTTGCAAAAGCTCCAAAGATTTGTCTAACATTTCCGTGCGATCCACAGATAAAATAAAGCGACCATCTTCAAAGGAAACTCCCCGCAAACCCAAAGCGGCGATGCCCATAAAAGCGCCATAAGCTTGGGAACTTTTTTCGCTTAAGTTTTGCAAATTCTGATTGCAACTTTGAATTTTTTCCATGGCCGTATGCGCAACTCCCCGCAATTCTTGTAAAGTCAAACTCAATTGATCCTTTAAAAACTCTCTATCCATGGATTTTTGCAATAAATCCTCGTATTTTTCTTGCCACACTCTTTTTTGGGTGAAAAGTGAATCACTTAAGGATGCGATTTTTTGCGCAGCTTCTTGCTGACTTAGGCGCACTTGCACATTAAAGTATTTCTGCAATTCTAAAATATTTTTGACTTGAGCGTCCCGCTGAGCTCGCAATTCCAAGAACTTCTGCGTTGTACTTTCCAAAGTTTGGATTTTTTGGCTGGCGCTATCCGCAAATTTTTCGGCATCCACCCACTCACTTTTTATCAGTTCCCACTGCCAAGTTAAAGGAACCGTGTTTTTTTCCACTTGAGCCTTGCTTATCACCTCAGCTTTTGCTACACGGTAATTATTGGCATAATTTTGATTTTTTTCCAAAACCTTATGCAACTCAGCCATGGTTTTTTGTTGAACTTCGCTTTGTGTTTGCAACAAATTTAACTCTTGCTCAAGTTCATTTTGTGCAAGTTCCATCCTATCAAACCATAAATTTAGTCGCAACTGGCGCACAGGATTTTTCGCCCCATTTTTAGCTAGCTCCCATTGTGCTTCGTTAATCTTTAATTTTTCCGCAAAATCTTGAGATTCTGTCTTTTGCACCCTATCTTTTAATTGTGCTTGGGTATAATTATACTCCTGCTCCGTTTCTTTGAGCATGGTGCTACCACAAGACCACAGTAAAACCAAAAATAACCAAGCTAAAACCCTATACATATACGCCTCTTTGCATAACTTATATTAGAAGATAATAGATTATTTGCAAGTTTCACAGTTTTGCTTAATTTTCTAGGAATTTATTTAAAATACCCACCGCCGAAACCGACCAATCTTTATCTGGGGGCGTGCGGGTTTGTGTAGCACAAAACAGTTCTAAATCAGCTATGATTAACGGTTTTTGCGCAGAAACATCCCACAAAGTCCACAGAGATTTCCACTCAAAAGCCCCACTTTTACCTTTTTTGTTGTGAACTATCACTTCTATGCGCAAAGGCAAAGACAAATAGCTTAAATCCCATTTTTCAGCGTAATTGTGCAATAATTCTCCCAAAGTGCCATGATTTTTCACTTCTTCTAGGCTTTTAAGCTCCAAAGATTGAATTTCTGCTAATATTTGCCGCCATTCTGCACTATCTGCGGTGGGAATATGCGCTCCGGGCCAAAACACGGCTTGTTCGCTAAAACCCAGGTTTTCCCCTAAAAGACTGTCCATTCTATTGCCAAAGTCAAAATCCAGAGCATCGGGGCTTAAACTGTGGCAAAAACTGCACTTTTCAACTTGTTGTAAATCCACAAAAACACTAGGGGCAGAAATTAAAGTTTTAGGACTTGTCCGATGATTTTCCACCCATGCACTATCCATCCATAGAGTCTCTTTTTTAGAGCTTACGCTCAATTCTATGGGCTGTCCCGTGGCGCAATTTTCACAGGGAGGGCTTTCCTTTTGATAAGCTCCATGTTCGGCATTGGTACCAGCACAAGCAGATATTAAAATCATTAACAGGACACTTGCGTAGAGAAATCTTATATTTGCGCTGTAAAAAACGCGATGCTTTTTAATCATAGATGAAAATTATACTAAAAATGCACGCATAATTTGTTCTTTCGAGGTTTTATTATGGGTTTTAAATGTGGTTTAGTAGGACTCCCCAATGTGGGCAAATCCACGATTTTTAATGCTGTTACCAATGCGGGAGCTGAAATGGCTAACTATCCTTTTTGTACCATCGACCCCAATGTGGGCATGGTCAATGTTCCCGATCCCCGCTTAGACCGTCTTTTTAAAGAGTGCAAAACCCAGGTTAAGCTCCCAGCGGTAATGCAATTTGTGGATATTGCTGGTTTAGTAAAAGGTGCCAGCCAGGGCGAAGGTTTAGGTAATCAGTTTCTCACCCATATCCGCGAATGTGAAGCGATTTTAGAGGTGGTCCGCTGCTTTGAAGACGAAGATATCACCCATGTACACGGCACGGTGGATCCCATCCGCGATGTGGAGATTATTGAAACCGAATTGATGTTAAAAGATTTAGATACGGTGGAAAAAGCTTTAGTTCGCTTAGCCAAAACTGCCCGTATTGGCGATAAAAATTCTAAGGCGCGCATTGCGGATTTAGAAAAGCTCAAAGATGCTTTTGCCCAAGGAAAAGCCGCAAGGGATGTGGAACTTTCCGAAGAAGGCCCTGCTTTAACCAAAGAAATGGGGCTTTTAACTGCTAAACCTATTTTTTACTGCGCCAATGTCCATGAAGATGAAATATCCACGGGAAATGCCCATGTGGAAAAACTCAAAGAGTACGCCAAGGCACGCAACAGTGATGTGGTGGTTATTTGCGGAAAAATTGAAGCAGAATTAGCGGTGATGGAACCCGAAGACAAAGAAGAGTTTTTGACCGAACTGGGTATGGAACATTCTGGATTAGATGAAATTATCCGCATGGGCTACCATATTTTAGGATTGCGCACCTATTTCACTGCTGGCGAAAAAGAAGTTCGTGCCTGGACCTTTGAAGCGGGTTGGAAGGCCCCGGCATGTGCGGGAGTAATTCACACAGACTTTGAAAAAGGCTTTATTCGCGCCGAAACTTTAGGCTGGGACGATTATGTGAAACACGGTTCATGGAATGCCGCTAAAGAAGCTGGAGCTTTGCGCACCGAAGGCAAAGAATATGTGGTGCAAGACGGCGACATCATGCACTTCTTATTTAATGTTTAAGCGATATTTATTTTATTTTTATTACAAAAGCTTGAATATTGTATTCTTGTAGAGCACGAACTTGATCGTCGGCTTCGTCTTTAGTGCTAAAACTGCCACCTCTGAGCTTGTAAAAAGGTGAATCAAATATCAACCTAATGCCAATGCCTGTGCGCCGCTGCAGATCAGCGCGACGGTTTTGGGCGGCATCAAAATCAGCCAGGGCATCGAATTGTAAAGTAAATTCAGAGTTGGAGCTTTTACTTTTGGTTTCAGAAGTGCTAACCGGCTCTTCTTTAGCTCGCATGGAAGCTTTAAGAGCGGGAAGTTTGTATTCTTTACCTTGTAAAAGAGTGTCTAAATCCGTGGTATTTGCTCCAGCCATCACAAAAGCTAAGAGAATTGCTGCAAATTTTATTTTATTCGAGTACATTTTACCTATGGGTTTATTGTTTTCTTCTAAAAATAATAACAAAATTGGCGTTAGGCATTGGATTCGTGTAGTACTTCTTTTAGCTATCACTGCTTTATTGACTTATTATGCGAAATTTGCCCCTAAAAAGCCCAATATTGCTAGAGTACACGGTGCTTCGGCTTGGATTATGCCCACTCCTCGAGGTTTGTCGGCTTTAATTGTGCTTCCCAACGATGGCAACGACCAAAATGATAGCGCCACGGGTTTGCGTATCTGGATAAATCCTCCACTTCAACCTTATATATTGGAAGATGAAAATCATATACGCTATAGGGGAACAGCCATGGCTTTGATTGGGGATTCTATTCCTTTAAACACTTTGGATCAGCTAGGAAGCATTATAGATACTGGGGGAACCATGTTGATTCTGGGGCAAAATCCCTGGTCAGAAAGCATGTTATCTAGCGCAGCTCCACATTTACAATTTGAGCGTTTTAACAAAGATAGTGCTGAATTTGCCTGGCTTAAACCCTGGGTGGGCAAAGGAGTAGAAGTTGATCTTCGCTTTGTTTCTGTAGAAAATGAGCTTTTAGCTCCACAATTAACTATTGACTGGGAAGGTTATAGAAGCAAATGGTGGCCCAATGCACAAATTGCCGCCCAAGACACACTAAAAGACTCCCTTGCGGTGGGGGTTATATTAGAATGTATGGATTCTGCAGAACATATTCCCCATGCCCTAAACAATAAAGTTAAAACTCTTATTTATTGCGGTGGCGATGGAGGTGATTTGGATTCTACGCGCATTGTTTTAGGTGAAGATAATATGGGGGCAGCTTTTGTGGATGATCGTAGCCGCCAAAAGCTTTTGGTGAGAAAAATGCACTTAAAATGGAAGGTCGCTGAGCATTAGCGTTGGTCTGAACTAAGGCGATTAAAAATATCCACCCAAACTGAAGTTATGATAAGCACCCCAAGATAAAGCTGGTTGTTTAGCATCGAAATCGCTGCTAAAAGCTTGTTTAAAAGTGTAGCTAAAATAGTTATGCCTGCTCCCTAAGCCCAAATGCACCGAAGGCACCCAAGCAAAGTATTTTTGTACATCTAATTGCGACAATGAAATCCCCCCAGTGCTCCACAAAGGAGCTTGGTTATTATTATAACCCCACACCCCTGCCAATCCTGGTTCCACAAAAAATCCTTCTACCCAATAACGCACTTGCATTTCCACCTTGTTTAAAGTGATTTTTTCTCGGGAACTTTCGCCTCCTTGGCTCCAAAGGGAATGATTTAGCCAGCTCAAGGAACTTTCTTTACCCGCTCCAATGTTTAAGTCCGCAGGCGCTCCCCGAAAACAGCGTTTTTCTGCGCCCCAAGATAGTCGCCAATTTTTCCATTGTCGCGATAAATTAGTGTGTAAGTTCCAAGCACTATTAGTGTCGTCATAGGCCAAATTCCAACCCGATTTAGACTCCGCCCAAGCATTGGTGCGGGCTATTTTTTGCACCAAAGCGCCGCTTTCCCACTTCCAACGCTGACGCACCCACTGCATTGTCGCTCCATAGCGCTGCACTTGCCCCTGGGTGCTTAGCAAATTGTAGCCAGGCAAGGAATCTAACTTTACACCTTCTACAAAGGTCCCCAAGTCCAAAAATCTAAACAATCTGGTGGCTAAAACGAATTTTAGACCTTGTTCCTTCCAGCTGTGCTTTGTGCCTTGTACATTGGAATAAAAGCTTTCTAAATATTCCCTCGCTTGATAATTGTACCATTCTCCTCGCAAGCGAAATCCTTTTAACCACACCCATTCCAAGCCCACCACCCAGGGATCTTTCATGGAACTTAAAGGAATGGCAAAACTGGTGATTAAAGCGAAGTTTTTCCTATCTTCATCGCCGCCTAAAGCCAATAAATCACTGGCCAAAAGCAAAGCAACCTCTGTGTGAGATTCATTTTGAGCCAGCTCCACTTGGGAATTGTAAAAATGATTGTCGGGAAAGGGTAGTTTGGCAGAAAAGCCCAGAGAACTGCCAAAAGGAGCTTTTAACCACGATGATAACTGCATTTTATTGTCATTTACCACCATAAAGCTATCCCCATGATGAAGCTCTAAGCTGGATTTTTGTTCTACACTTAAATTGGTGAGCACAGCACCCCGCTGCACTTTTTCTGCTCCTTGGGGACCATAATCCATAGTGGGACAATTTATGGCGGGGTTTTGCATACAAGCAAAAAACTCTCCCCCACGCCCCAGCCAAGAATTATTAGTACTTCCCGGTTGCGCTAAACTAAGGTTTATTAGGCTTAGAAGCATCAAAAAAGCTAGCTTCATAAGCTGCATTCCTCAATTATTTTCGGCAAAAACGCCACCACTTCTCGGGCTTGCAGAGAGCGCTGATTCCAGGTTTTTTGTGCTAAATAAGCGCTACGACTATGCACCGCCACGCCTAAAATCGCCGCCCACCAAGCATCCATGCCCTGGGAGCAAAAACTGGTGATTATCCCAGATAAGATATCGCCCATGCCCGCTTTGGCCATGGCTCCTTGGGGGGAACTCCACACCGCTACGCGCCCTTGGGGGCAAGCTATGAGCGTGGTGGGGCCTTTAAGCACTATAAAAAGCTTCCATTGTTGGGCAGCTTGGCACACTTGTTCTACCCTAGCCTTAAAGTTCGTCGACGCTACTTCTCCCCACAACCTTTGCCATTCTCCTTCGTGGGGGGTTAAAATCACAGGTGAACTATCGGATTTAATGGAGCCCAGATAAGGACTAAGAAAATCCAAAGCCGTGGCATCTACCACCATGGGAGCTTCGCGTTTTTCCCACAGCGCAGCAAAAGCTTTGCGAGTGGCATTATTGTCTGCCAAGCCTGGCCCCACGCACCATGCTTGGACCTTTTTGCGCCATTCGCCGTCTGTTTTGCGCAAGCGTAACACTACTTCGGGAATCTGTGCGCTATAGCTGTGGGGCCAAAACTCATCGATGCACAAGTTTACCACACTAGCCCCAGTGCGCAATGCGGCATCGCAGCATAAATGCGCAGCTCCTGGCATTAGTTCTGAACCAGCCATGATTCCCACCACTCCTTGCTGGTATTTGTGCAACCAGGGGTTTAAAGGCGGTAAAATCGCTTCCCATTGAGGACTATAAAGTTCTTTTTTAGCAAATTGTGCCCATATTTCAGGGTCATAACCTAGATCGGCCCACACCCATTGACCATAATTTTGGCGGGCGTAAACTTCGGTGCGAGGACCGCCCAAAACCACCGTCCAAGTGGCGCTTAAATTTCCCGTGGGCAAATCCACAGCAAAAATCGGTGCAGCATTTTGCACAACACATCGCTCTACAACTTCGAACCATGGCTCCAAGGGGAGTTTTTGCCCGGTACCTAAAATTCCATCTATTATTAAAGCAAAACCGCTTTCTAAATGATTTTTAAGCTGATCTTCACCAATAATAGTCTTATAAGGTGCATTTATCGCCACATATTTTTGCCATGCTAAACGAGCATCCCCAGTTAAATCATCGGGAGCCACCAATAAAACTAACTGGTATGGAATGTTTTTAACATGTAATATACTTGCCAAAAGAATAGCATCTCCGCCATTATAACCAGGCCCCACCAAAACAAGAATAGGCTTTTGAGCATTATATTTAAAACTCCGCACACAGGGCATGGAGGCATTGGTTAATTCACCAGATTCTAAAACGCTACTGAGCTGTTCCCACAGCTTTTGTGCAGCTTGCTCCATAAAAGTAAAGCTTTGCTTCTCGGCAAATACTTGTTTTTCAAAGGAACGCCAATCTTCAGTATCTAAAACAGGTATTAAACGCATAACTCCTCTAAATTAACCTTGGGAACCAAAATATTCCACAGCAAAAATTAGAGTAGCATCAGGAGGAATAGCACCAGCCCCTTGGGAACCGTATCCAATGCCTGCAGGTATGCGCAAAAGTCGTTTTTCGCCAGGCAACATACCTTCTACTCCTAAATCCCAACCGCGGATAACCCTACCTGCGCCCAAAGGAAAATTAAACTGTTGCCCGCGATCCCTAGAAGAATCAAACTTGTGTCCATCTTCAAGCCAGCCGGTATAATGCACTTGCACTACTTGACCCGCTTGGGCTGAGGCACCACTCCCCTGTTGGATTATTGCATACTGTAAGCCTTCACGACCTTCTTGCCAGGGAACTTCGTTCACTTTGGGAAACAAATCCATTTGCGCCATGGCTTCATCATCTCTTTCCACACTTAAAACTTCGATGCGATACAAGAGATCTGAATTCGGGGGAACTTGTGCTAAAGCGTGATTTCCATAACCTAAATGCGATTTAATTTGTAACCACCGCACAGTGCCCGCTTGAGCTCCTAACAATCCATGTTCCCAACCGCGAATAAATTTACCCGTTCCTAAAATTGATTCCACAGCTTGGTTGGCGGTTTTAGAAGAAGAAAACTTAGTTCCACCCAGCAACCAGCCACTAAAATGCACTTTAATTGCACTACCCACATCCGCTGGCGCACCTTGTCCCGCTTTTTCGTCAAAAACCTTAAGGCCAGGAATTTTTTCTTCCCAAGCAAAAGTTTTCCATTTAGGATTTAAAGTATCTGGTTCTAAACCTTGCTCTATGGCTAACATTTCTACTTCAAAAAGTAAAGTGGAATTAGCGGGAATAGCTCCTACAGCCTGTGCACCATAACCCATCTCTGGTGGAACCACCAGATGACGCACCTCTCCCACTTGCATTCCCTGTAAGCCCTGCTCCCAACCACTGATAACTAAACCTGCGCCCAAAGTGAAGTCCAAAGGTTCATTGCGCTCCCGTGAAGAATCAAAAATAGTGCTATCTGTGAGCATGCCAACATAGTGAACACTAATTTTTTGTCCACTTTGCGCCCCAATTCCCTCACCTTTTTTTATAATAGTATGTTGTAACCCCTCAGCATTAACAAAAATAAAGGCCGATAAACACCAGAAAATAATTATTTTTAACATTTAACCTCCGAATATACTTCAAAAAGTAGAAATTTCTAATTTATAATTATGGTAATATTACTTAATGTGATAATAATTCTTTTTGCCTTAGCTTTAGCAGCAATTGGCGCTTGGGTTGCTATACAAAGTCGCAACAATCAAGACGAAGCAGAACTGAGCAAAAAAATCGAAAGATCGGGCTCTTATGGCGTGTTACGCCACAGTATTCGCGAAGATTTAAAACATGCTAAGCCAGCAATGGCTGAAATAAAAGCTTGGTTGCAGCAGCCCGAGCAAAATTTAAGCCCAGAACAAGTAGATAACTACATACAGCAATGGCAAAACAGCTTGGACCAAGTGATATCCACGGTGGAAGAAGGCGATAGCGAAGGTATTTCCACTTTTAGAATTTTAATAAAAGATAAAGACAAAGATTTGTGTTGTTTTTTACACGAAGACAACTTTATCACCAGAGAGCAAATTCATAATCATCCCTATTTGTTACCCCCATATTATCCTGGTTGTTCTTGTGAATTAACTTTGAAACAACCATGGGACAATCCTTCAAAATCGGGTTGGAAATCGCTTTTACCACAGGAAGACGGCAAGTATAAAGTGCCGGATTGGAGACAACTTGCATAATTTTATCAAAAAATCTTTTTTGCTATTAGTGATTTGTAGTGCTTCACTTTGGGCCCGAGGAGCTGCTATTATTACCTTGGAGATGCCCGTAGGAGCTCGACAATTAGGTATGGCTGAAGCTGGTGTTGCCTTTGCCAATGATGCCAACGCCGTGTATTACAACCCTGCAGGTTTAGCTTTTGGTCCTATTTCCAATGAATGGGAACTTACGCGAGAAGCAGTGAGCACCACTCCACATTTTTCTGCCATTGCTGCCCGCAGTCGCAGTGGATTTTTAGCTAAAAGTGACCTTTGGACTGGAACCACTAATGGAATCTTACATTTTGATGGCAAACGCTGGCGTAACTTTCACTCAGAAACTCCCCAAGGGGCAGCCCGTGTCCGCGATGTGGTACGCACCTATGCCGGCACCGAACGACATTTGGACTCCTTAACTCAAATTGTTAAAAACTTTAATAATGTGGAAACCGCCACCGATGAATCTTACCTAGTTGAAGTGCGGCTACCCTGGAATTTAGTGGTTTCAGATAGCATTACCGCAATTTTTTACGAAGATCGCACGGAAAAGCTTTGGGTGGGTACGCAAAAAGGCTTATTTCGCTTTGATGGCAAAAGTTGGCGCAATTTTCACATAGAATTAGACTCAGTAAATGTGCAAGCCATAACTGCCCAAGGTGCAACTATTTGGATTGCCACCAGCGATGGTTTATACAGCTACCGCAATGGCATGTTTGAACGCAAAGGCAAGGTTTTACCCAGTCAAAACATGGTTTCCTTAGCATGGTCCGATTTACGCCAAGAACTATATGTCGCCGTACAAGGGGCTGGAGTTGCGCGTTTACAGCCCAAAAAGAGCCCCAGCGAAAAAGACCGTTGGAGCTTGTATAACCTTGAAGATGGTTTAATGGATTTAAACCCTTTGTCCTTAGTAGTAGATTCATCGGGGCATATTTGGACAGCTCATAATGCAGGAGTTTCGCATTTTAATTTGCGCAAATGGGAACAAATTCGCTTTGATAACAATCAAGTAAACGACTTATCTGTGGCTGCAGACGGCGCAATTTGGATAGCTACCAACAAGGGTGTGTGGCGACATTTGCCCGACTACGCCACCGCCAAAGGGCGCAAAGTAGAGATTGAAATGACCCGCCAAAGCGAAAGCGGTTCTTGGTCCCACTACCATACTGGCAATGGGATGAAATCTAACCAGGTGTGGAAAGTTTTGCCCCAGGGCAAAGATGTATGGTTTAGCACTTCCGAAGGTATGGAGCGCTTTAATCATGCGGAATCCCAGTTAAGCTTTTTCTATGAGAAATTGCTTCCCGTGCTTAATATCCCCGATTTATATCACCTATTTGTGGGGGCTACTTTTCCCGCTGGAGAATGGGGAACCATTGGCGGGTTTGTCAACTTTATCAGTTTTGGACAGACTTTGGTATCCACGGAAAGTGTTAACGAAGATTTAAGCACTTTTAACAGTTCCGAAACCGTGGGGGGTATAAGTTATGGTACTCGTCTCAGTAAAAAATGGGGCTTAGGCTTAAACTTTAAATTTTTCTACTCTAGCTTAAGCACAGGGGCAGCCATGGGCGAACCCAACGCTACCACTGCTAGTTATGCCATTGATTTTGGGCTTTTAGGAAGACATATTTGGCGCAACTTGAATTTTGGCTTAGCCCTAAGCAATATTGGCCCCAATGTGTATTACATCGACAAATCCAGCGATGATCCCATTCCCCTAACCTGGCGCATAGGCTTAGCCTACGATTTATTAGAAACCGTAGATCACCGTTTAGCCATGACTGCGGATTATAATCGCCAAGTTATTTACACTGACAATCGTGGTAATGCCCAGCCTTTCTACATTTCCGCTTGGAAAGCTTGGGCTTATCCCGACGGTCGCACTCCCAATAACGGAGCTGGCTCCATTGCTCGCATGAGCCTAATGCAAGGCGTTTTTAACACTGGTGTAGAGTATATTTATGCAAATACCATAGCCTTGCGTGCCGGCTACTTATACGACGAAGGTGGGCAGCGCGAAGAAGCGCACTGGGGTTTAGGTGTAATGCTTTCCGATGTCTTGCAACTGGATATTGCCAGTATTCAAGGCGTGGGCAATAGAGAAGGGGTGCGCGACGGACAATTGCGCTTTGGATTGTTATTCAAGTTTTAAACACCTTTAATCTTCTAAGTAACCAAATTTTCCCGCGCGAAGGTCTTCGAAAGCTTCCATGATTTCTTCCCTAGTGTTCATCACAAAAGGCCCATGGGCTGCTATGGGTTCATGGAAGGGTTCCCCACTCATCACCAATATTATGGAGTCTTCTTGGGCTTTGATATTAAACTTTTCCCCTTGATTTTCCATTAAAGCTAAGTGATTGACAGGCAATTCGTCTTTTTCGTTGATTATTGCACTGCCTTTTACCGCCAAAAGGGCTGTATTATAGTTGGCAGGCAAACTAAAACTTGCTTTTTCTTGGGACTGCAACTTGGCATTGTACAACTGAATGGGAGAAAAAGTCGAGGCTGGTCCCGCTGTTTCTTGATATTTACCCGCAATAACCTCTATAAATCCACCAGTGGATAGCTGATGTCGGCCCATATCGCCATTGGTAATGGCTTGGTATTTAGGGGCTGTCATTTTATCAGCTTGGGGCAAATTTACCCACAACTGCACCATTTGGAATACTCCCCCTTGCCTACTCCATTCTTTTTCGTGATATTCCTTGTGCAATACCCCAGAGCCGGCGGTCATCCACTGCACATCGCCTTCGCCAATGATTCCCCCAGCGCCACTACTATCGTGGTGCTGAACTTTGCCTTGATATGCAATGGTTACGGTCTCAAAACCGCGATGGGGATGAACTCCCACTCCGCGCGGTGTAGAGGAAGCGGGAACTTTATAAGGAGCATTGTAATCGAACATAACAAAGGGATTCATGCGTTCCATGGGCATTAAAGCGGGAATGAAATTGTGTACTTTAAAACCATCCCCCACCCAATGATAAGGGCGGGGCGATAAAACTTGCTCTACTTGACGCATAAATCTAACCTCGGTGTAATTTAACTCATTTAAATCTAAGCTTATAAACAAATTAAAGGTAGAGAAAACACTAAGTTTGCGACGACTAGGTCAAGAAATTGATGAATCACCTCATAAGCTTGACAGCTAAATCTGAATGCCAACCAAGCATTAAACGAATAAGCACTGTTCCGGGCACGCCACTATCAAATCAAGATATTCTGTAGAAAAATTAAAACTGTAGTCTGCTAAACCACATATGGCAACTCTAAGATGCGCAGTTCTATACTTAGACTGCGCATTTTCCTTTTTAAGTACCTAAGTTACTTATTCGGGAAAGTTTTTAGGGTTGAGTCCATTTACTAGGCCAGTATTCAGTGCTAAATGTCAAATTTTCACCCTTCTTTTCTGCAACACCAATAGCAGTTGCGTAGCAAGTTACATTGCCATCTATTATAATTCCGCCAACTTTACCATCTCCAGTACAGGCTTGTCCATCTTTAAAGTCTAAGACTAGCCTATTTCCCGCAGAAGACCATATTCCTGTATCGTTAAAGGAAGGCACGGTGTTACCAATTTTGTAGATTTTAATCACAAAATCTCCTGACTCATTTATTGTTAATGAGTAAACCTTTTCCTTATCTGCAGATTCCCAAGTACCCACTAAAGTACTAGCATCTAAAACTTCACCCAAAGCTTCGCCTGGGTTAAACTCCAAAGAAACTGGGGTACTAATACCATTTAGCTTTAACTTCATACCATCTTTTAGCGCTGAAAACACCTCTAACTCGTAATAAGACAAGCCAGAACCTTCACTCTGTGTATTAATCACCACTAATTGACTACGCTGAATATCGTATCGACCCGCTTGGATTAAAGTTTTTGTTTCACTAATCTTGCTAGTCTTCACAAAAGAATAATCGCTATAAAATTCCCAACTAACACTATCGGAATCCCAAGATCCTACTAAATCACTAGCTTTGCGCATAGCTGTAGCTGCCGGGGGTAAAACTAATTCCGCTATTTCAGCATTTTTAAGCTCATCCTCACTACTACCCATTTGTAAATCGCCATCTTTATCAACTTTAAACCATAAAACTGGTTCACTGTGCTCATCTGGACAAATTTCTTTTCGCAAAGCTTCGGTGGTTAAACAATCTTTAAAGTCAAAGGTCATTTTACCTTTTGAATCTAAGCTATATAATCCCAATAACTGAGCTGCGGGGCTAGTATTGTCTTCATCAAAATATAATTTGGTGTAAATTCCAGATTCTTTACCCAGAACCAAAGTAACACTACGACCATTTTCAGAATCTAAGGCTAAAATCTCGAACAAATCATCTGTGGTGGCTGCATTTAAGACTGGAACTTCCTCAACTTTAGATGACGAAGAACTTTTAGGCTCTTTTTTTACACTAGAACTGCTTTTGGGTTCCTCAACATCAGGACCCGCTCCTTTTTTGTCTCCGCAAGACATAAATACTAAAACAACAACACTTAATAACACCCATATTTTTTCCATTTTTTGACCCTTGTTAATTATTTTATACTAAAGTAACAAATTCAAGACTCATTTTGGTATTTTTTTATTTTGATTGCAATTATGGATCTAAAGTTTATTCCCGGACTAGGCCCCAAGCGCATAAAGGTCTTACAAAAAGCTGGTTTAGGCGATGTACCTGCTTTGTTGCGCAATATCCCCCGCACTTGGCTAGATCATACGCAAATTGACTCCATTTCCTCTTTAAAAGAAGGCGACTCCTGCGTTTTAGTAGGGAATATTAGCAGAGCAAACTTGATTTATGGGCGCAGGCCGCGTTTGATGGCGCATTTACGCGACGCTTCTGGTCAAGAAATCGCACTCATCTTTTTTGCAGCGGCTACATATTGGCACAAGCGTTTAACAGTGGGTAGCCGTTGGGTAGCTATATCAAAAGTGCAAAATTTTCGCGGTTTGCAGTTAGTGCATCCCGAAATGCAACCCTTAGAAGCCGACGAAGATTTCACCGGAAAAATCACCCCGGTTTATACCATTAGCGAAGAAATGCGGGCTGCGCGCATGGAGCAAGGATTTTTCCGCAAATTGTACAGCGATATTTTCGCCGCCGATTGGTTGCAACTAAGCTCTAGCACCCCAGACTTCTTATTAGAATATTTAAAATGCAAACCCGAATTAGCAAATTTGCGTCGCTTGCATTTACCCTATTCCATGGGCGAAGTCTATCAAGGTCGGCGCCAGCTCAAATTTCTGGAAATTTTGCCCTTATGTTTGCGCATGGTGCAAAGAAGGCGCAAATTAGCAGAAAGCAATGCCCACAAAAATTTAGCCTTAGAGATGGTGCAAAAAGCTCGTTCCGATTTGCCTTTTCAGCTCACTGCAGGCCAAGAGCAAGTAATACAAAGCATTTTGCAGGAATTAGCTGCGCCGGGGCAGTTTCACGCTTTGTTACAGGGCGATGTAGGCTCCGGGAAAACCGTGGTGGCTATGCTAGCCATGATAGCCATTTGCGCCGGAGAAGGGCAAGCGGCGATTATGGTCCCCACGGATATTTTAGCCCGCCAGCATTTGGCCAGTTTGCGCCCCACTTTCGATAAGCTGGGGCTAAATGTGGGCTTGCTGGTGGGTGCCTTAAAGCCCGCCGAACGGCGCAAAACTTTATCTGATTTGGAAAGCGGAATAATGGACGCGGTGGTAGGAACCCATGCGCTTTTTAGCAAAGATGTGGCTTTTCAGCAACTGGATTTAGTGATTATCGACGAACAGCATCGCTTTGGGGTGCAACAAAGAGAAGCGCTGCTCGCGAAAGGCAAAAAGCCCGATATGTTGGTGATGAGTGCCACCCCTATTCCCCGCAGCTTGGCCATGACTTTGTACGGCGATTTGCGACCCTTGGTGATGCGGGACATGCCTCCGGGGCGTTTGCCGGTGAAAACTCGTTTGGTGGCCCCCGTCAAAAGAGCGGATATGCGCCAATTTATAGCCAGAGAATGCTTAGAAAACGCTAATCAGTGCTATTGGATTGTCTCTAAAATAGAAGCAGATCCCGATTCGGAAGCCCAAGCGGTGGATTCCGTGGTGGAAGAACTGCGCACAGCCTTGCCTAAATTGCGCATAGACTTTGTGCATGGCCGTTTAGAAGAAAGCCAGCGAGAGCGAGTTTTAGAAGAGTTTAATCAGGGCAAAATTCATATTTTAGTGAGCACCACCGTGGTAGAAGTGGGAGTTAATGTCCCCGCTGCCAACTTAATGGTCATAGACCAACCCGAACGCTTTGGCTTGGCGCAGTTACATCAACTTCGGGGCAGAGTGGGGCGTAGCACAGTGCAGGCCTGGTGTTTTTTGATGGCCGATCAAAATAACTCCGCTTTTGAGCGCTTACAAGCTTTTAGCCAAAGCAACGATGGTTTTGAAATTGCCGAACTGGACTTAGCCAACCGAGGAGCAGGAAACTTAGAAGGAGCCCAACAATCGGGTTCTTGGGTGTTGCGTTGGGTCGATTGGATCAAAGATAAAGATATGATTGAAGATACCATTAGCCAAGCAGAAGATATTATTGATAAAAAACCTAAGTTTAGTGCCGAAGAAATTGAAATCCTCGAAGAATGGTATCAAGAAAAGCGCCAAGAAACTGACAATCTGGCCAGCGGAGTGCATTAGTGAAAGGGAAATTGTACTTTTTACAACAAATATTGTGGTTTTTACAACAACCTTTGCACTTATTTTATGCTTTTGTGGTGTGGATTTTGGCGCCATTGTACAAAAGACAACGAGAAAGCCAAAAACATCCCTGGGTAATTGGCGGACACCGAGGGCGAATTTTCGCCGATAATTCCCGAGCTTTGTACCGCTATATCAACGCACACAGCGAGCAAAAGATTTTGTGGATTGGCAATGCTGCTTTATGCAAAGAACTACGCTCCCTAGGGGTGAATTGCCTTGAGCGCAACACCTGGAAAGCTCGCATAGCCACACTTAAAGCGCCGGTGTTGATATATTCCCATGGCGAAGACGATTTAGATCAATACGCTTTGCTATGGCGGGGCCGTTTGGGTTTGCGGGTATTTGTAAATCACTGCATGAACCACCTAAAATCGGGACAATGGTATAAGCCAGGCATAGAAAAGATGAATTTTTTGCATCGTAAAATTTATGGTTGGATTATGGTAAATTTCGACGCTTTATTGGCTAGCTCCCCCCTAGAAGCTGATAACTTTGCCTTAGCCCTCCCCCACTTAAAAGAACAAATTCAGTTGGGAGGTGGTGCCCATATTGATGACTTTATTAATATGCGCACTCACAAAACCCAAAAGCGTATTTTATGGTTTCCCACCTTTCGCGAAGGCAGTGTGGAATCCCAACATTTGCAAAACACCCTCCAAGAAGTTGTGCAAAATTCTAAATTACTAGCATGGTTGCAACATAGCCAACGCACTCTGGTAATTTGCCACCATATTAATGCCAAATTATCCCTAAAAAGCAGCAATAGCCAAATCGAATTTATCGCCCCATCCCAGTTGGACAAAGAACTTCCAAGAGCAGAACTTTTTATCTCTGATTATTCGGGTTTGCTGGCGGATTGGCTCATATTAGACCGCCCAGCCATGTTTTTCACCTTCGATTTAGAGTCCTATCTACAAACACGTAAATTTTATCTCAATTACCCAGACTTTGTCTATGGTCCCTGGGTGCAAAATTCCACTGATTTTATAGAAAGCTTGCTCAGTGAGTCTTGGTTAGAATTAGAAAAATGGCAAGATCGCCGCCTACATTGGCAAAAGTTATTTTTCCCATCTAAAAAAGCTGATTACGCGGCAAATTCTCTACAAAGCATAAATAAATTGCGCACTAACTTTTATTCCCGGGAGCTTTAATGTTTTCCCTTAGAAAATCCCTACAAAATAACTCTTGGATATTACAAAGTACCCTTATCTTTAGTACAATTCGTGTAATATCTTTACTTTTACATTATTACGGATATAGCCCCTATGGCGGTCCTTTGGTAGAAGAACCAAGGCGTTTAGTTTTCAACGCCATTGCTATAGAATTGGGAGTTATTTTAGCTTTGGTTTTGATTTTTAGACTCTTAACATTAGCCACAGGCATTCATGGCAAAGTTTTAAAATACAGTTTCTCATTTTTGAGCGGTACATACTTAATTTTCACACAAATTGACCTAGAATTTGTGCGCTGGCTTGGCGAGCATTTAACCCTATCGTTTATTCAAAATTACTTTAGAGCCACCGATGGAGTTATGCTAGGAGCTTTACTTAAATCCGATATTTTTGGCACTTTTATGGCCCTGATGGTAATCTTAGTGGCTATAATAGCTGCCATAGGGCAAACTCGCAAACCTTCAGCTCCTCACAAACACGCATTTAAAATATGGAGCGGCTTAGTATTGGTTTGTCTGATCTTAATTGCTAGCCCTGTTTGGTTAATACCCAGTGAAAAAAGATGGCGCCGTATTCAACCCGTGGTACTAAGTATAGGAACCGACTTATTTCGACAAAACTTAGGCCTAGAAAAGCCTCGCAATCCACAGCAAGCTTATGCAGACTTGCTTCACTTTAGCCGGCATGGTAACTTAGCCTCTGAGCCTATAGATAGCATTCCTAAATTTCCCCTGCTACAACATGGCCCTGGCACAATTTCTGCAACTGATTTTATTCAATTGCCCCGCTCTCAGCGCCCTAATATTGTGTTTCTAACCTTTGAAACATGGCGTGGCTGGAAAACCGGTCTTGTTCCTGACACAACTTTGCCTAGTTTTACGCCAATTTTGGACTCTATTATACAAAATGAAGCATTGTATTTTCCCTACACTCATTCTCTAGGCTACCCCAGTGTAGAAGGCACTCAAAATCTACACTTGGGAACTTGGCCCCATTTTCGAAAAATCATCATTTCTAGCTATGGAAGCATTAACTGGAAATCCTTAGCTGAAATATTCCAAGATTTTGGATATAAAACGGAGATTTTCGTAGGAGCTGACCCTTCTTTTTCTAATCTAAGCCCGTGGTTTACTCGTTGGTATAACTATGTGGAATACAGTGAAAAATACACCCAAGATGGTCCACTAATAGAGCGCTTTATCCAAGCCCTTGACACTATAGATCGCAAAGATCCTTTTTTCCTGTCCACCTGGACCGTTACCACTCACCCACCATATACAATTCCTCTTTCCGAGGGAATACCCATTGCTGATACCGACGAAGAACGCTACGACCAAGCTATTGTCTATGCAGAAAAGCAAATCGTTAAGCTCATTGATTACTTAAAACAAAGTGATTTGTGGGAAAACACCATTCTCGTCATGGTAGGAGATCATGCACAACCTCCTACGGATGCTCGCTTTAACACTGAAGTCGCTGGTAATTTTACCCCTGGGCATACTTGGGTGCATTTGGCGTTTTTGGGAGGCTGGCCTGGCTTACCAACTCCTCAACGCCATGAAACCACCGTATCTTTAATAGATGTTGCCCCAACTTTACTGGCCATGCTCGATATGAACGCCCCTAACCACTTTATGGGCAACTCTCTACTTGAGCCTTTTTCCAAAGAAATGCTGAGTTTTAGGCAAAATTCCGTGGCTTTTATTCACGAAGAACACAGGGTTTTATTTGAAATGTTTAGTTCCCAACTCATGTACTTTAAGGTGAATAAAAACAGTAAAAGAGACTATGCTTTATTGAGTGGACATCAAGCTAAACAAAGCGATGAGGTTCCGTGGGATTTTCCCATACACAGGTATCGCGACATGATTTTTGCCTATGGTGAATTACTAGATCAAAACAGAATTTTCCCTTTCACTGAACGAAAACGAGGAGTTTATCAAAAAAGATAAATATGGGTTACACTCAAAGCGATAGACGGAAAGTAAAAGTGGGCACAGCTCTTAATGTTCTCGGTGGAATTTCCTTGGCGGGCTCCAAAGCTTTTCAGTTTGTGCTGCGCCGCATGTTTGGAGGCGAAGCTTTTGGCTTATATATGATTGCCTACGGCATTATGGAATTGCTTTCCAACTTTGTGCTGGGGGGATTCGGCGATGCTATCACCTATCATTTGGCCAAATATGTGAGTCCGGCAGATGACGAAGACTCCGCACAAAAAGAGCGGCGCGAGCAAAAGCTTTACCGCACTTTAGCCACCAGTTTACGAGGTTCTTTGCTAATATCTTTGGTTTTTACCGCGCTTTTATGGGGCGGTGCCGAACTGATTTACCGCACTTTTTGGCAAGATCACAGCACCGATGTAGTGCTTTTATTACGCATTATTATATGGGCTTTACCCTTGCTGACCTTGGTATATATGTTAGCGGAAAGCACCCGAGCCCACTTAGATATGCGCACTCCGGTTTTAGTGGTGCAAACCATGTTTCCTGTTTTGAGCATTATTTACGCTTTAATTTTCCATTTCAGTGCAGATTTAGGCATTTTTAGCATGGCTTATGGCACCATTGCTTCGCTACTTAGCTGTTTGCCCGTGGTAATTTTTGAGTTTCGCCGTTATTATTCGTTTTCGCGGACATTGCGCACCATATTTAGCACCCAAGGCAACAAAGAATTATGGGGTTTTGCCATTCCCCAATCTCTAAACATGGCTTCCAACGCAGGTTTAGTTAAACTCGATGCGCTGATTTTGTCTGTTTTCGCCTCGGCCAACACCGTGGGAATTTACGCCTTATTGGTGGATTTAGCCCAGATGATTCGCCTGCCCAAAATGGCTTTTTCAGGAATTTTCAACCCCTTAGTGGCGCGCTACCAAAGCCAAAACAACAAAGTTGGCATTCAAGAAAGCTTGCGAGAACTAGCCCTACTCAGCGCTTTGGTGGGAACTTTCGTTTTATTATTGGTGCAGTTCTTTTTCCCCGATTTTATTTTTGGAACAAACCAAGCTTGGACCGAATCAGGCTGGATTCCCTGGTTGGTATGCGTGGGACCATTTATGAGTGTGCATTTTGGCTTAGCAGGCAATTTACTTTTGATGAGCGGACATGCCCGTTTACTGCTAATGAACTCTCTGATGGCTTTGACTTTAAATGTGGTTTTAGACTTGCTTTGGATTCCCAAATGGGGCATTTTAGGAGCCGCTTGCGCCGGAGCCGTGGCAAACTTTAGTATTTCCATGTTGCAAATTATAGAAATGAACAAATTACCCAAAGTTTCCTTTGGATACACCTTGCATTGGAAAGGACTTTTAGCCTTAGCAGTGAGTGCCTTTATTGTGCTAAATGCCCGCCCCTGGACTTGGGAAGTGCGTGGGGCTATGCTGGTATTAACTTGGGGAATTGTGCTGGGAGCCAATATGCTTTTACCGGGGCTGCCCCAACATCCGCTGAGCTTGTGGTGGCGACAAAAAAGAAGTAAGCAGAAAAGGAGTGAAATATGACAAAAACTGAGGCGATTTTAGGCTTAAACCAGGAATATTTACAACTTTTGAGCACTGGAAAAAGCTATTTACACAGCGAAGTATTGCCCCACTGGCAAGCTTTGCAAAAGCGCGCCCGCCAAGCTGGGTACAATTTGACCGCAGCCAGCGCCTGGCGTTCCTTTGAGCGGCAATTGGCTATTTGGAACGGCAAAGCGCTAGGGAAAATTCCTGTGTATGACCGCCACAGCCAAGCCATGGATTTGAGTGGCTTAGATGATGAACAAAAAGTGGCGGCTATATTAATTTGGTCGGCTTTGCCGGGCACTTCCCGCCATCATTGGGGCACGGACATAGATGTTTATGATGCCATCGCCGTGCCGGAAGGCTACGAAGTGCAACTCACCCCCGAAGAATCTGCGGGGCCTTTTGCACCTTTGCACGCTTGGCTAGATCAACAAATCGCCGCTGAGAATTGCGAAGGTTTTTATAGGCCTTTTGTGCCTGGGGTGGGCGCAATTCAGCCGGAACGCTGGCATCTTTCCCATTTACCCACCGCCCACCAATGGCAAAAACACTTTGACCCTGAGCGACTGCGCCAACTTTTGGCCGCCAGCGACTTGGAATTAAAAGATGCTATTTTGGCGACTTTACCGCAAATTTTAGAGCAATATGTTTATCCCTATTGGCAGGAAGATTTATGAAGAGCTATCCGGGTGCAGACGATGGTTTTACTCCCTGGGAACAGCAGGGAACCCTGCAATTAACTCCCCGAACTTATGGGCACAGCATTCACGGCGCTCCTTTGCATTATTTTGGTCCAGAATCCTGTGATTTGCTGGTAATCGCGGGGATTCACGGCGAAGAAGGCGAAACCGTGATGCTAGTTTCTCGCGCTTTGCGCCTTTTAGGCACAAAACTCTCTGCAGGGGTGGTTTTATGTGCCAATCCCGATGGCCTCGCTTGGGGCACGCGGGGCAATGCTGGTGGAATAGACTTAAACCGCAACTTTCCCACCAGCAACTGGCAAAGCCAGGCCACCACTTGTCGCTTAATTTTAGAAATCCCCTCGGTAACGCAATTAAGCCCGGGTGGCCGCCCCGCTTCGGAACCCGAAACCCAAGCTCTGCTAAAACTCATTTCCCAAGTGCAACCCCAACGCATTTTATCCATCCACGCCCCTTTGCATTGCGTAGATGCGCCAAAATCCCCTTGGAGCCAGCATTTGGCAAAGCTATTCGAACTGCCTTTGGTAGAGGATATTGGCTATCCCACCCCGGGCTCTCTGGGAACTTGGTGCCAAGAAAACCACATAGACTGCGTAACTTTGGAGCTTCCCCGACTGGCTTCGGAACTTTTAGCCCAAAGATACGCCGCTATTTTGGCAAAAATACTCAGCGAAACATAATTTTTGCCCAGTTTTGCTATTTTAAACTTGTCAATTATTAATTTTTAAAAAATGCTAAAAAATCCTACCATTCAAAAATTCGCCATAAACTTTGCCATGGACAAAGTTCCCACCTATTTATGGGAAAATATTCACTGGGGACAGGTATGGTTTTGGACGCTTTTTTCTCTGGTAGCCTTGGGGCTTTTGCACTACCCTCACCATCCGGTGGGAAGATGGCGCCGCAAGCACCAAAACGATATTAATTTATTTACAGGCTCACCAATTTATAGCATTTTCACTTTGATATTCACTTTTGCCAGTAATTTTGTGCTATTCACCGCATTGAGCGCCCTTAGCCACAGCCATGGGGCTGATTTAGGGCTTAAAATTGGCGCTGGCCTTGCAGGATTGCTGATTGTGGGCGCATTGGTTCCTCTAGCTTTATGGACACGGCATAATTTCCGTTTAATTATCATCGACGCTTTGTATTTTCTGATCTTTTTGAGTTGGGCGGGCAAGGTCATGGGTGGCAGATAATGGTTTTAAACATAATTTGGGTTAGCTTTTTTGTTATCGCCTTTGCATCCGCAATAATCCAATGGTTATTTATGGGCAATGCGGGCATTTTCAACGAACTGGTGCAAGCGGCCTTTGATATGTCTAAAACCGGTTTTGAAATTGCCCTGGGTTTAACCGGAATACTCAGCCTTTGGTTGGGAATTTTGAAAATTGGGGAAAATTCGGGAGCGGTAAATATGCTGGCTCGCTTGGTAAATCCACTTTTTAAACGCTTGTTCCCCGATGTACCCGAAGGCCACCCCGCCCAGGGCGCTATGTTGATGAATATCGCCGCCAATATGCTGGGTTTGGACAATGCCGCCACCCCCATGGGCCTCAAAGCCATGAAAGAGCTGCAAAGCCTTAATCCTAAAAAAGACACCGCCTCCGATGCTATGATACTCTTTTTGGTATTAAACGCTTCGGGTTTGACCTTGATTCCCGTTTCTATTATGGTTTATCGCGCTAAACTAGGCGCCGCCAACCCCGCCGATATATTTTTACCCATATTGTTAGCCACTTTCTTTTCCACTTTGGGAGGATTGATAGTAACTTCTTTTTTCCAGAAAATTCAGCTCCGCCATCCCGTAACTTTGGCTTGGTTGTTAGGATTGACCACCGCTGTTATGGGTACGCTGTTTTATTTTGCCCGCTTGAGCCAAGAAAAAATGGAGCAAATTTCGGGCTTAGTGTCAGGTTTAATGATTTTTGGATTAATTGTGGGCTTCTTAGTTTTAGCTTCTTTCAAAAAAATCAACGCTTGGGAGTCGTTTATAGAAGGCGCCAAGGAAGGTTTTGGCACTGCGGTAACTATTATGCCCTATTTAATAGGAATTTTGGTGGGAATCGCGGTATTTAGAGCTGCAGGAGCCATGGATTTAATTTTGCACGGGGTGGGTGCTGCCATTAGCGCAGTGGGTTTGCCTACAGATTTCGTACCTGCTTTGCCCACGGCATTTATGAAGCCTCTCAGCGGTAGTGGGGCCAGGGGAATGATGGTGGATGCCATGACCACCTATGGTGCGGATTCCTTTGTGGGGCGCTTATCTTGCATATTTCAGGGAGCTGCCGACACCACTTTTTATATTGTAGCGGTGTATTTTGGCTCAGTGAGTATTCGCAAAACTCGCCACGCCATTATCTGCGGCTTAGCGGCGGATTTAATTGGGGTAATAGCCGCTATATTTATCGCTTATTTATTTTTTGGTGCTTAATTCAGCTATTCAGTTAAGCCCAGTTAGGCTCAATCAAGATCTGCCAAATAGCTTTGCAAGCGTTCACTAAAGTATTTTGCTCCAGCTCCACTTAGATGAAAGTCATCGTAAGCGTGTTTATCCAAATAAGAGTGATCTCCATAGTTATTTTCATCCCAAAAATGAAAATTGGAGTTGTCCACTTCCATTTGGCGCAAAGCACTAATTAAAATAGTGGCAGCACTGTCACTAAGTCCCTCGGGGCCATAAAAATCACTGTCTAAATAGCGCGGGCTTTGGGGCATAATCACTCCTATTACTTGTACACCGTGTTCCGTAGCCATCTGAAGCAAGTGTTGCAGCGAATCTAAATGAGGCTGAAAATCCAAGGGTAGTGGCCAGGGTTCAGGCCAAGGTGGTTTGCCATAGGACCAGGAATTAGTAACATGGCTAGAAGCCCCTTTGTTCTTCCATAAATGTTGATAGGGTTTCTCATTAATGCGAACTTTAGCCGCTTGAATAAACTCTTCACTTAGCCCTCCATCCCAGTAATGGTGATTGGCATCGTATTGCCATCCCTGGTCGTGGGCTATACGCTCATCCCAAGTGATGTCGGGCACACCAAAATTGCTCAAAGATATACCAAATAACAAATAGCGCAAATTAGGCAAGTGACGCAACAGGTATTCCTTGGCTATGCGGAAATGCACCCACGGCCCGGTGTTGCTAATGGCAAAATTATAGCCAGAAAAATTTAACGCTAGGGGATCAAAGCCGTACATTATACGCGAGTCTCCCACTGCTGCAAGCTTAACTTCAGTGCGATCCATAAGCCACAACTGACGAATTTTGGCACCAAATATTTCTTGTTCCCCACTCAAAGGGGGATAATTATAATTGGCCGCACTATCGCTTAAAGTAATTTTTGACCAAGGGTAGCCACCAATCCACATATAAGGGTCGCGACTGTGCTCGGTTTGCACCAACTTAAGGCTAGTTGAGTCCACCATGTTATAAAGAGAAATTAAGGGACTATAATCTGTTTTATCAAATAAATTGCTCACCAAAAAAGGATGCACATTGGTCCACTCTGGGTTTGTAAAACCCAAATAGGGCTTAGCTGCCGCAAAATTAAAGACGATTTTTCCGGTACTATCAGCCACAAATAAATATTCGTGAATCCCATAAGCACGCCCTACAATTTTGTCTTCGCTACTGCCAAAATCTAAAAAAGCCACTTGACTTTCATCCCCTGGCGATAAACTCACATTACACACTTGGTAAGGGAACCATTCTTGGCGGACAAAATCCGGTTTTCTGGCAGCAACCAACTTATTGGCACCACTAACTAGTAGCTGACCATCAGCGGAAATTCCTCCGTGAAAAGCTCCCTCAGCAGTTATAATGTTTTCATCACCTAATTGGCCTTGTTTGAATGAACGGCTGGCAGTATAAGTGGAATTCCACGCCTCATTTTCATTATTTATAGGAGAACTAGCATAAACCAAAAAAGTGTCTGCTGCTTGCACCCACCAGCGCGCCAACACTCCTTCCCAACTATGAACTTCCTGACCGTTGCGCAAATCTATAATTATGCTTTGCCCACTGCTATTTTGACCTTCGCCCCGAGTGGAATACACCAACCAGCGTCCATTTGGGGATATACTGGGACTATGTGGCGGAGCGGAGGTAGCCAACGCGCTCCGTTCTGTAGGCATTGCAGTCCAGTCAACTAAAATCAACTGCTGTTCTTGGTTGACAAAACTTAACTTTGCTTGACTCATGCCGGTAAATCCAAACAAAGTCTCTTTGCTCGCTAAAATATGACTGTAAGAATTAGTGATTTTACCATCGTTATTAGTGTATGCCACAGCATTAACTGCTCCTTTAACCACCCGAAACCCCAAATAGGGTCGCCTATTTTCAGGCGTAGTGCTGTAGGTGTCCGTGCGCCTCCACACGCTTAAAAAAGATTCATCATGGGTGTATGACCCTCCTTTCACCACCACGCCCCCTTCTTCGCTTGCGCTTAATCCCCCTGCGTAGTTATTTATGGTATCGCCATGCAAAGGCATCCACCAGTCTTGAGTCCACTCCATGGCGTTGCCAGCCATATCGTACAAACCGTGCTTCTTGGCTTTGGTACCCACCGGCTGCAACTGGGAATTACTGTTAGCATTGTACCAAGCTTGTTCGGTTCCCAGCTCCATCTTAGTCGCCACAATCCATTCCGCTTCCGTGGGCAATCTATATCCATCTACCTGCCAATTAACCACTAATCCGTCAATGCCTAAAACTTGGTTATTCTCATCGAGTTTTAAACTTTGATAAGCATAAACCGTATCTAAATGCAAACGCCTACTTAAAGCATTACAATAGAGCAGTGCCTCGTACCAAGAAACTTCTGTGATGGGCAAATTGGGGTCTTCCACCTCTAACTGTGGCTCCATCAAAGCAAAATAATCTTTACGGCTAAGTTCATAAACACCAATTTCAAAATCGTAATCTAAATGCACCCACAGGCGGTCATGATCGGGGTATCCCAAAGGAACGATTTTACCCTTATCTTTTATAGTCAGCATATCGGGTTCTAAGGGATCTTTATTTTTAGGACTTGTGGGCTTATCAGCACAACTTCCTAACAAAATTAGTAGCAACAACAAAAACTTCATACTACAAATTTACTAATTACTACTTTATATAGCATGGAAGATAAAAAAGTTAAAACCTTAAATGTCAGTTGCCCCTGTTGCCAAACTGTTATAGTAGTTGATGCGCTTAGTGGCGAAGTTTTTAGCCATGAAAAGCCCAAAAAAGAGAAAGAAAGTATTGCGGAGTTTATGGAACGACAAAAAAACCGTAGCCAAGAACTCGATGCCAAAATGGCTGCCGCCATGGAAAAACAGAAAAATCGCAAAGAACTGCTAGAACGCAAGTTTCAAGCGGCCAAAGAAAACAAAGATCTCAAAGATCCTCCACCCTCAATTATTTGGGACTAATTATGGACTTAACTACCCCTGCCCTACTGTTTCCAGCTATTTCGCTGTTATTTTTGTCCTATACCAACCGTTTTCTTGCCTTGGCCCAGCTAATTAGGCAATTATATTCTTTGTGGAAAGAAAATAAAACATCTGATGTGGGGCCACAAATCATCAATTTGCGCAAAAGGCTAAGATTAATTCGCCAGATGCAGCTTTTTGGAGTGATTTCTTTTGCCCTTTGCACGATCTCGATGTTTTGCCTGTTCTTTGGCTATCAAAAAGGGGGAGAAATCGTTTTTGCCATTAGCTTAATCACCATGCTCACTAGCTTAATCATTTTGCTTTACGAAGTAGCCATTGGCAACTTAGCTTTAGAAATTGAGCTTAAAGATATGGAATCTGACCCCCAACATCTCAACAGCGAAGATTAAAATTATTTAAACCAAGCCTTCATGGTATCACAAATTTTCACCAAATCTTTTTCGCTAATAATATATGGTGGCATGGTATAGACCACATCTACAAAAGGCCGTAGCCAAACTCCATTTTGAGCTGCAAATTCTTGCATGCCGGCAAAAATCTTGGGATCTTTTACTTGGATAGCCGCCATGGCCCCCAAAACTCGCACTTCTTCCACTTGTTCATGTTTAAAACCTTGCAATTCCCTGCGTAAAATGCTTTCGATGGTGGATATTTTGGTCAAATAATCATCTCTTGCAAAAATTTCTATGCCCTTTAATGCCACACTGCAAGCCAAAGCATTGCCCATAAAAGTAGGTCCGTGCATAAAGGCACGATCGCTATCTTCTCCTAAAAAAGCTTCAAAAACCTCGGTGCTGGCCATGGTGGCGCTCAAACCTAAATACCCCGCCGTCAACCCCTTGGCGTAAACCGCAATATCTGGGCTAATTCCCACCCTATCCACAGCGGAAAATGTACCCGTGCGTCCAAAACCCGTGGCCACTTCATCTATAATTAGCAAAACTTGGTACTTATCGCACAACTTTCGCGCCGCACGCAAATATTCGGGAGGGTACAACTTCATTCCCCCGGCGCCCTGCAAAAGCGGTTCGCAAACCATGGCCGCCACCTCGTGTCCGTGCTTTTGCAACGCTTCTTCTAAGTCCCTAATAGCTCTCTCCAAATCTAGCTTGGCGACCTCATCTGTAACTGGGTCACTAAGACCGTCCCAAGTGGTGGGAGGATTCACAAAAATTTGTTCCCGCAAAAATCCTTTAAACAGACTGTGCATACCTTCTTCGGGGTCGCCCAAGGACATAACGCCAGTGGTATCGCCGTGATAACCGCGGTACAAAGCGATAAAACGCTGTTTGCCAGCCACGCCTTTGTTGTGCCAATATTGCACCGCCATTTTGGTAGCGACTTCCATGCCCACGGAACCACTATCGGCAAAAAACACATGATTTAGGCCTTCTGGAGTGATTTCCACCAATTTTTGCGCTAATTTTTGCGCCGGTGCATGGGTTAAACCGCCCAGCATAACATGAGAAAACTGCTCCGCTTGATTCTGCAAAGCATTATTCAATTCGGGGTGATTGTAGCCGTGAATTACGCACCACCAACTAGAAACCGCATCTATTACACTAGTTCCGTCGCTAAAATGTAGCTTTACCCCTTCTGCACCAGTTACAACATTTTCCACTTTCATCCCTTGCATTTGCGCATAGGGATACCATAAGGATTTTTTTGACATATTATTTGGATTTAAAATTATGAATTAAGGTCCCTGCATGGGGCCAAAGCCACTGACTACTCGGAAAAGAGATTCCTATAATTTGTCCCTCATCTAAATCTTCATTAAATTCAGAACATAACTTTGCAGCCACTTGGGATAAAACAGGATTGTGTCCTATTAAAATAGTGCTGCTCCAAGAGCGGGGAATGTTTACCGCAATAACTTCTTGAATTTTAGCAGAATACAAAATTGGCCAACTTATACAGCGATTGGCCTGCATCTCTAATTTTTCAGCAATTATTTCAGCGGTTTGCCATGCCCGTGCAGCCGCACTAGCAATCAAACCATCAAAAGCAATATCATTAGCAATAAGCGTTTCAGCTTGTTTTACTATAAGTTCTCGTCCATGCTCCGTTAAAGGTCTATCGAAGTCACGGGTTCCCACAGGCACATCTAATTCAGCCTCACCATGGCGCATTAAGTATAAAATTCTCATAAAATCTCATTTTTAAGCAATTAATCATAATTAAATATATATAATTGCTCAAATTTTAGCATATTTATACTAATAATTAAATAAATAATATTTTATTAGCTATGACAACACAAAAAACATATAGATTTCCGCTATTATCACTAATTCTCTGGTTTTTTGCCAGTGCATTTTTTCTTTATTTATACAACACCTTTAACCAAAACCTACACCCCGATTTTAAGACATTGGTTAAGGCTTCCTGCGTAGTAGGACCTACTGTAGTATTAGTGGTTTGGCTACACATCCGCTATAAAAAATTTGTAAGAGGCTTACTTTCTAACGAAGATATGTATAGTTCCCTATGGAAATCTTATTATAACCCTGTTATTAGCGAATCTGAAAGGTGGGCATGGTACAATATTATGCGCGCCATATCTAAAGAAGAACCAATCAAAGAAACCCTAGAAAAGATTTTACCTTCTTTGCAAAGATTGTTCCCGGACACCAACTTAGCCCTATATATTCGTCAAAATTCTCAGTCCATGGGTTTACAATTGCAAATAGGAGAAAATGTAACCGGTGGTAATACCATACTTTTCAACGAATGCACAGCTATTTCGCGGGGAAAGTTTCATATAAGCATCACAGATTTAAATGACTGTAAGCACCATCATACCGAAGAAAATGCTTTGCTGGCTTGTGCTCCTATTATTATAGAAGATAAATTTTTAGGTTTGCTCACTGCTGCAAAAATTTTAGAAGAAGATTATAGCCCTTTTCAAGAAGAATACGATGATTTAGAAAATAAAATGCTCTCCATAGCATCTATGCTGTCTTTATTTATACACAATCATAGTCTTTCTAAATCCATCGAAAACCATCATATTCGCGATACCTTAACTGGACTATTTAACCGTCGCTACTTAGAAGAAACTTTGGTAAGAGAGTTTGCCGAAGCATCGCGTTATAAGACATCCATAGGCATCATATTAATTACCCCAATAATCCCCCCCGAAGTCATAGAAAAGCATGGGCAAAAGGGAATTGACCACTTAATGTGGGAATTTGGGCAAAGAGTCCCCGATTTTATACGCTCTGAAGATATTCCCTGTCGCTTAGAAGATAAATTCTGCATAGTAATGCCCAAAGCTCCTCGCAATATTACCCAACAGAGAGCAGTAGTGATCAAAAATGAATTTGCTGAATTAACTGTATTATATCAAAAAGACGATATTTCAGTAACTTTTAATGTGGGCACAGCGGTCTATCCCGAAGACGCTCAAAGTGTGCAAGGTTTACTCAACTTTGCCGAAGAAAACCGCAATGTATTTTTAGAGTTATAGTTAAACTTTAAATACTTTATTCTTCGATAAGAGTTTGTAAAGAAATTTCTTTTAAAACTTTATCTTGGGCTATTTGCATTTTTTTCCAGACTTTACGCATAATACATGTATCACTGCGCTCACAAATATCTTGATTTTCTACGCAATTTACATTGAGTAAATCATTTCCGCACAAGGCGAAAAGCACATCGTAGATCATTATTTCATCTGGAGATTTTGTTAATTTGAAACCACCCCGTGGGCCACGAACAGTGTATAACAAGCCCGCATTGCGCAAATCTAACAGTATGTTTTCTAAATAGCTTGCTGGAATTCCGTGCTTTTCTGTGATATCTTTGCGTTTGGTAAAAACATCACTCAGATGATTGCGGGCTATTTCTACCATGGCTCGTGCGCCGTAACGACATTTAGTTGATAGTTTCATATTGTTCAGTAATTTAGTTAACTTTTTGTTGTTTTAATAGAGGTCATGGTTAATCTATAAAGAAATTAGGATTAACTCCAATTTATTCCGATAAATGACCGAAAATTCCCTTGGAAGCAAACATTTCATCTACTTTTGCAGCGATTTTGGGATCTTCTAACAAAGGCGGCGCGTGGTGGCTTTTAGTGCGTGCATCCACCAATAATGGTCCCTCGCAACCCCAGTGCTTTTGATAAGTGCTGGCCTTCACCCCCCACACATCGGCGGCGGGGTTCGATTTTATAAAACTAGCCCACAACCAATTGTCCACGCTTTGAGCGCAGAAATCACTATCATCGCAAATAGTTATCCAGGGCCATTTATCCCGCTGTTCCCAATGGGCCAAAATCTCTGCTAATTGTTGCAGCTCTGCGGCAGCGCTAGCGCTGGATTCCCAGGGTGGCCCTTGTATGGCTAACATCCCTGGCATAATCATCTGGGGATTGCTAAAACCATCGTCTAAGGGAATATCTTTAAATTCATCGCGGCTCTTACCCAAGCTTCTGATAGCTGGTCCCGCAACGGCCACCACCAACTTAGATCCCCTATTGAGACCATCTCCAGAATAATCCAAGGTGTCGATGGTGGTTTGGGTTTGAAAATGCAAATCCCGTTGGAAATTAACTCTTTCCAGAACATGGCTAAAATATTCCACAATATTGCGGGTTTTAAGCTGGGGATTATCTTCCTGGGCGGTGATAAACAGGTACTTTGCCAAAGAAACCTGGTTGAAACCCAGCAAAGCATTGGCTTGGGTCAAGATTTCCATGGGCCTGCGCAGTTCGTAAGGCACATAGCGCTCCGAGCCAATGGCCAGCAACAAAGAATGCACCCCAGCGGCATCCACCGCATTGATTTCTTTGACCCCGGGTACCGAAGCAGGCACCATGGCTCCGGTTATTTCATGGATAAAATCGCCAAAACTGGTGTCTTCTTGGGGAGGCCGTCCCACCACGGTAAAAGGCCATATTGCATTTTTGCGGTGCAAAATCTTGTGTATTTTTATGTAAGGAAAGTCGTGTTTTAGGGAATAATAGCCAAAATGATCCCCAAAAGGCCCTTCGGGCTTTAAATCTGGGGCAATTTCCCCTAAAATGCAGAAATCCGCTTCGGTGGAGACCACCCACCCTTGGTGCATGGCATATCTGAAACCGCGCCTTCCGATCATACCAGCAAAAGCCAGTTCGGGCAAGCCTTCGGGCATGGGCATAATAGCGGCAATGCTATGGCTAGGAGGTCCTCCCACAAAAATACTGACCTTAAGATTTTCCCCTTTTTGTATAGCGGCGTGGTGGTGAATACCTATGCCCCGATGAATTTGATAGTGCATGCCACATTCTTTGTCCAACTCAAAATCATTGCCATTCATTTGAATGCGATACATACCCAAATTTGAGCTCATTATGGAAGGGCGATTAACATCCATGGATAAAACTTGGGGCAAAGTGATAAAAGCACCGCCATCTTCAGGCCAAGAATGGATCAAGGGCAGCTTAGAAATTTGCGTTTCATGGGCAAAAACTGGTCCAGAAAACACGCGTTTAGGCAAAGCCGACCATAAAAAGCCTGGTATCCGAGGCCATTTTTTGAGAGTGTGAAAAACTTCTAGGGGATCGCCCCCTACCTTCATAAGCCATTCCACCATGGGCAAATTTTTGCGAAAAAGCCAGCGAGTGCGCTCCAAATTGCCGTAAAGATTGGCCAAAACTGGAAATTGTGTGCCTTTGGGGTTTTCAAAAAGCACCGCTGGGGCACCAATTTGGTATAAACGCCGTTGAATAGCGGGGATTTCTAAGTATGGATCTAAGGGTTCTTGCACCCGCATAAGTTGACCGTGGCGTTCCAAGTCCAAAACTGCGGCATGCAAAGATTTATAGCCCATAATGCCTCAAAAGATGATTTTTACCGCTAAAGATGAATTAAAAGACCATTGCCACAAATCTCGATCTAACTTGCTGTAATCATTAGCCGTGGTGGTTAAAGGGGAAGCCCAAAACAGTGATATTCTATTATCAAATCCCAAATGAATATGCTTATTTACAGGGAAATTTAATCCTCCGGTAATAATAGGACCCGCTCCAGAAAATAAGACCTTGTCGCGCAGGCTTTCACCTTCATCCTCCCATTTAGCAGCCTGAGGTACTCCTAAACGAGTAAAACCGTAGCCCACTCCAAACATGGGTTCCACTGGGCTAAAGCTCCAGTTATATTGATATAAAAAGTTTAGCCCTTGCAAGGAACTTTTATCTTCTTGCTCTGCACCATTGTATTTTGTGCTTGCACTACCCAAAAACAATGAAATAGCCACTGCACTGGCATCAATGTTTGCCCCTAAACGCAATTCTACCATGGGATAAGGAGAAATTTTATGCAAATTCACAGTTTCAGCTATAATAATGCTGTCAGGCACTGAATTCAGCTGTTTACGCCCATCAAAATCCCCCCAAGGAGCGCTAAAACCACCATTGGCTTGCACGAAATACCGTACTAAAGGTCTTTGCCCAAAGGAAAAAGAAACCAGTAGCAAAAGCCAAGCTATACGGCGCATTATTTGCCCTGTCTAGCGTATTTGAACATAGCGTCTATGCAACGCCGGGCATCTTGCATTACTTGGGGATCCAAAATAACTTCGTCGGCGGGAGTGGGGTTTTCAAGAACCCGCAAGATTCCATCTAAGCTATTGGATTTCATATATTGACACATCTGGCAAGCCCCTACAAAACGATGTTGGGGAAAATCATTTACCAAACCAGTAACTAAACCACACTCGGTGAGCACCAACAAATTTTGCGCCTCGTCGTAGCTTTTCACTTGATTGATAATCTGAGAAGTGGATCCCACAAAATCGGATTGCGCCACCACTTCGGGTGTACATTCGGGGTGACTTAAAACTTGAGTGCCGGGCAAACTTTTCTTGAAAAGATCAATAAATTCGTAGTCAAAACGCTCGTGTACATGACAAGCCCCTTCTTCGTAAAGCACTACTTCTTTTTCGATACCTTTGGCTTTTAGAGCATTAATAACATTTTTCCCCATTAAAGCATCGGGTAAAAACACGATTTTATCGTTGGGAATGCGCTCAAAAATATCCACCACATTGGTACTTGTAACACAAACATCGCACAGCGCTTTAACTTCGGCGGTGGTGTTTATGTAACAGACAAAAGTATGCTCTGGGTATTGGGATTTAAGTTCACGCACATCTTTGGCGGTAATAGAATCCGCTAAACTACATGAGGGATCCGTGCCAGGCACCAAAACCCGCTTATTGGGGTTAAGAATTTTGGCAGTCTCTGCCATAAAACGCACTGCGGCAAAAACGATGGTATCGGCCTCGGTTTTAGACGCATCGTCACTGAGTTTATAGGAGTCACCCACAAAGTCCGCAGGGCCTAAAACAATTTCTCGGGGCACATAATAATGAGCTAATAACACCGCATTTTGCTCTTTTTTAAGCTGATTTATGCGGGTAATTTTAACTGCCATTTCCTCGCAAAGCTCTGGCGTATAAGGCGCCATGGCCATTTGCAAAGGAGTATTTGCTAACTTTTTATACAATTCTGCACCAGTCATGGCACAAATTTACTAATTCTTTGTTAAAATATTGCTCAACGGCGGTGCTTTACGATAAATGGACGATTTTCAGCTCAATTTATCCTTAAATTGCTCATAAGTAAAGCTTCGCACCACTTCTAAACTCTGATTTTCGTGCCATATTGCAATACTGGGATGTTTAACTCCATTGAAAAATGTCGTTTTCACCATGGTATAGTGGATCATATCGAGAAAAACGATCTTATCTCCCACGGTCAAAGGCTTATCAAAGCTAAAATCCCCCAAAACATCGCCAGCTAAGCAAGTGCCCCCGGCTAAGGTATAATTATGGGGTTTTTCCCCGGGCAAGGCAGCGCCTATAACTTCGGGTCTGTAGGGCATTTCTAAGCAATCCGGCAAATGGGCGCTAATGGATATATCGAGAATGGCGATTTCCTTTTTATTGCGCACCAAATCTAGCACCGTGGCCACCAGTTCCCCGGTTTGCCATCCCACAGCTTCGCCAGGCTCTAAAATCACTTGCACCCCTGGATAGCGTTGCTGAAAATCTCGCAACACTTGGATTAGGCGTTCCACATCGTAATCGGAACGAGTAATATGATGCCCACCGCCGAAATTTACCCACTTAAGTTGGGGAATAAATTCGCCGAAAAGCTTTTCAAAATTGGCGAGCACTCCTTCCAAGGCGTTGACATTCTGTTCGCACAAGGCGTGGAAGTGCAAACCATCGAGCTGGGGCATCACTTGGGGATCAAATTCGGAGCGCACCACTCCCAAACGAGAAAAAGGTGCGCAGGGATTGTAAAGATCGGTGCTGACCTCAGAATATTCGGGATTTACCCGTAAACCCACAGAAAGCGGCCCTAAATCGCTCTTTTCGCGACGAGTGGCTATGGCGGAACGAAAGCGTTGCAATTGGGATATGGAATTAAAACTAATATGGTCGGCCAAAAACAGAACTTCGTGGATTTCGTCGTCGGCGTAAGCTGGGGCATAAACATGCACCTCGCCGCCAAATTCTTCGGAAGCTAAGCGCGCTTCGTTTAAGGAACTAGCGGTGCAACCTGGCAAATATTGGCGCACTAGGGGAAAAGAACTCCAAAAGGAAAAGCCTTTAAGAGCGCATATTATTTTAACCCCTGCTTCTTTTTGCACGCGATCTAAAATCTCTAAATTTTGGCGTAAACGCGCCATTTCTAAGACATAACAGGGCGAAGGAACCTGGGAAAAATCTATGGCAATGCTGGGATATGCCATTTATGCGCTTTGGGAGCCCGAATCTAAGGTGGAGATTTTACCCGTGGTTTTGTCGGCCGCCCTTTGACTGGCAGACTGTCGGGCAGAAAAAGCGTGTACCACCTGGGCTTTGGCCCAAACTTCGCTTAAAGACGAGTCTTTGAAGGCTCCATTGAGCGATTCGCGAATTATGGTGCCACTTTCTTCGCTTTGCAAAGAATGATGGGCAGTAAATTCCACTAAAGGACTGTCTTCCGCTGCAATTAAAGTGGCTCTAAAGCTATGATTTTCAGCACTGGTTACCGTGGCTTTCCAACTATAACGCACTAAACCCCAGGCGAGATTGTAATGCACTGGCGCACCTTGCCAAATACCCAAAGGAGCGTTGTAATGCAACACGGGTTCGGCATCCATACGCACTAAATAAGGCCTATGCCGCAACAAATCGTAGCTTTCAGTGAGCGACAGATCGCTCCATGATGATTGAGAAATTTCAAACATAAGATTAATATAGCATTTTATACGGCTATATAAAATAAATTTCTTATCTTTCTGTTTATGGTTTATATGGCTATGGCGCGTAAATGGCGTCCTATGAGTTTTGCGGATTTAGTGGGGCAAGAACACATTGCTAGCACTTTTAAAAACGCCATCGAAGGTGGTCGTTTGCATCACGCATTTTTGTTTACAGGCACTCGTGGCGTGGGTAAAACCACTTCGGCGCGAATTTTAGCACGCTCCCTCAACTGTTCGGGGGGCGATCCTTTAAGCCCTTGCGGAACTTGCACCTCGTGTAAAGATATAGCCACGGGCAACCCCATGGATGTCATAGAAATAGATGCTGCCAGCCATACCAGCGTAGATGATATGCGGGATATTATTGAGCAAGTAAAATATACCCCCATGATAGGCAAATACAAGGTTTTTGTGATAGATGAAGTTCACATGCTCTCGAAATCGGCTTTTAATGCCCTGCTTAAAACCTTAGAAGAACCCCCGGACCATGTGATTTTTATTTTTGCCACCACCGAAGTTGGAAAAGTTCCCCAAACTATTTTGTCGCGGGTGCAACGCTTTGATTTTAAGCGTTTAAACAACAAAAGCATCAGCGATCGCTTGGCTTATATTTGCGAACAAGAAGAAATTACCGCTAGCCTCACTGCTTTAGACTTAATTGCCCAAAAAGCTGATGGCTCCATGCGCGATGCCCTCACCTATTTCGACCAGATTTATGCTTTTAGCGGACAAAACATCGATGAAGATGCGGTGCGCAATATTTTGGGTATTCCCCCCGAAGATTTATACTTTGATTTGATAGAAGCTCTTTGGGAACATCAATTAGATAAGGTCTATGGAGTTATAGCCCAGGCCACGGCAAGCGGTTTAGATTTATCGGTGTTTTTACAAGGATTTGCGCAGTTTTTGCGCAATGTTTTATTCGCCAAAGTCAGCGGTTTAGACCACCAAGCCTTAGAGGTTTCAGAAGACCTTTTTCAGCGCTATCGTGAAGCTGTTCCCCAGGCCACCCACGGCGATTTGTTGCGCTATGGTAAAATCGCCAACGACACTTTGCAGCAAATGCGCTATAGCACCAACCCGCGTTTAAGTTTAGAAACGGCCTTGGCGCGCATGGCGTGGCTAGATAGAGTCAGCGATTTACGCAAAATTTTGACCACGGTACAATCTGCAACAAGTTCTGCAGAAAATAAAAAAAAATATAACGAAGCCCTAGTTCCTGCTGAAGTTACTACCCCAGAGCCAAAACCAGACTTAGCCTCAGAACCAACTTTAAGGCCAGAAGCAAATTTAACACCAGAGCAATTTTCTGCACCAGAGCTAAGTTCTACACCAGAGCCAGATTTAGCGCCAGTTCCTGATTCAGCTCCCACTTTGGACCCAAATTCTGATCCATATATGGAGGCTCCTCCAGAAGCAGATGATTTTAGCATCGATTTTGACGATGTAAGCGTTCCTAGCCCTCAAATTCCTCGCTTTGAGATAGTTAGCCAATGGAAAAGAGTGGTGCAAGATTTTTATAACAGCGAGCCTTTAGTTGGCGCTTATTTAGAGGAAACAACTCTACAAAGGGGGGATTACCAAGCTTCGCCCTTTGAATTAAAAATAATTTTTAAGCACAGTCAAAACTTTCAATATGAGCAAATCACCAAATCCCCTAATTACAAGAACACTTTAACGGAGTTTTTGCAAAATATTTTGGGTGGTGATATTTTATTGCGTTACGAACTTTTAGATCCCACCCCCGAAGAACTAGCGGAGTTAAATGCTCCAAAACCTAGTTTTTCCCAGCCTAAGCCTAACTTATATTGGGAAAAAGATTTAAAAGAAGAAGCAATTTTGCAACAGCTTAGCCAAGCTTTTGACTTGCAACACATTACAAGTAAGTTAAAAAACAATCATTCTCAAAATTAAGAGGTTATTATGAATATGCAAAAAATGTTAAAAGAAATGCAGAAAATGCAAAGCAAAATGGCAAAAGCTCAAGAAGAATTGCAAAGCACCAGCTTTGAGGCTGAAGCTGGAGGTGGAGCCGTCAAAATAACCATAGATGGTACTGGTAAAGTTACCGCCATCAACCTAGACCAAGATGTGGTGGATCCCGAAGATGTAGAAGCCTTAGAAGATTTATTGATGGCTGCTTTTAACGCCGTGGTGGACAAAAAAGACGATGCCACCCAAGAATCCATGGGTAGCCTGACCAAAGGTATGAATATCCCCGGTCTGATGTAGGGGCGTGCAACCAGATTTTCGAGGGGGGGGAGTAGGGTGATGCAACCAGATTCTTTGAAAGTTGTAAGTTAGGGATGCGACAAGCTTATCGGAGAGTTGTAAGTTGTAAGTTGCAGCTAGCGTCGTGTAGATTTTAGGTTTTAGTGGCTAGGTGTTAGCTTTCGGAAAGCTTTGCTTTTCATCGATACAGTCGATACAGTTTTGCACGAAACCATTTTATTTATCTCGGTGTCTAACCCTCGATACAACTCCGGGTGCTTCTTGGATGATTTTCACAAACTCGCATCAGCTAGTTTGTAAAGAGGTCGGAAGCTCTGCGCTCCGCACCATTAACCCTATTCCCTCCTCCACTTTAGGCTCTGCCCATTAGCCAAGCGTATGATGTATAAACCGCGGGGCAAGGGAGGCAGTTGGGCTTGACCTTGGTGCAATTGGACGGTGGAAATCATTTTACCGTTAATGGAAAATATGCGGGCGGGGGCGCTAGTGGAAGCATATAAAATGCCGGTGCGGGAGTCAATATGCGCCACCAAGGTGGGTTTAGCAGCGCTTATGCCCGTGGGATCCGCTGAATCCTTGGGGTTTTGCGCTGGGGGCAGGGTGTCAAACACCACCTCTAGCCCAAAAGCCCGTGTACCGACAGCGTACCTGTTAGGATATTCTAAAGGATGAGTGGTGGTGCGCCACCAGTAAATAACCCCATCGGTGCGCAGAGCCGCCGAAGTTGCTTCGCTAATACCCACCGTTTGCCATTGCCATTCATCGCCTTCCACCCTATAGCCAATATCATTCCTCTCGCTTCTTTTATCGAAGGATAATTTTTGTGGTATTATTATGTTTCCTCTATCATATCCCCACCCTCTGAGAAGGCTATCAGAATCTATAGCATAATAATGGTCGCTAGCCACCGACATTTCTAAAGGTGGATTTTGAAAAAGAAATAACGGCTCTAGCACTGGATCCCAGAGACTGCGATACAAAGCTCGATGATTAGCCCCCATGCCCCAAATAGCTCCATCAACAGCTTGCATATATGAAGTTTCATCACCGGCCCAGACCTTAATCCACTTCCGCTCCCCATCAATAAGGGTGGGTTTTAAAAAATAATATTCTGTTTCAGGGTTACCTACTTCACCTAAGTTTCCGTTAGCATTACTTCCCCAGCCCCATAATAAACTGTCTTGATCCAAAGCTATGGT
>JAAZFC010000042.1 GCA_012511955.1 Fibrobacter sp. | reverse complement strand
TTATTACACCCTCGAGTTTTAATTTGTTGCTATTGATGGTGGCGGTACTTTTGCCATCGTAAGCTTTATCTTTGGCGCTAAAGCTACCGGCAATGGTGATTTCCTTGGCGGAAATATTTGCTTTGGCCGTGGGCGCTCCTGTCATTGATAGGGTGTAGTTTCCTTTGTCGGCACCGCTTAGTTTCGCAGATTTAATGCTGATTTTAAGGTCTTTGCCCGCTTTGCTTTGGGCAAATTCTAGCACCACATCGCTTAACTCAACCTGGTGGCTGCTTACGGCTCCTTGTAACTCTAAATTATTGGTTTTAATGGTGGCATTGGAATTGCCATCATAAGATTTATCTGAGGCGATAAAATTACCGGCAATGGTGAGTTCACAGGGAAGAACAAAGCTGATTTCGGTACCATAGGCGGTGCCCGCGTCATTGGTGGCATAACTGCGCACATAATAGGGTTGCGCACAGCTTAAGTTGGTGATAGAGGCGCTAAATTCCCCGAGTTCGGAGCCCGCCGCTATCACGCTATCTTGCCCCAAGATTGGTTGAGGCGTGGTAGCCCAGACTAAGCCGCGGTCGGTGACTGCGCTGCCCCCATTATGGGTTAGTTCCGCGCTTAGGCTGGCCGCGCTGGCCGTGAGTTCCACTACCGTGGCGGCAGTAATGGCGGGTAAATCGCTGATGCCGCCATCGGTGATATCCCAGCCAAAGTCGTACTCAAGCTTTTGGCGCGCGGTGGCGGGCGTCCCTGGCGAATACATGGTGGTTCCGACGCTAAATTCTACCCCATTTTGCACGGGCAGTGCACTCCACTGTTCCAAAATTCGGTTGTAGTTGGGGGTGGAAAGAGCGGTTCCTGCAAACATATCATCCATGAAAACCACATTGCTAATATCCCAAGAACTTAGGTCTTGGTCAAAAGAAGTAGCCCCTGTAAAAGCGTAATCTAGGCGTTTTATGGAGGCAGGCAAAGTGTCGGGAACTTTGCGGAGATTAATGGCATCGTTAAAAGCCCGGCTTAAAATAAATAGTCCCACATCGCCAAAAGATTTTACTTCTACTAGTTTTTCTATGTTGGGAGTAGTTTGATCTTCATCGCCAAAAGTTATTACAGTCCCAGCGATGGAAACCGTGTATTGGCCTGGTTGTGCATAATCATACTCTATGATCCCCGGGGTTTTTACTGTGTCTATATTTCCATCTCCCCAATCCACAATGGCGTCAACATAATCATTTAAAGCTAGGCTAATGGTGTTGCCGGGAGACAATTCTGTATCAAAAACCAGAATCAGAGGCGCATTGTCAATCTCGAGAGAGCCACCATCGGTAATTTGCCAGTTGTAAACATTCTCTAGCAACGCCCGAGAAGCAGCGGGAAGACCTGGAGAGTATTTACTATTGCCACCATCGAATTTTACATTCCTTTGCAACTCTAGTTGGCTCCAATTGCATAAAATGCTATCGTAATTGGCGGTGGAAAGAGTCATATCGATGAATATGGAATCCATATATTTAACTTTGCTAATATCCCAAGCACTTAAATCTTGATCAAAAGCTTGAGAGTTCATAAACATGCGGCTCATAGTAGTAACATTGCTCACATCCCAGCCACTAATATCTTGATTAAAGACGGCGGTATTAGCAAACATGTTACTCATAGTGCTAACATTGCTCACATCCCAGTTATCGACATTTTGATTAAAAGCCTGAGCGCCATAAAACATTTCTCGCATATTAGTAACATTGCCCACATCCCAGCCACCAATATTTTGGTCAAAAGCTTGAGAGTTCCTAAACATGCGATTCATATCCTTAACTTGACTCACATCCCAGCCACTGATATCTTGATTGAATACGGCGGTATTAGCAAACATGCCCCACATATTGACCACATTGCCTACTTCCCATTTGATTAAAGGCCTTAGCACCGTTAAACATGTCGATTGTATAGTTTACATTGCTCATATCCCAGCTGCTAATATCTTGGTTAAACTCATGGGTCCAAGCAAACATTTCTCGTGTGGAGCTAACATTGCTCATATCCCAGCTGCTAATATCTTGGTTGAACACCGTAGCCCCCGAAAACATATAACCCATATTTTCCACACTACTTGTATTCCAGTTGCCAATATCTTGGTTAAAAGCGCTGGCATCGTTAAACATAGACTGCAAACTAACAGCGCTACGCAGATCCCAACTGCTAATATCTTGATTAAATGCTCGGGCTCTGCTAAATATTGATTCCATGTCAGTTACCTTACTCACCTTCCATTTATCTAAGGGTTGATTAAAAGCAGAGTCCCCAGCAAACATATAACGCATGGAGGTGGCATTGCTTACATCCCAGTTGTTAATATTTTGATTGAATTGACAACCAGAAAACATATACCCAAAGTTTTCCCCTTGGCTCACATCCCATTTATCCAAAGGTTGATCAAAAGCCAAGGCGTAGGCAAATGTATAGTAAAAAGAAGTAATTTTGCTAACATCCCAATCGTTGATGTCTTGATTAAAAGCCTGAGTACGGTCAAACATTCCATCTAGGCTAGTTAGGTTCGGGAAGCGCCAATTGCCAATCTTACATTAAATTTTTCTGCTTCATAAAACATATTCCATGCGTAAGTTAAGCTATAGAGATCCCAGTCGTTTAAATCTTGGTTAAATTCTTTGGTTTCTCTAAACATGCTACCCATACTGGTTACCCCACTCACATTCCAACCGTTAATATCTTGATTAAAAATAGGGTTTTGATAAAACATATAGCCCATTTTTTCCACATTTAAAACATTCCAGCTGCCAATGGGTTGATTAAAAACTTGTGCTCCCGCAAACATATAGCTCATATCGGTAACTTTAGCTACATTCCAGTTGCCAATGGGTTGATCAAATGCACGGGTGCCATAAAACATATAGCTCATATCTGTAACTTTGCTCACATTCCAGTTGCCAATGGGTTGATCAAATGCATGGGTGCCATAAAACATATAGCTCATATCTGTAACATTGCTCACATCCCAGTTGCCAATATTTTGGTTAAAAGCTCGCGCTCCAAAAAACATATAGCTCATATCTGTAACATTGTTCACCTTCCAGTTGCCAATATTTTGATTAAATACCAAAGAATTAGCAAACATACAGCACATATTCTTTACATTGCTCATATCCCAGTTGCTGATATCGCCATTGAATTGTATAGCATTGTAAAACATTTTTTCAACACTAGTAACCGAAGAAGGAATTTGATTGGGGACTTTGGTGAGATTGTCGGCCCCTTCAAATGCGTTGTTTAACCCCTTAAGACCAAGATCGCCAAAAGAAATTACCTCTACCAATGCGGGTAATTTTTGAGAAGGTCTGCCAAAGTTTTCCAGACTTCCAGTGATAGATACAGTGTATTTTCCAGGGGAAGTATAAGTGTGACTATGATAACCATCTTTGGTATAGGTGTTAGACTTTCCATCGCCCCAATCTACAGTGATATTAGTGTTGCCTAATACGGCAATATATATTCTGTTATTTTCTGCTAGTTGGGTATCAAAGAGCAGTTGCATGGGTTCTGCAAATAAAAAACTGGCTAAAAGAATTGTTAATAAGAATGTTCTTTTCATAATAACTCTAATAAATATGATATTTATAAATACTAGTTTATTTTAGTTTGAGTTGACATATAAAGTAAATAAAAAAGTATAAGTGTGATATGCATCACACTTAAGGGTTTTGGTGCCAACAACCTTTACCAATGCCCGTGATTTTCTGGTATTTTGGGAATGATTAATAGCGTACTTAAAACCAAGACTGCTAGGCCGGCATAGACCAAAGCTTGGATGGCATAAGCTGGACTAAATGCGGTAATTAGGGCGGTGCTAATAGATACGGTCAAAATATGCCCAAACTGCAAGCCCAAGGAGCGAATGGCGGCGATATTGGCTGATTCTTGGGGGGCGAGTTGTATGCCTGCATTGCGAGCGGCGGGGCTCATGGTACCTGCAGCCCATCCCACAATAAAAACCCCACCGGCCAGCCACCACACTGGGGGAATGCCCATTTTTGGGCTAATGGCCAACATAATAAGGGCAAAAATCAGCGCCAATGCCCCTGCGTACAAAGGTTTGCGGTAGCCGGTGCGCCTAATGTATAAGCTGGCTAAAATAGACATAAATATGGCGGAAATTCCTTGGGCCACCAAGATAGTTCCTGCCCGCAATTCAGTGATTCCATAGCGATTTACAGCGTAAAACGGTACCAAAGACATAGCTCCCATCACCATTCCGGCATTTATGATATTCAATAAATTTACCGGAGCAAAGCCAGGGCCAACTATAAGCCGTGGGTGTATAAATGGGTGAGGGCTCCTTTTGATATGCCATGCAAAAACGCTAAATGCTAAAATACTCAAAGCAACCAGAGGAACTATCACATAAATACGCCCTTGTAAACCGTGTTCGCCCAAATAGGTGGCACCGTACATCAAGGTTAAAATTCCCATGGCCAAATAAATTAAACCTTTAAAATCCAGTGCTTCGTGGCTAAGCAGTTCTTTTTTATCGGCAGGAATAAGCTTTAAACCCAATAAAACCGCCACTAAGCCCACAGGTAAGTTGATTAAAAAAATCCACTGCCAGCTAAAATAGCTCACAATTATACTGCCAAAAACAGGACCAATCATGGTTCCTATGGAAAAAGTGCTGCCAATTAACCCCAAATATTTATCCCGCGCTGTGCCAAAATGATTCACAATTATCCCCGTGGCGGCCGGGGTAATACCCGCTCCGCCGATGGCTTGCAAGGCTCGGGTGGCTATTAAAATCTCCACATTGGGGGACAGAGCGCAAAGTAGCGAAGCTAGGCTAAAAGTCCCCACCGAAAGCAAAAATATGCGTTTATGCCCAAAACGGGTGCTCAATTTAGCGCTTAAGGGGAGCATTAACACAAAACCCAAGGAATATATGGTCATGGTCCAGCCCGCCCAGCTCACGGTGGTTTGCAGGTCTATTTGCAAGGTGTGCAAAGCAGTGGCTACTATGGTTGCATCGATGGTATTCATCAACAGAGCCATGGCAATAATGGCGAAAATTAGGGGTTTATTAAGCAAAAAGCACCTCGTTGAGGTGCAATAATACAAAGATTTTCAATTGGGTAAAGCAGGTCTTAAGGACTTATCCTTTTTCCCTGTAAATCATAGAGTTTTAAAGCTTTATTTGACCAGTGATTTTGCCCATTAAAATACTCTTCTGCATGGTTTTTGCGGTATTTTAAATGAGTGGGTTTTTCTTGAGTGGGTTTTTCTTGAAACTCAAACTGATCCAAATTAGGCCCGTCATTTGCGTCGATGGTGGTAAATTTTACTGTGCTAGATCCAGCGGGTACCTCCACTTCTATTTGATCTTCCATCCATTGATTCCACGCTCCCGTGGGGGGGAATTCCCAGGAATCTTTTTGTGTTTGTCCATCCACTTCCACACTTAAATAACGAGTGTAATCACTGCCGTTGGCATAGCGTAAATTTAACAGGTAGTTGCCGCCCTTTTCTAAATAAATGGGGACGCTTACGCTGGATCCTAAAACGGGGTTAAAATTGACATATCCCGAACCATTAAAACCTGGGTTTTTATCTTCAAAAATACTTTCGTGCATTTCCCCATATTCGCATTGATAGCTATAATAATCCTGGGGACCACTCACAAAACTCAAGGGCACAGAAGCTGGACCTAAGCCTCCCATCTGGTTGGCGGCACGCACGGTGTAAATTTCGCCATCTTGGGCCTGATTTAGGGCGTATTCTGGGGCAATGGTGTTATCTAAATATTTTCCCTTCTTAAAAATTGCCCAATAGCGAACTTTGCTTTGATCGTTCCATATAAGTTTAGCGTCTTTTTGTTGCACTAAGGGAGCAGCTATTTGCGCACTTAAATCTTGGGGTCGCCAGTTGTCATCACCACCTAAGACATTTTCAATGGTGTATTGGGCAGCCTGATTAGCACTTAATACTGGATTTATATTAACAGTAATATCATTTTTGCTATAAGTTTTGCGGCGGGAGCTTAAATCTAAAAGTTGACCTGAGCTGTTTTTTGTTTCAAATTCCGCAAAAACTTGGGGCACAGAATTCATGGGGTTTCCCCAACCTTCGGCGGTGGGTAAAAGCTTTAAAGTAGTGCCTATAAACACGGTTTTGGCATCGTTCCATGAGCGTCCCAGGGTGTAACCTTCAGCATTGCTATTGCCGTCAATGGTACAGTTTTTAAATACATAACCCCATTCATTGTTGGTGCTAGAAGCGGCAGTAATAGCGCTTCTTTTAAGGGTGTAAATTTTACATTCATTGAAAAACACATCGCCTCCACCGCAAATAAAGTCAGTGGTTCCGTGGATTTCACCGTTTTCCCAATAAGTTTTGGTGCCTTTGGTGTAATAAGTGTCTTGGGTGCTAAGTAAACGCACATTTTTATAGATAAACTTCTTTCCTTGTTCTTGAACGGCTACATGGCGGCCGGTTTCGGTGTAAGAACTGGGATTGCCGTAGTTGGCTTTGTTGTGCACGGTTATATCTTGCATGTAAATATTGTCGGCTTTATTAAAGCACAAAGTGGCGGTGATTCCAATGCCTTCGTCGCTGGAGCGGTTGGTGATGCTGGTGTTTTGGGTTTCCTGCCCAATAAACGATACATTAGAAGTGCTAAAAGTGGTTTTTTGGTTGGCATCGCCGGTGAGAGTGCCAATGGGGTATTCGCCGGTGGGGAAAAATATCACAAAGCGGTTTTGCTGGGGAGCTTTTTGGGCAGCTACTTCCTGAGCGGCTTTAAAATCTCCATCTATTCCCACCACAAAATCTATTTTTTGCCTTTCTTGGGCCCAAAGTGCAAAGTTTAAGCTAAAAATCATTATTAAGCATAGTTTTTTCATACAACTTCCTCTTTATATCATAAAAATAAGCCACTTCGGGGTAGAAATGGCCTAATTTTATGCACAAGTGTTGTCCCAAGACAACACTTATAGCTTCAGATTGGCTGTGCTTTTATTGCCCACGGCATCGCGCATTTCCACGCGCAGAGGCACGCCTTTTTTGAGATGGCGTTTTTTTATGATAATTTCGCTGCTGTGGGCTTGGTAGCGTAAGGGAACCCAAGTTTCACCCTGCCAGGCTTGTAAATCGTTGCCACTGGCGATGCCCGCACCGTTTTCGTGAAGGGGAATGCGCCAAGCGGGAATATCTTTGCCTTTTTCTGAAATTATTGTGTTTTGGGGAGTGCCCAGTTTGGGAGGCGTTTTATCTATTCTAAAGCTTAAATCCTGGAGTTCGCTGGTGGTGGCGCAAAGATATTTTTGCCCATTTATGGTGCTGCTATTTTGCGTCGCCAGCCATTCCCATTTTTGCGTGTCGGCATTTAAGCGATAAAGCTGGGCTTGGGAATCGTCGGGGCGCATACAAGTTTTAACCTTCCCTGTGGTGTAAAATCCTTTGGGATGCACGCGCAAGGCTTGGCCTTTTTTGTCGTTTTGCAGTTCCCAGGCCAAAGCTGTGGGAAAAAGCGGGCGATGATGGGTAAATTCCAGTTGCACGCCGTCTTGGAACCAAGAAATCTTTTGATTGGGCGAAAGCCTTACTGGGCGCACTGCAATAGCGCGGGAATTTTGGTTGGCGCTGACAGTTAAAGTGCGCCCCTGGGGGAATTTCTGCAAAATTGCGGAAAGCTGGATGGCTTCGTGGGGAAATTCTTGGCAAATCTCATTGCTGAGAATATGTTTGTTTTCGTCTAAAATGCTCACCTTGGCGTCGCTTTGCACGCAAACTTTTAAGTTGAGCCAAGGGCGCGACAAAAAGGTGAAAAGCAGGGAGTCTTGGTGATGGTAAAGGCTGTGATTGTAAGTGGGAGAGCATTTTTCCCGGGGTACCAAAGCAAAATACGATTCATTGTAGCGATAGTCCATGACATTTAATTTTACCGGATGGCTTTTAGCTCGGCGGTCGTTGTAACGCACCACATTGCGCATAAATTGTGACAAAGTTCGCGCTGAACCTTCGGTGCTGGGGTTGGGACGAGTTCCCGGGGCCATCACATGCCATTCTCCTGGACTTTTTTGATTTTCCGCCCATAATATTTCTTCAAAAATTACATCTTTTTGGCTTATGCCTAGCTGTTGATATTCTTTGGCAAATACCATTTTATCGCCAACCTGCATGTTCAATTCATAGATTCCCGTGGGTTTAGTAGATGATTTGTGGGTATAATCCAAGAATTTCAATGCTAAGCGAGGTTCTATAAAACTAGGGTCAACTTCGAGGCAACCTTTTTTTAATGCAGCTTCCGAGGTTAAACTCAAATTGCTTTTGGGGTTAGCTGCATCCCACACCGCTGCCCCCACTAACTTGATATACACACTATCATCACAGGCTATGCCGTAAAAACAAGGGTTTAAGATGGTTTTTCCCCTGGCACCGCGCATTTCTAAAAGCAAATTGGGTTCTGAAGTTCCGGTTTGTCCGCTGTAACCTATAGTATCGTATTCATTGAATTTTGTCCAGGTTGTTTGAGGGGGTTGCCACTTTAATTCATTGCTTTTTTTGAGGTGTTTTTTGGCTTCAAAAGCTGAATCTAAAGCTGGGCTAAAGCTGCTTAAATGGGCAAAAACCCATTGATGCCCCGATACTCCTTGAAGCACTAGAGCCTTGCCGTAATCATAGGGACTCTCTCGCAATTCTATTACTTCTCCAGCCTCAGGAGTTTGCACAGGCCAGCCTTCTTTTTCATTGGTGGGCCAACTCACCCCAGGGTAAAATTCACCATTTTTCTTTTCTAAAAAAGTAGATAAGACAAAAATATCTTCGCCCAGGGGGTTCCAAGTGGGCAGCTCAGGATCGTGAAAAGGACAAGCCCAAACTTGATAAAAAGCTAAAAGAGTAAAAATGACAATATTAATTGTACGCATATAGACAATATTGTTAATTTCATCAGAAAAACAAGTCAAAGCCGATGAATGGTACTAAGTCTTTAGTAGATTATGCAAATGTATTTGATAAATGAAATATTCGTTTCCATTCAAGGTGAAGGTCCAGCCATGGGGTTGCCCTGTGCTTTTATACGCCTGTCGGGCTGCAATTTGCGTTGCGTTTTTTGCGATACCCCCCAAGCTTCCCATCGAGTGGAAGGGAAAATGTTATCAAAGGCGAAAATTTTGGATAAATTAAGCGAATACGCTGTAAATACTGTAGTTTTAACTGGTGGTGAACCTTTGCTCAATGAAAATATTTTTGCGTTGTGTGAGACTTTGCGTCAAAAAGGCTACAAAATTCATATAGAAACAGCGGGGACGATTTTCAGAGATTTACCCGCTGATTTGGTGGTGATTTCACCCAAATTGTCTAATTCTATCCCCACGGAAGAGCCTTGGTGTTCCCAGCATCGCAAAATTATTGAAGATTGCACTGCTCTGTGGCAGTGGACCAAATGGCGATCTGGACAAGTGTTTTACAAATATGTGGTGGAAAGTTTAACCGACTTAGAAGAAGTTTTAGCTCATATTGAAGTTTTAAAGCTCCCTAGAGATCAAGTTTATCTTATGCCTCAGGCTAAAAATAACGCTGAAATTGCCCAAGTGGCCCCCCAAGTAGCCCAGTGGTGTGTGGAGCATGGGTTGCGTTATTCCGATCGTTTACAGGTGCGATTATGGGATAATCATCCCGGATATTGAATATATAATTCTTATCCTCAGCAAAAGTCTCGCATATAACTATATTATTTATGTTAGTTTATTGGGTAAATAATGTGTTAGCGACCTTTATCTTAAATACTCTTCCTGTATTAGCTGTAATTCCTTTGCTAGTAGTGCTATTTTTGCGTTCCTTTCCCGATATTGGTGTGCGGCGTTCCTATCATTATAATCTATGGCCGCCAGTTCTGTTTTTTATGTGGCAAGTGGTTTTAAGTGCTTGGGTTTTTAAACATCCCCATTGGAACTTTTGGATACGCCTTATAGATCCTATAATTTTTGGAGGCTTGGTTTGGGCAGTTTTAGAAGCAGAAATTACCGAAAAAGGTAAATACAAACAACACAGTATCGCTTTTTTAAAGAGTATTGCTATTTGTGTTGTAATTAACTTTGTGGTGCAGTTACTTTATATTAAAAATTTTCCTCCCACATTTAATCGTTTTCCCTCTCAAGTTTTGGTGCTTATTCTTTGGTGGCGCTTTCAAACTTCCTATGGGCGTTGGGCTATTCGCCCCCGCGGTCGCGATAGGCTGAGCATTTTGCTGGTGTTTTTAGCAGCGGTGTTTCCTTTGCCCTTTTTTAGGGTGCTCCCTTTAACTGTTATTGCATGGTCATGGATGCGTACTTTTTTCGATGCCATGGGAGCTATCAAAGCTGATCGTCAGCAAAATATGGATGAGAAAGAATTGGCGAGCACCATGAGTGAAAATCTCACTGAAGTTATGCAAGCGGTTACGAACTTTCAAGAAACAGCGCAAAAGTTTTTACAAAACATGTGTCAAGTGCTCGAAATCAAGTCATCGGCCATTTATATATGGCATGAAGATCAAAATCATTTCCGTGCTACGGCGCTTTACGGGCCTTTTCAGCCCATGGTGGTGGGAACTCAAGCGCCATTTTTACGCATAGAGCAATTACATAAAATGATTAAAACTCAAGTGATTACCGAAGAAAACAACCTGATTTGGCAATGCGGGCACGGTAAAAAGCCCATTTATATACCCTACGCCAGTTTAGATGAACGCATTATTACTTTGGGAGACAGGCAGCACAATATTCAAAGTTTAGTGCTTTCACCCTTAGTTTTAGAGAATGACCTGTTGGGAGTTTTAGTACTCCAAAACAAGCTTTATGAGCGTTATATCAGTGAAAGTGACTTTTATTTATCTCACACTTTTGCTCATTATGCCACTATGATGATTAATTCATCGCGAATGCTTTCCCAGCGTATAGAACAGGAAAGAGTTACCAGTGAACTGAACTTGGGGCAAAAAATTCAGGCGGATTTATTGCCTCACAAAATCCCTGAAGTTGAGGGTATAGAACTAGCTGGCTCCATGACCCCCGCCAAAGAAATAGGGGGGGATTACTTCGACTTTTTCCAAAGGGATGATGGTCGTTTAGGCATTGCCATTGGCGATGTTTCGGGTAAGGGAGTGCCTGCAGGGATGCTAATGACTATTTTGCAAACTATTTTAGAAAGCAAATATCCTTTTTATCCTAACACTTATGAGTTGTTAGTAGATACTAATAAAGAGATTTCTCGTAAAATTAAGTCGAGTATGTTTATTACCATGTTGCTTTTTGAGTGGGATTACCAGCATAAAAAGTTGCGTTACACCGCATGTGGACACGAACATATTTTGCATTACAGCAAGTCTCAGCAAAAGCTTTTTACTCTGCGTAGCGGTGGCATAGCTTTGGGAATGACTGACGATGTAAGCGAGATTTTGCGCGAGCGTGAGCTGCCTGTACAAGAAGGTGATGTGGTGTTATTATATACCGATGGAGTTATAGAAGAGCGCAATGCCGCTGGGGAAATGTACGATTTAGAAAAATTACAAATATTTGTAGAAAATCACGCTTCCATGGGAGCCGATGAATTGCGCCTGCATTTACTCAAAGAATTGGCAGATTTTCGTCAAGATGCGGAACCTGTAGATGATATTACCATAATTGTGATGAAATTTTAGTTTTTAAATTGACATAACCAGTTTTTTTTTTGATTATTGCGCTCATATTATAGGAGAATTTATGCCCCAAACTAATGCTTTAGCCCTTGCACTTAACGCAGAATTGTCTGCAGATGGTTGCCTTATTTACAATATGCTTTCTCAACGAGGAAAAACTGCTTATTTTCCTTCTAAGGGAATTTTAGGTCAAAGTGCTGAAGCTAAATCTACCACTATAAATGCCACCATTGGCACTGCTATCGAAGAGGATGGCTCTCCGCTTTCTTTGGAGTGTATGGAAGAAACCATCAATTTGCCCTCGGAAAGCTTTTTGTATATGCCTAGTTTTGGCTCTCCTAAATTGCGCACTATGTGGCGAAAATTAATGGTGGAAAAAAACCCCAGTTTAGCAGAGAAAAGCTTTAGTCAGCCCGTGGTTACTTCGGCCTTAACCCACGGTTTGTCCGTGGCAGGATACTTATTTTTAGATCCCGAAGATCAAGTGATTTTGCCCGATCTATTCTGGGATAACTACGAGCTTGTATTTACCGAAGCTTATGGTGCTAAACTAAAGTTTTACAACACTTATGACGGTGATAGTTATAATGTCAATGCCTTGGCCCAAGCTTTAGCAGGGCCTGTGGGCAAAAAAGTGCTATTACTTAATTTCCCCAACAATCCCACGGGTTATACCATCACTCAAAAAGAAGCTGACGAAATTATAGCAGTGCTTAAAAAATCCGCCGATGCAGGCAATCAGGTGGTAGTTTTGTTAGATGACGCTTATTTTGGCTTAGCTTACAATGACGAAGTAATAAAGGAATCGCTTTTTGCCCCTTTAGCAGATTTGCACGAAAATATTTTAGCGGTCAAATTAGACGGCCCCACCAAAGAAGATTATGTGTGGGGTTTTAGAGTGGGTTTTATCACTTTTGCTTTTAAAAACGCCACGGAAGTGCAGTTAAAAGCTTTAGAAAATAAGGCTGCAGGAGTGGTGCGGGGGACTATTTCTAACGCTTCGAGTATTTCCCAAGCCACTTTGCTTAAAGGTTATGAAAAAGAAAATTACGCTGAACAAAAAGCTCAGAAATTTGCCATATTACGCCGTCGTTTTGACAAAATTATTGAAGTTTTAGCTGCCCATCCCGAATACGCCGAAAGTTTTACACCCATGCCCTTTAATTCGGGTTATTTTATGTGCGTGCGCTTAAACGGTGCTGACCCCGAAACTGTGCGTCAAGTGCTGATCAAGGATTTCAGCACTGGAGTTATAGTGCTTTCTGGTTTAGTGCGTTTAGCATTTTCTGCAGTAGCCCATACTAAAATTGAGCAACTATTTGCTAACCTCCATGCGGCGGTGCAAAAGGTTAAAGGCTAATGAATGATTCTCCCCACGGCATTATTTCTCTCCCTCGTGGTATAGAAATTTTACGCGGTGGGGGAGTGGTGGCTATTCCCACTGAAACGGTGTATGGTTTGGCTGCTCGGGCAGATATGCCCAATGCCATAGCTGAGATTTTTGCCGCCAAAAAGCGTCCTTTTTTCGATCCCCTAATTGTGCATTTATCCCATGCCGAACAGGTGGAATTAGTGGCGGAATTTGTTCCGGCCAAGGCCCAAAAATTGATGGATAAATTTTGGCCGGGGCCATTATCTGTGGTTTTACCCAAAAAAAAGAGCATTTCTGACTTGATTAGCGCCGGATTACCCACAGTGGCGGTGCGTTGCCCCGACCATGATTTAGCGCGTCGCATAATTGCCGAAAGCGGTTTCCCTTTAGCCGCGCCCAGCGCCAATTTATTTGGGAAAATCAGCCCCACCTCCGCTGAGGCAGTGTGGCAACAGTTGCATGGCCGCATCGATGGGGTGATCGATGGTGGAGCGTGTAGTGTGGGTGTTGAATCCACCATCGTCGCTTTCTGGGACGAAAGCGTGGTATTGTTGCGGCCGGGGGGAATTCCCCTTGAAGCAATTCAAGACATCATTGGGGAAATTCAAGTGGGAGTTCCCGTAGCCGAAGCCGGCGCCTCCACCGCCTCCACCGCCGAAAACAGCATTGCCGAAGCCGGCGCCTCCACCGCCTCCACCGCTGAAAATCAGCTGGAAGCTCCCACCGAGGCAGCGGAAAATTCCACGAGAGTTTCTAAACCGCTGCCTGCCCCCGGCACCACAGCATCCCATTATGCACCCCAAAAAGCCATGCTTTTTTATCCTAGCATTCAAGCTTTGCCCCAGGATAGAACTTGGCGTCAGGAAAGCGCTTTGCTGTTGTTGCAAAAAGAGTCGGGCTTAAAAGATTTTTATGTGTGCAAAGAGCTTTCTCCTACGGGAGATTTATCCCAAGCGGCGGTGAATTTATATGCCTATATGCGTAAATTAGATGCTTTGCCAGTAAAAAGAATTGTGGCGGTGGCTCTCCCCGAAGAAAGTCTAGGACTTGCAATCAATGACCGTCTTTTTCGTGCAGCTGGTTCCCAAAAAGCAGGCTTTTAGCGGAGTAATTTAAGCTTTTATCATTAAAATATGAGTAAAATGCTAAATTGCTCTAAATTGGAGAGAATTATGTCAGATAAAGTTGAACTAAAATACAAGAACAAATCTTACGAATTACCAGTGATGATTGGCACAGAAAATGATATTGCCATGGACATTAGCCGCTTAAGGGCTGAAACTGGACTTATAACTTTAGATGTAGGTTATCAAAATACTGGTTCTACCACCAGTTCCATCGCATATATAGATGGAAATAATGGTGTTTTACGCTATAGGGGTTATCCCATAGAGCAATTGGCCGAAAATGCCACCTTTCCAGAAACAGCTTACTTGTTAATTTATGGTGAATTGCCAAACTACGAGCAGTTGGCGAATTTTAGACGTATGCTTACTCAAAATGCTTTGGTGCACGAAGATATGCTTCACTTTTTTGTGGGGATTCCCCCCATGGCGCATCCTATGGGTATCTTATCTTCCATGGTCAATGCTTTGGCGCTTTATGATCCCAAATATTACGCTGAAGAAAGCGATAGCGAAGATTTTGATTTAATGGTGGCGCGTTTGATTTCTAAAGTACGCACCATAGCTGCTTTCTCTTATAAAAAGAGCATTGGTGAGCCTTTTGTATATCCCGATGCCAAAAAAAGCTATTGCTCAAATTTTTTGAATATGATGTTTCACAGTCATGCCAAACCCTATGACGAAGATCCTCTTTTAGAAAAAGTGCTTAACGCTTTGCTGATAATCCATGCGGATCACGAGCAGAATTGCTCCACTTCTACCGTGCGTTTGGTGGGGAGTTCTAAAGCGAATTTGTACGCCTCGGTTTGTGCGGGAATTAACGCTTTGTGGGGGCCTTTACACGGAGGGGCTAACCAAGCAGCCATTGAAACTTTACTGCAAATTCAAGAGTCGGGAATGAGCATAGACCAAGTTATGGATAGGGCTAAAGACAAAAATGATTCTTTTAAGCTTTTTGGCTTTGGACATCGCATTTATAAAAGTTATGATCCCCGGGCCAAAGTGCTGAAAAACTTGGTGGCAAAAGTGTTTGCTGAGCGTAATATTAATGATCCTCTCTTAGATATTGCCTACGAATTGGAACAAAGAGCGCTCAATGATGATTATTTTATCGAACGCAAGTTGTACCCCAATGTGGACTTCTATTCGGGAATATTGTATCGCGCCATTGGTATTCCGGTGAATATGTTTACCGTAATGTTTGCCATTGGTCGTTTGCCCGGCTGGATTGCCCATTGGAAAGAAATGCACGACGATCCTAATTTCAAAATAGGTCGCCCTCGTCAAGTTTATACAGGCTTGTTAGAAAGAAGTTATGTTCCTATGGACGAACGCTATTAAAAAGATAATTAAGTGGCGCTTTAGTAGCGCCACCCCACTATTTTTAAAAGTTATCGATAATTCTTTGACCAAATTCTGAACAGCTAATTTCTGTGGCATCGTCCATAAGACGAGCAAAATCATAAGTTACAGCTTTGGCGTTAATTGCTCCGCCTAAACCTTTGTTGATTAAATCAGCTGCTTCGTTCCAGCCTAAGTGGCGCAGCATCATTTCGCCGGATAAAATCACCGACCCAGGGTTCACCTTGTCTTGGTTGGCATATTTGGGAGCAGTGCCATGGGTGGCTTCAAAAATAGCATGTCCTGTGGTGTAGTTTATATTCCCCCCAGGTGCGATGCCAATTCCTCCCACTTGCGCCGCTAGCGCATCGGAAATGTAGTCGCCATTCAAGTTTAGCGTAGCAATGACATCAAATTCTTCGGGGCGAGTGAGCACTTGTTGCAAAGCAATATCGGCAATGGCATCTTTAATCACAATGCCTGCACCTGGTTTGCCTTCGGGGATGGCACACCAAGGGCCGCCGTCAATTTCCACCGCACCAAAATGCTCTTTGGCCACTTGGTAGCCCCAATCGCGGAAAGCACCTTCGGTGAACTTCATAATATTGCCTTTGTGCACAAAAGTTACGGATTTACGCTGATTTTCAATGGCATATTGGATAGCACTATGGACCAATCGTGCGGTGCCAGTGCGACTTACTGGTTTAAGTCCTAAGCCCACATTTAAGCTTGTATCTTCTTTAAGATCGGTTTGTGCCCAGTATTCTTCGGATTTCTCTTGGTTGCCAAAACGGATTTTAGCAAAAAATTCTGGAAATTCCTTTTGTACAAAGTCTAAGACTTTTTGGGCTTCATCGGTGCCACCTGCCCATTCAATACCCGCATAAATATCTTCAGTATTTTCCCTAAAAATCACCATATCCACTTTTTCGGGGTGTTTTACTGGGGAAGGAGTGCCGCTGTAATACTTTACTGGTCGCAAACACACAAATAAGTCCAATTGTTGACGCAAGGCTACATTCAAAGAAGTGATTCCACCACCTACAGGAGTGGTTAAAGGCCCTTTGATCCCCACCAAAAACTTTTTAAAAGCTTCTAGGGTTTCTGCAGGAAGCCAAGTGTTGGGGCCATAAACTTCGTTGGCTTTTTCACCGGCATAAACTTCCATCCAAGCGATTTTCTTTTTCCCTTGATAGGCTTTTTCCACCGCAGCATCTAAAACTTTTACTGCAGAACGCCAAATATCGGGTCCAGTGCCATCTCCTTCGATAAAAGGAACAATTGGTTGGTCGGGAACTATTAATTCGTGTTTCGCATTAAGGGTTATAGCTTGCCCGTGGGCGGGAATTTTAATTTTAGAAAAAGTACTCATTATTGTATTAACCTTAGTTATCTTTATTTTATTACAAATTTAATATGATTTGTAGAGTAGAATAACACCTTTAACAGTTATTAGCTGTATTACATCGTGAAAATTTATACTATTTAAAAAATGAAAGACAAAATGGAGCCAAAAAGTATAGACTTTGTTACGGGTACAAAGCTGAGTACCTCGATAAGTTCAGTATTGGCTGCTTTGGAATACCAGGGCGTAATTTTGAATTGTGCTGGGGTATTAACTGCAGATACAGAGGAACTTGCCGCTTTGGTAGTTTTGCAGCGGCAAGCGCAAAATTTAGGGAGAAAGTTTCAGTTAATAAATGTCGCTCCTTCTTTGCAAAAGCAATTACAATCTTTGCCTAATTTAGAAATCCCCACCACTCAGCAGGTTCATGTATCATGGGTAGAAAAAGTAGGAACTGCTGTTTATAACCTTTTTGCAGAACTAAAAAGCATCTTTTATTTATTTACTGAATCCATTTACTGGAGTACTTTGGGGCGCTTCGACAAAACAGCTTTGCCCACCCGAGGAACCGCCAAGCAAATGTTGCGTCTGGGCAGCGAAGCCGTACCTATTGTTTTTATTCTTTCCTTTCTGATAGGTATAACTTTAGCCTTACAAAGTGCCATTCAGTTAGAAATTTTGGGAGCTTCGGTGTTTTTGGCTCGGGGGATAGGGGTTATTATGTTTACCGAAATAGGCCCCCTTATAACTTCCATAATCTTGGCGGGGCGCTCGGGCAGTGCTATTACTGCAGAAATAGCGTCTATGGTGGTACAAGAAGAAGTTAAAGCACTGCGCACCATGGGAGTGCATCCCGTACCTTTTGTGGTGGTCCCCCGCTTCAAAGCCATGAGCATTACAGTGCCTATCCTCACATACATTTCTGTGTTGGCGGGTATTTTAGCAGGATTGGCGGTTACGGTTTTTTATTCTGGCTTGCCTCCTTCACTGTACTTTTCCGAGTTGCGGACTGGGGTTCCTCTTAAGTTTATATGGCAATGCGGTGTAAAAGCTTTGGTTTTTGGGTGGATTATAGTTTTAGTGGCGAGCCATAAGGGGTTTTCTGTGCGTGGTGGGGCCGATGCGGTGGGTAAAGCCACCACTCAATGTGTGGTTTTTTCAATATCTGCAATAATTATCACCGATGCGTTGTTTTCCTTTGTGTTTTATTGAGGCTTAGTTGTGACGGAAAATAAATCAAATTCTCCTGTTTTATCTGTGCGCAATATGCGCGCAGGATACGGAACTCTTGAAGTGCTTAGTGATATCAGCTTTGATTTGGCCCCTGGTTCTATTCGCATAATTTTAGGCACTTCAGGTTGTGGTAAATCAACTTTGCTCAATAACATTTTAGGCTTAGAAGTTGCGTGGGGAGGAACTTTAGATTTGTTGGGGCATCATTTGCGTGCGGGGGTGGATCCCATTCCGCTAGAAGTTCGCCAACAGTGTGGAGTATTATTTCAAAATGGCGCTTTGCTCAGTTCTATCACTGTGGCTGAAAATGTGGCTTTGCCTTTGCGTATGCATCATCCCGAAATTAAAGAAGACATTTTACGAGAAATGGTGGCGCAAAAGTTAGAAAGCGTTTCTATGCTGCACGCTTGGCATCGCTTGCCTGGAGAGCTTTCGGGGGGAATGCGCAAAAGAGCTGCTTTGGCTCGTGCTATGATTTTAGACCCGCAAATTTTATTTTGCGACGAACCTTCTGCTGGTTTAGATCCAGTTACATCTAATGAATTAGATAAACTATTATTAAAGTTAAGATCTGAATTAGGAATAACTATGTTGGTGGTTACCCATGAATTAAATTCCATAGATACCATTGCCGATGATGTTTTATTTCTTTCCCAAGCTAAGGTTTTGTTTGATGGTTCGTTAAATGCTGCCAAAAACAGCTCTGAAGCTGAAGTGGCTAACTTTTTCCGCGGTTTTAGTAGTGATGAATTTAGTGCTACTAACGCTGTATCTTTTGATATTAAAGAGGAATTGTAATATGGAGACAACAAAAGCAGAGCGCATTCGCTTAGGCGTTTTTGTTATTGCAGGATCATTGCTGATTTTAGGCATAGTTTTTTTCTATGTGGGCAAGCGCTTTACTGAGCGTAGAGTAAGTTATTACACCAAGTTTTCTGAGGCTGTAGATGGCTTGAATGTAGGTGCAAAAGTGCGGTGGAGTGGTGTAAATATTGGCCAAGTGGTAAGTATAGGCATAGATGAACATAGTCTAGAAAAGGTGGTGGTACATTTTGAAGTTCCTGCGGGAACACCAATTAAACCCAGCATGAAAGCAAATTTAGCTGGGGGCATAAATATCACTGGCTTAAAAAACATCCAATTAACCGGAGGAGACCCTAAGGAAGAAAATCTTCCTCCCGGTAGTGAAGTAGAAGCTGGAGTTTCTCAATTAAAGCAGATTACTGGTCAAGCTGAAGTTATTGTATATAAAGTGGAAACTCTAATGAATAACTTGTTGAATCTTACTGGCGATGTCAATCAAGCGAATTTTACTAATACCTTGGCGCATTTTAATTCGCTAGTGGCAAAAACCGACGAAATAATGCTTAAAAACTTTGATAATGTAGATAGTATTTTTGCACAAGTTAGCTCTGCCATAACTAACTTAAGCGATGCTTCTTTAGGCGCAAAACAAAGTGTAAACATTTTGAAAAAGGACTTACAGGCTATGCATTTAAGCGATAAACTAGATACCATAGTGGGTAGCTTACAGCAAACTATTGCCGCTTATGAGACTAGTGCGCATACTTTGACTACAAAAATTGAAGATTTAAATTTAGATGCATCTTTAGAAGGCTTTAACAATGCAGCCAAAGGTATAGAAACTGTGGCTAAAAGAGCTGATTTAATGCTTTATCGCAGCCAAGAAGATTTTGGGCTTGCTGTGGTAAGGCTTAAAGAATCTGCTGATAATTTAGCTGATTTCAGTCGTCAAATTCGTGAAACACCTTCGTTGTTGTTGCGTAGTGAAGAAAAGCAAGGTAGAGTTAGATAATGAAGAACAAAATAAAATGGATTTTAATCATAGTATTACTTGGTGCTTGCGCCAAAACTAATGTAACCAAATATTATATGTTGGACTATGTTCCAGAGCCTACTCCTGAACGCTTAGCTAAAGGGGCTTGGCCAGTTAGCGTTCGTATAAGAGAATTTGCCATTGCTGAAGCATATAGGCGCAATCAAATGGTTTACAGACAATCTGCCCATGAATTGAGATTTTATAACTATGAACTTTGGGCGGTTAATCCAGAGTATTTAGTGTCGGATATGATTTATAAGCATATCCGTGATGTAAAGCTGTTCAGAGAGTTAACTAGAAGTGTTGGAGCCGAAGAGTCTGACTATGTTTTGCGGGGGGAAATTACCGCTCTCGAAGAATATGACTCAGAAACTCATTGGTATGCCCACATCGCCCTTTCCATGCAACTTCAAGAAACTCAAAGTCAATCTGTGGTTTGGGCGCGCACTTGGGATTATCGCAAAAAAGTAGCTCAGCAAGAGCCGGTTTATGTGGTGCGAGAATTGAGCACTCTGCTTGAAAAAATTGTAGATGAAGCCATTGCAGATTTAGATTCTTTGATGGAGTCCAACTTTAATGCCAATATTCAAGATAAAACATCGCCACAAATAATTTCACCACTTACTGTGCCTGAGCCTTGTCCTAGTGAAGAAAGCGACAGCGTAGAAAGTGATGTTTTGCCTGTACCTGAAGAACTGCCTCCACCGGAGGATATCTAATGTTGCCGCATTTACCTAAAAAAGTTTTAAGCGTGGCGATATTAGCTTTTGTCTATACTCACGGAGCTTTACCACCAGATTTGCCTGGAATAGATGTGGGGGAGTTTGAAACGCCAAAAACTCAAGTTATAACGCCTTCTCAACCCGATAAAAAATGTTCTTCTAATGAAGCTAGGACTTGGAGCGCTCCCGACATTGAAACCCAAGTTAACCAAGCTGCAAAACTCATAAGTATGGGAATGGGAGCGATTTTTGTACCGCGTATGACTGAAGTGCAATTAGAACCTGAAATTACTATCCTCAATGAGAAAGGTGATGAGGTTTTAAGTGGGCAAGTAGGTGAAAAAATTTCTTTAGAACCAGGTAATTATCATATTTTGGTAGGTTCTGGGCCTGAGCGCTTACGGACAAAAATACCTGTGAAAGTCAATGAAGATCGCACTTCAGTAATTAGCCCAATATGGGGTGGTATGGTCATAGAAACCCGTTCCACTGAAGGAGACTTAATAAGTGAAAGTTATGAGATAAGCCGATTGCGCGATGGGGAATCATTTGGAAAAGGCATGGGACAACCTCAGGAACGCCTTAAAGATATAAATACTTGGATTTTACCTGCGGGAATCTATAGAATTTCTCGCATGGGAGAGACCCAGGGATCGCTTACGGATTATATCACAGTGCAATTAAATTCTGGCGAATTAACTAGGGTTGAAGTTGTTTTTGACCCAAATACAGGAAGTTTAGTTTCTGGAGGGGTTCGTTTATTAGGGCGCAAAATTGATGGCCAGTCACCGTGGACTTTTGGAACTCGAATAGGTGGTAATGTTAGCGCTGGAGTTACTATTGCAGAAAACGAAATGACTAAGAATTATTTGGCTATACTCTCTGATTTGCGTTTGTTAGCTCGCTATGATTATATGTACTATTATGGGCACAGTGAATTGCGTTTACGCAATAGTTTTCAGTGGCTATCTGAAAAAGATAAAACTCATGAAATGCTTGTTACTGCAGATGCTATTCAATTTCAAAGCTCATGGATGCGCAGAGTGCGCGACTGGATTGGGCCTTATGGTAGAGTCTCTGCATGGTCCCATATATTGGATCAAAATTTTAAGCATAAAGATAGTACCGTTAATATCATGGATTTAGCAGGAGAGATTGTTAAAACTATACCTAAAGACCAATCTTTTAAAATTCGCCCTCCCGGTTATCCTTTACGATTGGGTGAGGGAGTGGGTTTAAGTATGCGCATAGCTTCGGGAACCAAAGTGGAAATACTTGCTCAATCGGGTATGGCTTGGCGACAGCAATGGAACCGAAATGTTTTAGTGCATTTAAACGAGCAAAAAACGGAATTTGGCCCAGGGGAAAATCTTTACACTTGGGGAAATGAAAACCAACTGATTATGCGCTTTTTCATTGGCAATTATTTGACCATAGATATGGTGGGGGAGGTGTTTTTCCCTCGTTTTGATCCCGATTTGTTCCAAATAGAAGAGCTTAGTTTTGACTTTCGTTTAGCTTTAATTCGAAATTTAGAGTTAAGTTACCAGTATGAATTAGTAGATAGGCGTATAGAGGGCTTAAAAGTATCAAATGAACCTAGGTTCAAGCACGAAAATACTTTACAGCTGCGCTTCTTCTTTAATTATTAATTTTAAAAAACAAAAAAAGGCTACCCCCCAAGGTAGCCTTTGTTATTCATAGTTTATTCTAACGCTTTTTGGTGCGTGGTGCAGCTTTTCTACCAGCTGGTCTTTTCTTCGTTGTTCCTTTCTTTGCTGCAGGTTTTGGAGTATCAGATTTACGCAAGTCCTGCATTCTAAAGGTTACTGATATCTCTGCTTTTTCAGGTTTAGAATACAAACCTTCTCTATCTCTGGCTCTAAAGGTAAATTCATCTATACCAGAAAAACCTGGTTTGGGAGTATAGACAAATGAGCCATCAAGTTTCAGTACAACTTTTCCATTTACTGGCGGTTTGACCACATAGCAAAGATTAGGTTTTACGCCATCTGGATCCCAAGCGTTGTTTAACAAACCGTTATCTACAGAAACTCTTAGCTCTTCTCCTTCTCTAGTAGTATAACGGTGAGGTAGTACCACTGGTGGGTCATTTACTGGAAGCATTCTAAAGTTTGCTTTGCGTGTGGCTGAGGCACCTTCAGGGTCAGTAACGGTAAAGGTTAAGGTTTCAGGTCCGCCATACCAGTGTTCGCGGGGCGATCTAATGCGAATTTCGCGTTTTAGTTGATCAATATCCACTATTAACTCTTTATTTCCTGTTACGGTCCATTTTAATTCGTGATTTCTATGATCCTTGTCGCTGGCCATTTCGTCCATTTTGATGGGCTTAAAAGGCGTATCTGCGTCAATGGTTTGGTTGGGAATAGTTTTTAACACAGGGGGCGCATTTACATGTCGTACTACAAACATAGCACTCATAGTTGCGCTTGCTTTTTCGGGATCAGTCACTGTGAAAGTTAACTTTTCTTGACCAAACCACTCTTTGCGTTTGGGTTTAATCAAAGCTTCTCTACCGCTGTTTATGGTTACATCTAGTTGTCGATTTCCACTCACAGTCCATTTTAGTTCATGGTTTTTATGATCTAAGTCTTTTACATATTGGTCTAACTTGATGGGCGCAAAGGTTTTGCCTTGATCAATGGTAATATCGGCAAAATCTTTAATGATTTCAGGGGCATCATTTACAGATTCCACTTCAAACTGTACCTCAATGGAAGCCGAAGCTTTTTCTGGATCCCAAACAGTAACTTTAACTGTTTCTTTGCCATTCCAATGATTGTATGGTTGGCTAACATGCAATACGCCATCTTTGTCAATATTGTATTTCATAACTCTTTTTACCGTAGAAGCTCTGGCGGGAGTTCTGCGTTTGCCAGGACCTACAAAAGCAGGCACGGCATTGTCTATGGTAAACATTAGTTCTTCGATTTTGTTATCGGGATCCGCAGCTATTTTGCGTAAATCTATGGGCTTAAACTCTGCTTTTTCCTTGATTTTTTGCAAAGGCAATGCTTTTAGTGTAGGAGCGTCGTTAACTCTTAAAATAGTGTAAGAAACCGTTTTAGAGTCGCTAGCGCTATCGGGGTCAGTTACGGTAAAAGTGATTTTTTCCGTACCATTCCATTGGGGATCAATGGGGGATAAACGATAGGCGTTTTTAGCTTTGCTGAACTCTATTTTTAAGTTTTTATTACCACTATAAGACCATTTTAGCTCTTCTGTTTTGTTGTCCACATCAGTGGCCGCTTTGTTTAAGTCTAGAATAGGCAATGGTTCTTTTTCTTTAATAGTAACATTCTTAATTATGTTAGTGATTTGAGGAGGGTCATTGATGGGATTTATTACAAACCATACTTTTTTACTGTCTTTAGCACCTTCAGGGTCAGTAACAGTGATAGTTAACTCTTCTTTACCAAACCAGAATTTGTTAGGTTGAGCCACTGTTAATACGCCTTGGGGTGAAACTGTGGCCTTTAATTCTTTGGTTCCAGTTACAGTGAATTTAAGCTGGTTCACTGGATGATCAGGATCTGAGGCTAATTCCCTTAAATTGATGGCTTTGAACTTTTGTTTTTCATCAATTCTTTGGTTTTCAATTTTGGCTAAAACAGGGGCATCATTTATAGAAGTTACATGAAATAATACTTTTTGCGAAGCTTTTGCGCCTTCGGGGTCGGTAACGGTGAAAGTAATACTTCTTTCTCCATTCCAATACTTGTTGGGTAAAGTTACTTTTGCTTTGCGTTCAGCATTTATTTCCACTTTCATGTCTTCTGGAGCGGGGGCAGGTTTGCGTCCTCGTCTGGCAGGGGGAGGTGCAACTGGTGCTACAGTGGCAGCCCATTTTAGTTCCTCTTTTTTGTGGTCAGGATCGTGAACAAAATCATCTAAGTTAATGACTTTAAAGCTTTCTTTTTCTTTAATGCGTTGCTCGGGGATAGTTTTCATTTCCGGTGGGTCATTTACGGAAATTACAGTGAATTTTGCTTCCGCAGTAGCAGATGCTCCAGCTTTATCTTTCACAGTAAGCTTTAAGGTTTCAGCTCCATTCCAATATTTGTCAGGTATATTGATTTTCAGTACCCGCTGTTCGGTTATCACAACTTGTAGAGCCTTATTACCCGTTACAGTCCAAGTCATATCCGCAGGCTTATCGTCAGGATCTTTAACAATGTCATCTAAGCGCACTTCTACGAATTTTTGTTTTTCTTTGATGGTTTGGGCTGCAAACTTTGTAATTACCGGGGGATCATTTACAGGTTTGACTACAAAGGTGAGTTTGGTTTCTGCCTTGCCACCTTCGGGGTCAGTTACAGTAAGATTAACTTCTTCTTTACCAAACCAGTATTTATCGGGTTGTTTCACGGTGAGCACACCTTGGGGGCTTATGGTTACAGCACACGCTTTGGCACCAGTTGCAGTGAATTTTAATTGATTAATAGCATGATCTGGGTCTTTAACCATCTCCCTTAAATTGATGGGCTCAAACTTCTCTTTTTCATCGATGGTAAATACCTTGTTAATTAAACTTTTGTCAATTACAGGTAAGTCATTGATGGAACGCACGGTGAAATTGCTAGTAGTAGAGGCTTTTCCACCTTCGGGGTCAGTAACTGTAAAGGTGATTTTGCGCTGCCCATTCCAATATTGGTCGGGGATAACTATGCGCGCCATGCCTTTTTCAAATACCACATCTAAGTCTGGCTCTTTAGGAGGTGCTTTTTGACCTCTTCTAACAGGTCTAGGAGCCACCATGGGGGCTACCGTGGCAGTCCATTTTAGTTCTTCAAATTTGTGGTCAGGGTCGTGGGCATAGTCAGAAAGTTTAATTTCCTTAAATTGTTTCTTTTCATCAATGGTTTGCCCAGGAATATTTTTCAATTCGGGTAAGTCGTTGACTGAAACCACTTCAAAATCAACAGTAGCTTCTGCTTTTCCACCTTCAGGATCAGTAACTGTTAAAGTCAAAGTTTCTTTACCATTCCAGTATTTATTAGGAGTAGCAATGGTTAAAACTCTAGCAGGGCTTATGGTTGCTTTTAAGTCTTTCAAGCCAGTTACAGTAAATTTAAGTTCTTTATTTTGGTGATCAGGATCTTTAACAATAGGATCTAGATTAATGGGTGCAAATTTTGCTTTTTCCATGATTTTTTGACCTTTAAAGCCTGTGATTTCAGGTAAGTCGTTAATGGAAACAGCGGTGAAACTCAAAGTATCTTGAGCTTTTCCACCTTCGGGATCCGTTACTGTCATAATTATTTTTTCAGTGCCATTCCAATAGATGTTTGGGGTGGCAATTTTTAACACTAAATCTTTATTTAGAGTTAAATTTAGATCTTTTTGTCCTCTAAATTCAATTTTTAAACTTTTTAAAGAGTGATCTGGATCAGAAACATATTCAGCTAAATTAATGTCGCTAAACTTTTCTTTTTCGTTGATTTTTTGAGCTGCAATTTTCTTAATAACAGGTAAATCGTTGATAGAGCGCACGGTATAAGTTTCCTTAAGCGTGGCTTTAGCACCATCGGGATCTGTGGCCACAAAAGTAATGACTTCAGAGCCATTCCAGTATTTATTAGGGATAACTATGGTAGCTATGCCTTTGCTATCAATGTCAACTTTTAGCTCACCTTTTGCTCCTCTTTTAGGGGGACCAGCAGGCACTGAGCTTACAGTCCACTTTAGCTCTTCAAACTTATGATCCATGTCTTTAACATGTTCTTTTAAGTTGATCTTAGCGAATTGCTTTTTCTCATCAATGATTTGTGGGGCCAAAGGCTTAATTACCTCTGGTATATCATTAACTGATATTATGGTAAAAGTAGCAGTGCATTGCTCTTGGAACTCTCCGTCACTCACTGTAAAGGTGATGGTTTCTTCGCCATTCCAATATTTATTTGGCGCTGTGATACTTAAATTTCTTTTAGCATCTACATTGAGTTTCAAATCTTTATTGCCAGCAAAAGTCCATTTTAGTTCTTCGTGGGTGTTGTCCACATCAGTTACAAATTTATCAAGTTCTATAACTTTAAACTGCGCTTTTTCCATGATTTTTTGTGAAGGAATTTCAGTAAGCACAGGGGGGTCATTCACAGGATTTACGGTATAGCTTACTTTTGCGGTATCAGCACCACCTTCGGGGTCAGTGACTATTAATACAAAAAGTTCAGGACCTCCAAACCAATGTTTGTGGGGAATAGCTACGCTTAAGACTCTATTGGCATTTATGGATGCTTTGAGCTCTTTGCCGCCCTCTACCACCCAGCGTAGGCTGTTTTTGGGATGGTCAGGATCTTCCACAAATTCATCTAAATTGACATTTACAAATTTTTGACCTTCGTCAATTTTTTGATTTTCAATTTTAGAGATTTTAGGTAAATCGTTAATGGAGTTTACGGTAAAGCGCGTACTAACAGTTTTGCTAGCGCCGTCAGGATCCGTTACAGTAAAGCTAATGTTTTCAGTGCCATTCCAATATTTATTGGGGATTTTAATGCGCGCTACACGGGAAGCATCAATTTCCACACTTAGCTCAGCTTGACCTCTTACTCCTTGAGGCTTGCTTACTTTAGTGGCCCAAGTGAGCATATCTTTAGCATGGTCAGGATCGTTGACATAATCATCTAACTTGATAGGTTTAAACTGCTGTTTTTCATCTATAACTTGAGTAGGAATAGCGGTTAATTCAGGAGGATCGTTTACAGATACAACTGTGAAAACAACATTGCGTTCATCTTTGGCACCTTCTGGGTCAGTAACTGTGAATGTTATGTATTCTTTACCATTCCAATATTTGTTAGGAATAACAACAGTGGCTATTCTAGCATCATTAACTTCAATTTTTAAATCTTTATTGCCACTAAAAGTCCATTTTAACTGGTCATTTTTATGATCAATATCACTTACATATTGGTTTAAGTTTATAGTGACAAACTTTTGCTTTTCTTGGATGCTTTGATTGGGAATATCTTTCATCACAGGAGGATCGTTGATAGAGTTTATTTTAAAGATAACTGTGGTGGTGTCTTTGCCGCCTTCAGGATCCGTTACGGTCAAAAGAACTTTCTCTCCAGCAGTATTGAAGTGTTCATAAGGTGCTTTAACTGTGAGAATGCGATCTTTGCTTATAGTAACGCGTAAATCTTTTTGCCCTCTAGCATCCCATCTTAACTGTTCATTGCTGTGATCTACATCACTTACATATTCATCTAAATATATAGGAGTAAATTCATTCTTTTCATCAATGGTTTGATTAGGAATCTTTTTTAGTATAGGAGGGTCATTAATGGAGCGCACCGCAAAGTTAACAGTCTTTTCGTCTTGAGCGCCTTCGGGATCAGTCACAGTGAAAGTGATGCTAAAGTTACCGTTGTAGTTAGTGTCGGGTTGCACGATATTTGCAATTCTTTTATCATTAATTTCCACATAAGGTTCACCGAAAGGGTTCACTTTGTTCTTGCTAACTAGATTGGTTTCCCATCTTAATTCGTTGTTTTTGTGGTCTAAATCGCTCACATAATCATCTAACTTAATAGCCTTGAATTTTTCTCCCTCATCAATATTTTGTCCTGGAATATTCCCAATGACAGGCTTATCGTTTATGGAGTTTACCATCACAGTTACTTCTCCTTCATCTTTGCCGTCTTCTGGGTCTTCTACTAATATTTTGATGGTTTCAGTGCCATTCCAGTGCAAATAGGGAACTTTAAAATTTAACATTCTGCCAGCTTTTTGGACCTGTAATTCTTTTTGTCCGGTAAAAGTCCATTTTAGCTGTTCAAAGCTATGATCCACATCAGTTACATACTTAGACAAGTCCACGGAAGGTATGGGCTTTTTTTCATCTACGGTGATATTGGGGATAGTTTTAAGTTCGGGGGGATCATTTACCGAGCGTACTAAAAATTTAGCAGTGGTGCGAGCTGAGGCTCCATGGGGGTCAGTAACAGTAATGGTAAAAGTTTCTTCGGGCCCATTCCAATGCTTATCAGGGATCTTTATAGATAAAATATTAAACTTATCTATAGAAGCTTTGAGACCTCTACCTCCTGTAACAGTGAATTTAAGTGTGTTTATATCGTCATCCACATCAGAGGCATAGGACATAAGGTTTATCACTTCAAACTCTTGGCCTTCGTCAATGGCTTGACTGGGAATTGCTTGTAAAATAGGTGCGTCATTAACAGGATTAACGGTAAAAACTGCTTCAGTCTTATCGCTGGCACCTTCACCATCAGTGGCTGTGAAAGTAGCTTTATAGGCTCCGAACCAGTTGGTATCGGGCTGTACTAAAGATGCTATTCTATTTTCGTTTATGATGATATTTAATTCGCCATCAGCTTTTTCTTTGCTAATTTGTTGCAAATCTACAAGCCAATTTATTTGCTCTGCTGGATGATCAGGATCAGACACATAATCATCTAGCTTGATTTTCTTAAATTCTGAACCTTCATTGATGGTTTGATTGGGGATTTTTTTCACCACTGGAGGGTCGTTAATGGAATTTACGGTGAGAGTGATAGTCTCTGCCCCGGTGGCTCCTTTGGGATCTTTGGCAATAAAGGTTACGGTTTCAGAACCATTCCAGTATTTGTCGGGGATTCTTATGTTGGCAACCCTATTATTTATGGTGATAACTAAATCTTTTTGTCCAGAAACAGTCCAAGTTATTGTGTTTGCTTTGTCGTCGGGGTCGTTAACATAATCATCTAATTTAATAGGACTAAATTGCTGCTTCTCATCTATAGTTTGTGATGGAATTCCACTTACTGTTGGTGCTTCGTTGCCAGTATCTTGGGCAAAGCTGATTCCATAAGAGAAAAAGAAAAAAAGTGTTGCTACAAAGAGTTTGTGCAAAAACTTGGGCTTAAAATTCATTATTTCGACTCCGATTTAAACATATTAGACAAAATCATTATACTACTTTGCCTATTAAATACCATAAAATAGTAGCAAAATGAGCGTTATTTGACCAAAGTTGGTGCTTTTTGTTTGTCTCTTTATTTTTTTAAAAGCATTATTTTAAGCTAACTGTATGATTTATAACAAAATAGGGTTTAATAATTTTTTTTGAGAAAAAATGTCATACAACTTATTAAGAATCTTTATTTATTTTAGAGCCATGAATAAAGTAAAATATCTCTTGATTATTTGTTTGAGTTTAAAGTTTAGTTGGGCAGAAAGATTGCCGGGTTTGCCTTTGGGTGGTCCAGCATCTACAGGGCCCGAAAATGTGCAAAGCTCTCAAGAATTATTGAAAATCTCCATAGATCCTTCTCAGCCAGGAATTAAAATGAGTTTAGATGGTGCCTTTGGAGCTGATTTAGCAATTTGGAACAAACCAGACGATTATGCAGAGTTTAAACCATTTTTAATTGATGCGGGCTTTAATTGGTTTCGCTTTCCCAATGGTTCTTTGTCCAACGATTATCACTGGAATGGAGAGGGAAAATTTGATGAAAATGGTGTTTGGGCTACCACCCATAAAGAATATAAGCCTGGTTTTTTGGTGGAAAGCCGTTTTAGGGGAACTAGTAAAGATAACTATGGCTTCAAAAGAGCTTCGCACCTCACCGACGGCAATGACACCACGCTTTGGTGGGGAAGCATAGATGACAATGTGGATTTGCCTTGGTTTGTGCTCGATTTGGGGACAGTACACGCTGTGGATTCTGTGGAAATTGTGTGGGGAAAGTATCGCCCCAAAAGCTTTGCTTTAGCTGTGTGGGATAGCATAGATGCAGTTTACCCTGGCCCCCAACAAAACCATGTAAACAAGTGGAAAAATGCTTTTGTGGGCAAGGCGACACAAGAGCGCACGCAAAAGAAATTCACCCCGATTTCCGGGCGGTTTTGGGCAGTACGCGTGCAGAAAAAACATTTGCCCAAACAGGGTTTGCAAGTGGGGCAAATCCGTTTGTGGAGTCAAGGCGAACAAGTTACGCGCAATGTGCCCGACCCTGGGGCCCAAACCCGCACTTGGGCTATGTCCACCCATATTGGCGGTAAAGTGCGGGCGGATTGGATCGATATTAAATGGGATTTTGAGAAGTTTATGGCCTGGGTCCAATCCGTGCCCCAGGGACAGGCAGTGATAAGCGTCAATGTAGCCACCGGTACACCAGCTGAAGCGGCGAATTGGGTACGCTACGCCAACAAAGTGCGGGGTTTCAAAATCCGCGATTGGCAAGTGGGCAACGAAAACGACGGAGATTGGGAAGAAGGCGGTCCTTTGTCGGCCACCCAATACGCCCGACGCTACATAGCTTTTGCCAAAGCTATGAAAGCGGTGGATCCCAGCATTAGGGTCTATGGACCGCTGCATAGCACCGCCGATTGGTTCACTAAAGGCGACGGCCTATACAGCGGCCGCTCGTGGATGGAAACATTTCTGAAAGTCGTGGCCGAAGCTGAAATTAAAGATAAAAAACGCTATTTAGATGGCGTGGATTTCCACAGTTACCCCTATTGGTTCGATAAAACTGGTGACGCAGCCACTATGCTACATTCCACCCGCCGTCCCGGGCCTATGATGGATACTTTAGCTACTTGGCTGCGGAAACATTTTAAAGATGGCGATAAGCGGCGCGTGGCTTATTCCGAATATTCTTCCACAGTGGTGGGCACGCATTTGACCCAACAAGCCGTACAAGGCACCGCCGTATTGAGTCTGTTAGCGGATTTTGCCGTGCGTTTTGGCGATCGCGGGCACGCTTTGCCCTGGGATGTTTACGGTGGCTTTCAAACCGGTCCCGATGGTACAAGTGGAAGTTTAAGGCTTTTTAATCCCGTACATCCTTGGGCATACAGTAGTTGGGGAAATCATAGCCCTTCATCGCAATACCACGCTTTGTATTTGGCGCAAACCCAATGGCAACGCCAAGGATTTGCTGTTTTACCAGTCAATAACCCCGATTCCATGGTGCGAGTTTTTGCTTTGGGCAACAAAGACTCTATTAATGTTTTATTGCTTAACTTTAGGGCAGAACCTGTAAAAGTAGAGCTAAATGTGCCCAGTTCTCATAGCTCTCCCATGCAGAGCTTTGTTTTTAGCGAGACAAACTTTAACTGGCAAGGTACAGATTTAAAGGCTTATGCAGCACCGGGTATGGGAGCGTGGGCCAATAGACATGCCGCAGATAGCGTGTTACAAATAATGTTGCCTCCCCAAGGTGTTGCTTTGGTGCAATGGGGTAGCATACCATTGGCTGATGAACCCGTATTGATGCAACATTTGGCCATGACTCGCAATGTGTTAAAACCCGGTGATACCATAGATATTTGGGGTACGGTAATTCAAGAAAATGGTGCTGTATTAGGAGCTGATTACAAGAGCGTGTGGGGACCAGGGGAAATTTTCCCATCAGATGGGCAATGGGGTGGTTCCATGGAAGGCTTGCGTTTGCAAATCCCTATTCCACACAATACTAAACCCGGAGAACATCGCTTAGAAATCACCACGCGAGCCGCAGGTGATCAGGTAGGGGCGTGGTTATTAAAATATCGTATTCAAGGCGAAGCCAGAACTGTGGCTCCTTTGTCGCTATTTGATAAAGGGGTAACTTTGCAATCCGATCAGCCAGATCAATCAGAATGGTTTGTTTATGCCCATGGACGAAACGGCACTAAGCTCGATTTAAAGATAATACCCGGACCACCGCCCATGGGGGGATATCTGCATGGAGATTTTTACATTTTACAGCCTGAAGGGCAGGGGTGGCCCAATTTTGTCTCGGCGCATTTACCCATTGAAAGAGAGTTGTTTACCAAGCCCGAGTTTGGTCGTTTGTCAGGGGTGATTTTCGATTACGCCACTTTTCACGACTCAAATGATGGTTATTTTCAATTTATGGCTTTATCAGAACCTGTAAAGGACTATGATGATTATATAAAACTTTTGCGCAACACCAAAGGAACTTGGGTGCGTGATACTGTTTTTTGGGAAGATATGGCTCAGGAAGGGTGGGGCAAACCTTGCGGACTTTTAGACCCGAAGTTAATCACACAATTTGAATGGCAAGCTAGGGGACAAGGTAGTGGTTATATGCGTATAGATAATTTGATGCTACTGGCAGAAGACGGCAAAGAAGTACCCATGCCCCAAGGTTTTAGAAGAACTAGATAAAAAATTCCCAAAAAACAAAAATAGGAGTTATTTTTAAAGAAATTATATTGGAGGTTATATGCGAATAGCATTGCTTTTATTCACAGCTGTTTTTTTCTTAGTGTCCTGTGGTGACGGTTCAGAAAAAAGCTTTCACAATAATGGAAATGTAAAAGAACGCTGGTTTGAGGCCAAAGCCGAAAACGGAAAAATGGTGAGACATGGGTCTTTTGAACGCTTCGATGACAAGGGTAATAAAAGGGATTCTATTAATTACAATATGAATCAACGCCATGGAATAGAAATCTCTTGGCATCCCAATGGAGAAATAGCAAAAAAGTGCAATTGGACCGATGGTTTTTTAGATGGGTTGTGTGATGAGTTTACTGATCAAGGGCAAAAAGTACAATCGGTAACTTGGGTTAAAGGTAAATTACATGGTCCCAAGCTTATATGGAACCGCGAAGGGGTAAAAACCGAAGAAATTCACTATAAAGATGGTTTGCAAGACTCTTTATATCAGCGTTGGAACGATAAAGGAGTACTCAAACATAGTGTTACTTATTTAGAAGGTAGAAAGCACGGCGAAGAAAAGATGTGGTGCGAAGAAGAACAATACGCCGATGTAATCCGAGAACAACGCATTTGGGAGCATGGTAAACGAGAAGGTATAGAGACATACTATGTATGTATAGATGGCGAAATATCAGGTATTTTAACCTGGGAAAACGATAAAATGCATGGGCCTTATACCTATTGGGAAGAGGGAGATCAAGTAACTGATTTTTATGAAGAAAATGAGAAAATTGAGGAAAAAACCAAGCGTATAAAAAATAAGCCTAAGCCTAAGAGAAAGAAATAGCATTTAAAGGGTCGCAATGGCTGTTATTTGTGGTTTAGCAAGCATTGTTTTTCTATGTTTATAGCTTATGAAATCAAATGAGCATCACAATACAAGTTTTTTGAATATAATTTTAAACATTATCAATTCGTGTTTGAAGTTTCCCAAGTTATATCTGAGCATTGTAATCATACCTACTGTGTTGATTATGATTACTGTTTTGTTTATACTCAAACCTCGTTATGAGTCTGGAGCGACTTTGCATTTACCTGATGGTGATTCTTTTGGCTCCATGCAAAGCGTAGTAGATGGTTTGGGAGCTTTAGGGTCGTTTATGCCTAAAATTGGTTCTGATCAGAGCTCTAATGTTGTTTGGACCTTTTTTAATAGCAAAGAACTTCACGATCAAGTTATTGTAAAATTTGACTTGGAAAAGAGTTATAAATTTAAGGGCAAGTATTACGCAGATTTGTTAAAAAAAATGCGTAAAAGAATGGGTTTAGTTTTTAACGACGAAGATATGCTTGAGGTCTACTTTGAAGACGAAGATCCCCAAGTGGCCAAAGAAGTAGTGGAGTTTATGATTCATGCTGTGGATTCCATGTATAGGGATTATAGCAATGCTAAGGCTAAAACCGTATATGACTTTTTTGCAGAACGCACAGATATAACTAAAAATAGCATAGATTCTCTTAGTTTAGTTTTTGCACAATTTCAAAAAGAAAAGAATATGTATGCTCCCGAAGTGCAGGTAGAAAATACTATTAGCACTTTAACTGATGCTTATGTACGCCGTGACGAAGTGGCTTTAGAGTTAGAGGTTGAGGCTTTGGTTAATGGCAAAAATTCACCTCGTTATAAGCAACTAAATGAGCGCTATAAGACCACCAATGCGTATCTAAATAGAGTGCGCCATGGGGCTTTAAAGAATATTGGTGTTACCAAACTAGAAGATCAAGTTGATGACACCTACACCTACATCAAATATGAAAGTGAACTAAAGATATTAACTGTCTTGTATAAATTGTTGCGTCAAAAATCCGAGGAAGCATCCATTGAAGAAGCTAAAAAAATGCAACAGTTGCAAGTTATGCATAAACCTTGGGCTAATGATAAAAAGAAAAGCCCACCTCGTATGGCTATGACGATTTTAGTCTTTTTAGTGGCAAATGTTATAGCTATGGTCACTTGCGTTTATAAAATATTTATGCAAAAACAAATAGAAGAGGACACTGAATTAGCTCGTCAATGGCTAAGCTTTAAGAACAATTTAAGGTTCAAAAAATAAAATGACCTCTTTGGTTTATGTGTTTTTGGCTCTAGGCTTGTCTATAGTTTTATGGGCTGTGGTTTACAAGGATGAGTTTTTTACCCCAATTAAGGTTTATGCGGTTAGTTATAGCCTAACCATGGGGGTTTCCTTTTTAGCTTTGCATCCAGGCATGACCCCTTTAAAAGTTAAAACTTGGTTTTTCCTAATAGGAGCATTTATAGCTTTTGCTTTGGGCTATGCTATGGTACGCATGGTTTGGTTTACTTATAATCCTCGCTTTAAAGCGACTTTACCTGCTCAACCTGCTGAATATTCTTGGCGAGCTCATTATGCAGGCAGCTTTGCTGTTTTAGCTTTTTATTCAGTTGGGGTGGCTGTTTACATATATTATGTTGGTGGACTTGCGGTTTTTTCAAAAGATGTGCATTTGATTATGAATCGCAACTTTAATTTGGGGTTGTGGTCCTATGTTTATGCTTCTTATCCCGCGGTGATTGTTTTGTTTGGCGTTGGCGCTTTTAAGGCACTAAATCCCCACAAAAGATTGCGTACTATTTCAAAAATAGTTGTTTTTGTTGTGTTGATTTTAGCAACTTTAACCTTTCCCAGCCGAGGGCTGCTCATGCAGAGTATTGCTGTGTTAGTTATTATGTATAACTTTTTGTCCAAGCGTATTAAGCCAACTTTGATTTTGTTGTCGGTGGTAGCTGCTATAGGGTTATTTATTCTTATTGCTTTTGCTCGCAATCAGTTTGGCACCGATGTAGAGGGAATTGCTATAAAAAAGGTTTTAACTTTGCCCTATCTGTATTTTGCTAATAATTTTTGGAATTTAGATTTTGCAATAAATCCTCCCACAGATTTTGAAATACATCCTTTTACCTACGGCATGGACTTTTTTAACGGTTTAACTCAGATTAGCCCAGTAGGATATCAATTAGTACAATCTTATAATTGGGATAATTTGTTTAATGATCGTATTCAAAAGGTTGCAGGATTAAATACTATTGTTTACTTGTGGGAATTTTACAAAGATTGGGGATTATTTGGAGTGATATTTTTTCCTGCTTTGTTAGGTGCTTTTATAGGCTTTTTATACCACAAAATGTTAGCTACCTGGCAGCCACGAGTAATTATTTTTTACGCATGGATTTTGTTTTTTGTGGCTTGGTCTTTTATGGTGGAAAGTTACAAAAGTGGTCTTATGTGGTTATGCACCATTCTAGCTCTTTTGGTAACCCAAGCTGCTAAGCATAGTGGTCGTAAATCTATTCCTTAGCGAGTAATAAGTAAAAGGTAACGGCGCTGATTAAGACTCCAACAACTTGGCTGAAAAATGATACCAACTCTTTGGTGGACTCAAAAGTTTCTTTAGAAACCTCAATGTAATCGCCAGGCAACACAGGATCATTGTATGGATCAAGTTTTATTTTTTTGCCGTTTCTTATAACTCTTGTATGTTTAAATTTACCACTAATGGGAACCACACCTGCCATACTCACATAATCTAAAATAGTATGGCCTTCGGTATAGGGTTTTCTTCCTGGGGCAGCAATGGAACCTCCCACATAAACAAATTCATCTTCGCCGCTGCTTAATTCTATGGTGTAACCGCTTTCAACAGTTTCGTTTAAAGCTTTAAGATATTCAAACTT
>JAAZFC010000041.1 GCA_012511955.1 Fibrobacter sp. | reverse complement strand
GTTTTTGTGCTGAGAACGCTCACTTTGACATGCCACCACTACCCCTGTGGGAATATGCGTTATGCGCACTGCCGAATCAGTCTTGTTAACATGTTGTCCTCCAGCACCACCTGCGCGATAAGTATCTATTTTTAAATCCGCTTCTTTAATTTCCACATCTACTTCTTCTGCTTCGGGCATCACCGCCACCGTCGCCGCCGAAGTATGTACCCTCCCCTGACTTTCCGTGGCAGGCACTCTCTGCACTCGGTGTACGCCACTTTCAAACTTCAACGCTCCGTAAACCCCCGCACCGCTAAGCAAAAAGCGCACTTCTTTATAGCCACCCACCGTGCCTTCGCTCACATCGGTAACTTCGCAGCGCCAACCTTTATCCTCGGCAAAAGCTCTGTACATCCTGTACAGATCCCCAGCAAATAAAGAAGATTCATCTCCCCCAGTCCCAGCGCGAATCTCTATATGAGCATTGCGGTCATCAAAAGGCGACTTAGGAACCATAAGTATTTGCAACTTTTGCTCTAAATCTTCTAGCTGTTCATCTATTTCATCTATTTCATGACGCGCCACACCACTTAATTCGGCATCTTCGCCACTACGCAAAACTTCGTCCCATTCCTGGCGATCGTCTTTTAATTGCAAATAAAGCCGAGCAGACTGCTCAGCTTCTTGCATATCTTTATATGATTTATGTAATTTGGCAAACAAATCAGGATTGGATGCCACCTCTTCTTGAGCCAACTGATGCTCAAGTTCTTCGTACTTTTCTATAAGCTTACGCACTTGATTATCCATAAGCTTAAATATAGAAATTGCTAAAAAACTGCTATGTTATAAGTCAACATCTTATTAGGGACACTTAGCCCAACGGGTTAGCTCATAAAAAGTTGTGTCTGAAATAGTCTCAGCTGTAGCAGTAGTCACAGTGAAAATAAAAGCATAATTCCCATCACAAGTATGCTCAGAATCATAAAGATTAACTTTTGTTTCTAAAGATCCTTCACCAGTTAAAGGTATGTTAGTGTACGGGTTACCTGGATTGCGCTGAATCCAGCGTGAAAATGGAGTACCAAAAGATATTCTTACACCAGGAAAATCAACTCCATCTTTTTCCACCTTAGTTTCTACAGCTGTTATGGCTGAACTCGCAGTTAAAACCCCAGATACATACTGACTACCGTCCGTAGAATCTACAAAAACTAGACTAAAAGGACCGGTGGAAACTTGCGCCGCAGACGAGCTACTTGGAGGCGGGATATAATCATCGTCAGGATTAGGATTGGGATCGGAACCACCATTCCCACCGCCATTATCACCATCACCGTTGCCACCACCATTGTCACCGATACTACTCGAACTCGGTGTGTTGCCAGTAGAGTCTGGGGTTACTTCATCACCACCGGTAGATTTACCACCACCGCAGGCAAACAAAAACAATAACAGTAAAGTAAAGATATATCTCATAGCATTCTCCAAAATACAGTAATTAACATTAAAATACAATGTTTTTTCTAAAATGCCAATTTTATTTATGGGGGAGCGGCCTTCTTCCCTGAAGCTTTCTCCATCCATGGAAACCCCAAGCGTGTCGTGCTATATACTTTGTATCGGTAGCTAATTATTAAAACTTTAATGTTTTATTTTTTATCCATTGAAAGTATTATATCGCGCAAACGGGCAGCTTCTTCAAAATCCAAACGCTCTGCGGCGGCCATCATTTTACCCTCTAAGTCTTCTATATCCTGATTTTCATCCTCTTTTTCATAGTCCGCTACATATTCCACTGCGCTTTCTGCTAAAACATGCTTTCCAACTGGGAGTTTAACTTCTAATGGATCCACATCTTTAAGTTCATCTTCGATTTTGCGCTGCACGGAACGAGGCACAATGCCGTGAGCTTTATTAAATGCGATTTGCATTTCCCTGCGGCGGCGAGTTTCTTCCATAGCCAAATTCATAGAGTCGGTAATTCTATCGGCAAAAAGCAGCACTTTACCATTTAAATGGCGACTGGCCCGCCCCATGGTTTGAATTAAGGAGCGATAATTGCGCAGAAAACCTTCTTTATCGGCATCTAAAATCGCCACCAAAGAAACTTCTGGTAAATCTAAACCCTCACGCAACAAGTTAATACCCACCAAAACATCAAAAGTTCCCAAACGCAAAGATCTAATTAGCTCTTGGCGTTCGATGGTATTAATTTCCGAGTGTAAATAGCGGGTTTTTATGTCTAGGTTTTGCAAAAACAAAGTCAAATCTTCTGACATTTTCTTAGTTAGGGTGGTAATAAGCACCCTTTCCTCGCGCTCCACCCTTGCGGCGATAGCTTCTAAAAGCACATCCATCTGCCCATCTACAGGATGCACCTCTATTTCTGGATCCAACAACCCTGTGGGGCGGTTTATCAATTCCACCACCGCTCCTTCTGTCTTTTCCATTTCATAATCTCCCGGCGTGGCCGAAACAAACACCACTCCTGGGGGATAAATCCCTTCGAATTCTTCAAATTGCATGGGTCTATTATCTAAAGCGCAGGGCAAGCGCCAACCGTATTCCACCAAAGTCGTTTTCCTAGACCTATCGCCATTGTACATTCCCCGCACTTGGGGAAGGCTAGCATGGGATTCATCTATGAACATCAGCCAATCATCACCAAAATAATCCAAAAGCGTATATGGGCGGCTTCCCACCGGGCGATTTTCTACAATACGCGAATAGTTTTCTATCCCCGAACAGAAGCCCGTCTCCAAGATCATCTCAATATCGTAGCGGGTACGGGTAGAAATCCGCTCCATTTCCAAGATTTTCCCTTCTTTTTCAAAATATTGCTCTTGCTCCACCAATTCTTGAGCTATATCATTCACTATTCTCTCTCGGCTATCTTCTTGGGTTACAAAATGCCTGGCTGGAGCGATTTTCAATTCAGTCAATTCATCTATAAGCTTTCCACTAATCAACTCAAATCTAGTCAGGCGTTCCACCGTATCGCCAAATAACTCGATACGCAAGCCAGAATCGTCATAAGACGGATAAACTTCTATAACATCTCCTCGCACCCTAAAATTTCCCCGGCTAAGTTCATAATCATTTCTGTCATACTGAATTTTCACCAACTTTTCCAAAAGTTCGTCCCTATCCACCTGGTCATTTAGCTTCAAGTGCATGGTCAAATCTCGGTAAGTTTCTGGAGAGCCTAAACCGTAAATGCAGGACACCGAAGCCACAATTATAACATCGTCACGAGTAAGCAAATTAGCCGTAGCTCGCAAACGCAACTTTTCTATTTCATCATTGATAGAAGCGTCTTTTTCAATAAAAGTATCGGAATGCACCACATAAGCTTCAGGTTGGTAATAATCGTAATAGCTAACAAAATACTCCACGGCGTTGTGGGGGAAAAACTCCTTAAACTCTGAGTACAATTGAGCCGCTAAGGTCTTATTATGAGTTAAAATCAGAGTGGGTTTTTGCTTTTTTTCTATTACACTAGCCATGGTGTAGGTTTTGCCTGAACCAGTAACACCTAGTAAGACTTGAAATTGCTCGCCATTACGCATGTTTTCTACCAAACTGGATATAGCTTTGGGTTGATCCCCAGCGGGTTCATAAGGAGCAACTAATTTAAACTTGGGCATTTATGTAAAATAGCAAAGCAAAATTATTCCACTGCGCTATCTTCCCATAAATCTAAGCGTTGCAATTCTTTTTTTAAACTGTCGTTTATATACTTCAATGAATCAATGCGCCTTTGAGTTTTATTCATTTCTGTATTTAAAGAATCCTGTATTTGCCTCTCTTTTTCTCTTTCAGTAGACTCAGAACAACCAAAAAAAGTCAAAGTTAACCCTAAAAACATAAAAAACATCATTTTTCTTTTCTGCATTACACAAAAATATTATACTTTAATAAAAAAGACATATTAATTTACAATAGTTCATAATCTTTAGCATAGTAATAAATGCACAAATTAACACAAGAAATTCAAAACACTTTAAAAGTAGCCGCCAACGACGACGAAGCTAAAAGCATGCGTCGTTCCATGAGAGAACAGTTTGATTTTTTAGGTATTAAAGCACCTAAAAGACGGGAACTATTACGCGAAACATTCAAAGCTAATCCTCCCGAAAAAGCTGAAGAAATAGAAATTGTAATCAAAGAGCTTTGGCAATTACCCTACAGGGAAATGCAATACGCTGCTAGTGATTACTTATTTTTGTATCGCTCAATGTTGGGGGCACGGCACATAAATCTTATTAAAGAGCTCGTAATCACCAGATCTTGGTGGGACACGGTAGATACTTTAGCCACGCGCAGTATTGGGGACTTAGCCCTACGCTACAAACAAGTTCGCACTTCCATGGACAAATGGATTCGCAATCCTAATTTATGGATTAGGCGCAGCGCTTTGTTATATCAGCTGCGTTACCGAGAATATACCGATTGGGATAAACTCCAGGCTTATTGTTTGCAATGCGCTCACGAAGAAGACTTCTACATTCGTAAAGCTATTGGCTGGGCTCTCAGAGAATACGGGAAAATCAATCCCATCGAGGTAAAGCGTTTTGCACTTACCAACGATTTTTCCACGCTCACCACTAGAGAAGCGCTGAAAAACATTTAGAAAACATGTTTTAAAGTAGTTTTCGTCTTTTTAAGTCTTTCATTAAGGACGGTGGCATCCATTTTTTAATTTTTTGGAATTCAGGACTTGAAAAATGGTCAATCCACCTTTGCGAAAGCTCTTTTTTATCGTTTTCTTGGTAAATCCGTGCTAAATTCCCCGCAGCACACCACCAACGCAATGATTTAGGCGCCTTTCTTTCATAATAGGTCGCAGATTTTTCATAAATCTCCGCAGCAGCATCGTATTCTTCCAATCTAAAAAGCATATCTGCACGCATTTGCAAAAATGCTGGATTTTGTGGGGATTTCTTTAGCAAGGCATCTACTAAGTTCAGCGCTTTATCATATTCTTTGCGACCAAAGTACATCCACACCGTTGCACTGCCTATCACAGAACCGAAACGCACAGAATTATGAGTGATTTTTTCTAACTCTATAAGCATTTCTGGCCTTTTATCACTCACCCCTGGAATCCAAGCTGAAAGCGCCTCCATATAAAAAGCGTAAATAAAATAAAAAGCCTGGGCTTCTGAATTGTCTAAAGGCTTAAAAATCTTAGCTGCTGCACGGGTTCTAGTGGCTGCTCTCATTCCATTTCCCAACAAACCTTCTATGAATCCCACTTGAAATAAGCGCAAACCCTCCCACTCTTCTTTAGAAAACTCCAAAGTGTCCAACAGCAATTTTGCTTCATAAACCTTATTAGTATCACCTAAATCGTTATAATTTGCCAGCTTAGCCAAAGCCCAAAAATTTGCTCCTGCTTGGGGATTAATGCTAAACAATCTTGCCCCTTGTCTTTCTGCTACAGCATAATTCTGTTGCAAAATACTTATAGCAATGGAATCCACCAACTCATCTTCTACTGGTAATAATTCAAAAACCTTTGAACTAGCAGCCCAACAAAAAAGAGGCAGAAGTAAAGTAAATATGAAAAATCGGCTATTCATAATTGAAAAATAAATACATTTTGCCTGTGAAGAACATTAAAAACGAATCAAAGATATATATACATTCTTTGGATGGTTTAAGATTTATAGCATCTTTAAATATTGTGCTTTTACACATGTCGTCTTCTCAAAGTTTGGGCATGTTAGGGAAGCACAAATTTCTTTTGCAATTAATCAAAGGACCGATGTTTAACGCTAGTGTTTTCTTTATTCTCGGCGGCTTAATTTATTTTGTCAAACTTCAAGCAGATATTGACAATTTAGACACCAAAAGATTTTTACGAGGTAGGTTTAAAAGACTTTATCCCACGCATATTATAACTGCAGCCACCATGGCAGTCTTAATTTACCTTAAAACCACCAAATATTCTGTCTGGTTCCTAATAAAATCATTTTTTGCCCATGCCACGCTTACTTGGGCCTTTTTTCCCCATGAACTTTCTGGCTTAAATGGACCTTCTTGGGCTTTAACACCCTTTTTTATTGCTTATTTAACCATTAAACCCATAACCAAGGCCATAAAAAACGAAAATCGCTATATAGTTCTAATTCTTTCTCTTTTTGCCTGTCTCATTCCCATAACTGTCGCCACTTTTCAATATATTGCCGTGAGGGGGGCACCTGGCAATATCTACATGATATTTCACGCTATGCCTTTTGTGCGAGTTTGCGAGTTTTATTTAGGCATGATTCTAGGTAAACTTTACTTAATGCGGCGCAAAGCACCCAATCATTTTTGGATTAATGATTTAGCTATCGTTCTATCAGTTTTTTCACTTTGGTTCAGTCTGCGCTTTAAAAACGATCATGGTTTATTTGCTGCTTGGTTTACCCACCATGTTATACGCACTGCCATTTATGGAGTTATTATTTGGTTTTTAGCAAAAGACAAAGGTTTAATTAGCAGAATCTTTACTCTTAAACCTGTAAAAGTCATAGGAAAATCTTCTTTTTATCCTTATTTATGGCATGTTCCTCTGTTAAATTTGGTCTATCAAGTAACTAGAAGCTTCAATTATCACAAAGCTTTCTATAAAATGTGGCACCTCTTTGCATTTTTAATAGTATTATATGGCTTTAGCGTACTATTTAGTTATAGAAAAAAGTTATACTCTCTATTATGTCCCAAACAACGCCGCAAAACTTGAATTTATCAGATTTAAACACTCCTAAATCTATAGGGAAGCAAATTCGCCAAGTAACATGGGTGGGTTTATTTTTAAACTTTATCCTCGCTCTACTTAAGTTTATTTTAGGTTGGCTGGGCAACTCCAAGGCTCTTTTAGCAGATAGCGTTCATAGCTTGACTGATTTAAGCACGGATTTAATAGTTATTATAGGCTCTCACTTTTGGCTTAAACCTCCAGACGACGATCACCATTATGGACATGGTAAAATAGAGTCTTTAGTTACCATTACCATTGGTATTTCTTTGGGACTTGTAGCTATATTAATGTCATTAAACGCCATAAACGCCTTACATAAGGGACAATTTATCAGGCCTTCTTGGTTTGTAGCTGTGGTAGCCTTGGTTTCCATTGTTTCAAAAGAAATTTTATTTCGTTGGACATTTAAAAAATCAAAAATCTTGCGCAGTAGCGCGCTTAAAGCTAACGCTTGGCATCATCGTTCAGATGCCATAAGTTCAATACCTGTACTAATTACGATTTTAATTGCTTTTATTTTCCCCGATTGGGCTTTTTTAGATGCCTTGGGAGCTATCATAGTATCTTTGCTTATAGCAAAAACAAGCTTAGAGATTATTCGACCCAGTTTTGGGGAAATTTTAGATGCCAGCGCTCCACCTGAAGTTGCTGAACAAATTATAAATATCGCAGAAAACACCCGTGGAGTTTTAAACTGCCATGATCTACGCACTCGGTATGTTGCTGGTTGTATTCAAGCTGATTTACATATAGTTTTGCCTTCTGATATGACTATAAAAGAAGGTCATGAAATATCTGAAACCGTAGTGAAAAATATTTTACAACATATTCCTGAAATATCAGATATTTTAATACATATAGATCCATTCAACCCAAACTAAAATTTTGTTTAAACCTTTTCCAAGGAAAATTATGAAATCAAAACTTCTCATACTTAGCTTAGCTTTAATAAGCTTTTTTTCTTGTGCAGGCAATAAAGCCGATGCCCAATTACAAGCCGCCGAATGCGACATCATGTTTGAATACCACTATGTTGAAAACGACTCTATTAGCATTATGGTGGGAAACACTATAAGATTTCATACTGGCAAAACTGAAAGTCAAGACTTTTACCCTCTACTACTTAGCGAAAGAAATGTAACCAATCTTGACATTCCCATAAGTAGTGAAGTTTTTAAAAACATTGATGAATTCATAGTCTATCTAAAAGCAAAATTCCCTTTTCATGGAACCATCGGTGTATTAATTGGCGAAAATACCAGTACAGACACTAAATTCAATAAAGATGAAGCTATAAGTCGCGTCAAAGAAATTGCCAAAAGCTTAGGTGCCAACCAAATCTTTATTTTTGCCGACAAAAATGCGGAAATAATTTCTATGACTGTGGAAAGTTTATAGAATTAATCTTCCAAGGAGGGGATTTCTACAATGGAAAAGAAAAAACCCAACTGCCTAATGGCTTCTACAAAACGAGCGTAATCTACGGGCTTAATGATATAATTATTGCAGCCTAAAGCATGACACTGGTTAACTTCTTCGGGGTCATCTGTGGTTGTTATCATAATTACAGGAATTCGTTTTAGCATACTATCAGCTTTAACTTGGCGTAAAACTTCTATACCATCGACCCTGGGCATACGAATATCTAAAAGCAATAAATATGATTTTGAAGCATCTAGACTGTTGGGTGAACGCCTAAATAAAAAATCTAATATTTCTTGACCGTCACGAAAATGTATAAGTGGATTAGTAACCCCTGCCCGACGCAAATTCTTTTGAATGAGCATGGCATGCCCTTCATCGTCTTCGGTTATCAATATAGTTACTTCTTTATTCATATCATCCAAGGGGTTACTATGACTATAAGTGTCATCTATTATATATTAACATTGTTAGCCCTGATATTCAAGAGAATTATTTTCAAAAGAGTATATAAATGTAAACAGAACTTAATTTTTTTTTTAGATTTAAAACCACAGCTTCTTCACCAACACAATGAACAAATGGATAAGAAAAAATGACAACTTATAATAATAACAGTGAAAGCGTAGGCAACACTCCTTTAGTACGCCTAAATAGAATATTTAGCTCTGCTAACACAAACATTTTAGTCAAAATGGAAAGTCGCAACCCAACTTTTTCCGTAAAATGTCGCATTGGCGCAGCCATGATTAACGATGCCATCGCTAGCGGCGAACTAACCCCTGACATGACTATCGTAGAACCCACCAGTGGAAATACTGGTATTGGTCTAGCCTATACCGCCGCTATTTTAGGCTATCCTCTCGTTTTATTTATGCCTGAATCCATGAGTATAGAGAGAAGAAAAGTCTTAAAAGCTTTGGGAGCCAAACTTGAGCTAACCCCAGCCCCAGAAGGCATGAACGGTGCTATCAAAGGAGCCACTGAGCTTTTGAACTCCGCGCCAGACAAATATTACATTCCCCAACAGTTTGAAAACCCCTCTAACCCTAGAATTCATGAGAAAACCACAGGAAAAGAGATTTGGAAAGATACCGCTGGGGAAATTGATGTTTTTGTAGCAGGCGTAGGTACGGGCGGAACCCTCACTGGTGTTTCGCGCTATATTAAACAGCAAAAAGGCAAGAAGATCCATGTGGTCGCGGTGGAACCTGCTGAAAGCCCTGTTATCAGCCAAAAAATGGCCGGAGAAGAACTAAAACCTGGCCCTCACAGAATTCAAGGCATAGGTGCGGGATTTATTCCTAGCAACCTAGATTTAAGCTTGGTGGATGAAGCTATGCAAATAACTAGTAATGAAGCTATCACCATGGCTAAACGCCTAAGCGCTGAAGAAGGTATGCTTGTGGGCATTTCTAGTGGAGCCGCCGTGGCTGCAGCGCTAAAAATTGCTGAACGCCCTGAATTTAAAGGCAAAAATATTGTAACAGTGCTACCAGATGGCGGTGAACGCTATCTTTCTACGGTACTGTTTGAAGATATGGAAGGATAAACATCAAAAAGCGGATCTCTAAGGATCCGCTTTTTATTAATTAGAAGTTTTAAACACCGTGCTTAAATTTAGGGTTGATTTTACACCTAACTGATTAGATAATTCTAACTCCCATTCAACGGGACCTTCTGGTGCGACAAAATCATAAAATGCTTGAAGGGTATTACGCGACCCATTAATAGCCACTGGAGCATTTACATAGTAGCCTGGGGGAAGTCCACAAACGCTATAAGTAGTTTTACCAAGAGCACAGCCATCTTTTTCTTTTATTTCCATAAACAAAGAATAGCCTTGGGAGTCTTCAGCTTTTAGAGCGTCAATATCCTTAGCAAAACCTATTATAGAATCTTGGCCACCACCTCCACAAGATTGTGCTTGAATCGTATTTGCATCGTAGCGTAAATTTTCAGGTAAATTTACTGCTTTTTGCCAATGTCCCCTGATGCCAGGTAAAGATACTTCAGAACAAGGATCTATGACCACCGTGTCAAAAAACGCTATTATTGCTGCAGTATCAAAGCTTAAATCAGGTACTGGAATGTAATCTACCAATTTGTTTTCCCCATAGTTGATATAAACCACATCTGGATCTTCTATTACGGTATCATTGCCATACCCGTCCATTAAAATATATATGGATCGCAGAGTAAAGCTGTTAGAATCCAAATAAAACTCTCTAACATGGCGACCCAACACTTCAAAAGTATCTAGTTCGTCTGCTTTTGTTCTTGGTCCAATCCATTTATATAGTGTATTTGAATCCAAGTCTTCTAAAATTAAAAGTGGCTCCGAAATTTTTATTTCTGTGGTATCAGGGATTTTTTGCTCAATAGAATCTTGCTTCTGTCTTGTAAAATCCTGGGGTTCTACTGTAGTATCAGTGATTTCTTGTCCAATAGAATCCTGAACTTCAGCTTCAATCTCGTCGTTTTGAGTTGGCTTATCCTGACAAGCCCATACTAAAAGCAAAAGAAAGCTTAAAATGGGTAGTAATTTATGCATTTTGTCCTCCTTTGTGCATTACTATTCAAAATATAGGCAATGATTTTTATGTTTTGTAAAAAAAATCACAATTAGTGTTGAGCAAACAGCAATTTGCAAACAACTAGCGCTATTTATTCCGCTGTTTTAAACACCGTGGTTATATCCAAGGTTGTGGAACGTCCATACTGGTCTTCCACGATCATTTGCCAGCTAACTGGCTCTGCTGGAGCGACAAAATCTGCCCAAGCGCGCAATCGGTGACGAGACTGCTGCAACTTTTGGGGAAACCAAATATAAGAAGTGCCCTTATCACACATTGGAGTAACCGCCTGATATACAGCACATTGGCTTGCGGATTCACTTTGCGGAGCTAAACGCCATTCCATTTTATCATCAAATCCAGGCCAATCTGAATAAATACTTGTGGGCAAACTATCGTGATAAAAGCCAGCCACGGAATCATGATCGTCACAAAATAACCCATCAGATAACTTAGAATCAATGGTCAACCCCTCAGGCAAATCCGCAAAATCCACGATTTTATGTCCTTCTAAAATAGGCAAGTTCACCTGTCCGCAAGGGTCAATGCTTATGGTGTCAAAAAGTTTAAGCGCATTTGCGGTGTCTAATTCTAAACCGTAAGGATAGGGCATAAAGTCCACGATTTTATGGGGACCATAGTTTATATACACAGTATCTACGGTTTCAGGTAAGTTGCTAGGCACTCGTAATTCTGATGTTTTCACGCTCAGATGAAAAGTATCGGCATTTACGGTGGCACCCCAAAAATCATGTCCAAAAATTGCAATGGTGTCTATTTCACCCTTTTTTCCCGGAGCTAGCCAATGATACACCGTAAAGGAATCAATTTCATCTGTGGTCAAGCTGTCTAATTGCAAAACTTGGCCTTTGTGCTCTCTATGATTGGTGATTGTTGGCGCCAAAAACACCGTAGTTAGTTCCAAGGTAGTGAGTTTTCCAAATTGATCAGTTAGATGCAGTTTCCATCCCACTGGTTCCTTAGGAATCACAAAGGCACTCCATGCTAAGACATGATTTTCATATTTCCATAAGGAAGCGGGAACATTGTAAACTGTATGGGTTGAAATAAATTGATGCCAAGTTATAAACAATGTACTCACATTACAACCAGCTAGTTCTAAATTTTGGAAATACCGCGGCGACAAAGAATCTACATTTCCTGTGGAATCTACAACATTTATTTTAATAGAATCCCTTTCAACATACCTTGGACCTAATATAGTTTTCGCCTTATAATGATATGGCTGCTCTTTCATATTAAACAGCTCTAAGCCTTCAACTAAACCCTCAGCTTGTAAACTATATCCTGGAATGTCGATCATCTTAATTTCACTACAAGTGTTTAAATACAAGGTGTCAAAAAAATCCCTCACGGCAGCTGTATCCAAGCTCAAATCTGGATAGGGAATGTAATCCACTAATTTTTTATCGCCGTAATTTATATAAATCGTATCTGTGACTTTTGTGTCTGCTAATGAAAATTCCAGCGGCACTGCAGCGTGTAGCTCAAATTGGTTAGAATCTAAAACAAATCTGTCGATAAACTCGCCTAGAACTTGTTGGTTAGCAAAAGTACCACTATCACTAGGAATCTGCCATTTATAAAGAGTAGTGGGTGAAATATCATCTAAACTTAAGGGCAGTTGCACTTTAACCGCATTGTTCTCTGAGTCACTAGTGCCAGTAGGCTTATCAGCACAAGCCCATAACAAAACCACCCCCAACACCAACAACAATTTACGCATAACCACCTTTTTGTTAAATTATGTTTACAATATAACACCTAGAGAATTTATTTCCAAGTTTTTTTTGCTTTTCTGCCTTTTTCCTTGACTTTTCTGCATTGCCCAGCTTTAATGCACCATATATTAACACCCTCTGCGAATAAATGATAAGATTATAGCATATACATTTCAGGGAGATATTATGCACAAAGTCGGATTTATATGTCTAGTAATGGCATTACATTTAAGTTGGGCGGGCACTTGGCTACGCTATAACCACGCTGGTTTTACCCCTAGCGCCACCAAAAGCTTAGTAATTATGGCGAATTCCTCCCAAGAGGGAAAAAGCTGGTCCATAAAAAAAGATGGTGTGCAAGTTTTAAGTGGCGAAGTCCCTGCCAGTAGCTTTAGCGAAGATGCTTCTCATCCCAAAAATTTCAACCACTTGGTAGATTTTAGCGCGCTCAGCGACACGGGCGCTTACAGCTTCAATTTAGGAGAGTTGAGCGGTGAATTTGCCATCAAAGCCGACCCCTATTCCCTATTTGCCACCCAGGCTTTGCGCCATTTGCGAGTTGCGCGTAGTGGAACGGTGCAAACCTTGTTGCACCAAGCTTCGCACCTGGGGGATTCCGCTGCCATTGTAGCTGCACCCCAAGGCGATTTAGACAATGGCGCTTGGCAAATAGCCTCTCCCCAACGCACGGTGGATATGCGGGGCGGTTGGTACGACGCGGGGGATTATATCAAATTCACTCTGAACGAAGCTTATACGGTGTGGAACTTGCTCAATGCTTATGAGCATAACCCCAAATTTTTCCCCAAAGTTTACAGTCAAAGCAGCTATCCCGACATTTTAGATGAAGCTTTGCACGGTTTGGATTACTTAGCCAAAACTTTCCCCGACGAAAACACTTTTATCATCCAAGTGGGCACCAGCGCCGACCATAGTCAGGGCAATAGGTTGCCCGAAAGCGATGCTTTAGAGGGCAAAAGGCAAGCTCTCAGCGCGCTTTCCCGTGTGCACATGGGCGCTACCGCTGCGGCATTGGCCCAAGGAGCACGGGTTTTTGCGGAATTAGATGCTACGCGCAGCGCAAAATGGCGCACGCTAGCCCAAAGCATTTTAACTCGTGCGCTTAGTGACGATGCGGTGCGTACCGCTTATGAGAAAGATGCCACCAATGATTTTTATCGCACCAACAGAGATTCTGCTATGATAACCCTCGCCGCAGCGGAACTTTATGAGCTCACCCAAGATGCAGAATATTTAAACATCGCCCAAAGCTGGGCTCCCCCTAAAGGATACGAAGTGGGCTGGGCTTCCTGGAACTTTTTCGCCAATGCAACTTTGGGGCAATGGGATGAATCAGCGTTAAGTCGCGCCACCGAAGAAGCCCAAGGCTATGCCACCAAAGCCCAAAGCAACATTTGGGGCTTTAATTATCAATTTCTTTGGGCTTCCTTGCATCGCTGGATGGGAGCCGCCAACGCCTGCGGACGCTTGCAAGCAAATGTAGAGCAAAAGCAATGCTTAGAATCCATGCGCGATGTGCTTTTTGGACGCAATCCCTGGGGTGTGTCCTTTATCTTTTCCCAAGATTTACCCAATACAGTACGCAATATTTACAGCCAAATTTATCCCTTATTAGATGAATTTCCTGTGGGGGCAATCTCAGAAGGCCCTGGCGATGTGGCTACCCATGAAGACATGGCAGAATGGATGACCATGCCCGCTGATCATTATTTAAAGGAATTTAACACCAGCGCAGCAGTTTTTTACGATCACGGCAAAAACTTTATGACCCAAGAAGCCACCATCACGGGCCAAGGAGATTTTGTCTATTTAATGGCTCTAGTTTCCGATAAAAACTTCACCGCAGCCCCCGATTCTGGCGTAGGTGGAGCAAAAGCAAGTGTCAGCAAAGCCGACACCACTTGGTTGGTCCCCGCCACTTCTCTCACCTGGCATAGCTACGACGACCAAGGTGAAGGCGGCGCTTCCACCGCAACCCCCGTGGTAAAATCTGATACGGATATTTCCACCCATTGGCAAGTAAACGCTTCAACCACTTTAGACTATCAATATGCTGGCATGAACACCAATATTGGCCTAAATAAGCTCACGGCTATGACTGGTTTAATTTTACGCATGGATGTACCCCCAGGGGTGGCAGTGAAAATCCAACTCGAGCAAAACAATGTCAAAGATTACGGCTATCATTCCAAAGTTATTGTAGGCAAAGGCGAGGATGATTATCGCATTGATTTCGACCAATTTGTCCAGCCATTTGGTGCTGCAGTAGCTATGGATCCCAGTAAAATTATCCGCTTAGGCATAATGTGCGAAACCGCTGGCGCAGACTTCACTATTTCAGTAAGCGAAGTGGAATTTTATGGCTATGAAGATCAAATTATCACCCCAACTTTGCAAAAAGAATCACAAAACACCAAAAAACAAGCCCGCAAACGCTTTACGGGCTCTCAAATTGAAGTTTTTAATGGCAAAAGCTGGTTGGATTTGCAAGGGCGTTTAGTCCAATAATTACCTAGTCCCCTTACTGAGTTAATTTCCTAATTGTGTAAGGGAAATGGTTTTGCTAAAAAGCTCTTTCCCTATTTGCACTTTATAGATATACAAGCCCGTTGGCAAATGAGAAGCCTGCACTTGGGTATTCCCAGATTTTAGCGCAGTGGTCAAAACTTGTTTTCCCCGGGTATTGTAAAGGGAAAATTGTGCCTTTGACGCATCTGTGGGCAGACTTACTTGCAATATTCCTGCGCTTACACGCACTTGCAAAGCTGGCGCTGTCGCTGCACCAGGCCACACTGCCACTGGAACTTCACATGTTACCGCATCGCCCATACCACTAGGCTCTGTGGCTAAATTACTAATGCGAATTTTATCCAATTTGGCACCATCTTCTCGATAACCAATGGTCAAAGTGTGATTTCCCGCATTTAGGGTGTAAGATTCTAATAATTTCCATTCCCAACCAGAAGTGAAAAGTTGATTAACCATGGTATATGCCCCATCATTCATTTTTACCCAATAAGAATCGTCATCGGCGGTGGCGGCATTCATGCGTGCATGCACATTGTATGTACCCGCTTCGCTTAACACAAAATTAAAGCTAAGTAATCCCGATTCTCCTGGAGCTTGTTCAATGGCATTTAGACCTGCACGAACTTCCACATATTGTCCATTAGAAGCCCCCGCATCTTGGTGCAATTCCCAATCAGCTCCCCTTTGAGCGCATTCGCCTTCTAACCAAACGCTAATTCCTGTTTGTGGCTCTGGATCTGGTTCAACTTCTGGATCGGGATCAGGTTCGGGTTCGGGAGTGGAACCATCCATTTTTACCAAAGGTGCCATTTTTTCAGCATAGCGCTTACCCAATTCTCTATACGCATCTGCATTAAAATGAATATTATCTGAAATCGCTCTTAGCCCAGAAGCTGAAACCACATGGGCGGTGGGAATGGTTTGAGGCAAAGCATTAATGAGACTATTATGACTAGCACATATCCCGCCCGCAGCGCGATCCACTACTTCGCCCACAATCAGGGGAACATCAGCGGCTTTTAAACCCAAATCAGCCAATAAATCGTTATAAACTCCTTTAACTTTATTGGCCCATTGAGGCTCCCCCGTATTGGATTCCCCTTGGTGCATCAAAATTCCTTTGATAACTCCGCTTTTTTGCGCCTCTTTAGCCATTTCTACCAAGCGTGCGTAAGGATTACCTCCGTATTCTGTACTGCCGCTTTTTACCCACTGCTCGGCGCCATTCAAATAACTTTGAAAATTATTTTTATCAAACAACTCAATTTTAGCCCCTGCCACCGCCACTGGCACTACGCCAATAGTAACACTGCTGGGCATCTTTTGCGCCATCACCCGCCCAAAGTTATCGGTCAGGGCTAGTTTAGTGGCACACCTAAACATGGGCGGCACTGCATCGGTCCAAGTACCCAAAGTCCTATTCAAATTGGCGCAGGACACCGTAGGCATCAGTTTAAATCGCGGTTCCACGACTCTATCGCTTTGGGATATATCCCCTTGTCCTTCCATATTGGATTGACCAAAAGCCAAATAAATATGAAAGTTAGGATCCGGAGCTGCCCCAACTAAGGCGGCTAAGACACATACTGTTATAAATATTTTAATTCGCATATTTCCTCGTTGCTTTCTTTTAAATTACCCATAATTTGTAGGATTATGCTTCGCTAATGCTCTGCTTTTATAGTTTCTGGTGTACGACTTTACAACGGTGATGGTTAAATTTCACGCTTCCATGGCTAAAATTCTACTTAAAAGCCCCAGCTTATCCCTGCGCTTAGCAACAGGCCGCCCCGCCAGCGGTGGATCTTGTTTTGAAAGCCTGCAGTGGGCTCGCTTCCCAGATTAGCTTCGCCAGGATCTTGGGTGCTCGGCGGCGGGGTGGGTTCTAAAAAATCCATAGCTGTGGTTTTTAGACTTAAAGGTTGCCATTTTTCTATTCCTAAAATCCATAGCTGATTCTTAAAAATAGGCACTGAATATTTAGCTTGCAAACCCAAAATAGCACCATGCAAATCAAAGCCAAGCCCCTGTTCTTTTTGCTGGGAACTTACTCCTATCATACCCTTATTTTTAATCTTTTCCAAGAAGTCGCCGTTGAGGTTCAAATAGTGATATGTAAAATGGGCCTTAAACCGCATATTTTCCTTAGCTTTAGATTTTTCCCCTCCTATGTTTAAATGCTTAAGATAAGCTTTCCCACTCCAACTCCATGTTTTTTGATAAATAGATTGCCCCAATATGGAATTTAGGCTAGGTTCCAATAAATTTTTAGGCATAAAAGTGGCCCCATTACTGATATGTTCGGTGGGATGCAATTGCAGCTTCCAACAATTATATGCCATGGTTATTATCCAATCTTTTCCGAAATTATCATAAATTTGTGTTTGCAAACCCCACTGATCAAAACCGCTACGCAACATGGCAAAACGCTTGGTATCCCCTAAATCATCACGACGCAGCCCCTGAATTCTCATATATCCCGAAAGCGAACTCAATTCTAAGCTACTCCACCATTTTTGTGCCCATAAGTGGTGATAATACACCGCTCCCCGCACCCACAATAAACTATCACTAAGGCTATACCCCTCTTTTTCATTGGCTAGGGGACTCAAAAACTTTAATTCTCCCTCAATTCCTCTAAAACTTGTGTGGCTTTTATTTTCAAGCTGAATTTTATACTGTTTATAGCTTAATTTCGTTTTTATATACAATGGATATATTTCCTCAGGTAAATCTGTGCTTGCAATACTCGATTTACTATTCAGGATCCCCCAATCCATTTTAAATAACAGGCTCCAATGTTTCCACTTTTGCTTAAGCTGCCAAAAAGATATGCATAAATCCAATGGCAAATCCACATAACTAGAATCATTTTCCCACCCTTCGTATTGCAAATTGTAACTATTTAACCCCACGTTTAAATCATAATTATCACTAATTATTACGTACTCAGCCTTATTGCTCATACCATTATAGGAGCTCTGCAAAATCACTCTGCGCTCCATCGCTTGGACAGAGATTAACAACAAAAAGGCCACCCCTAGGGCAGCCTTTTTTATTGAAATAAATTCGCTTTTACCAATTAAAGTAATAGGATAACACATCTAAATCTGAAGGATTTTTGGGTAATTTATAAGAGTAACAATAACCCCAGTCATCTTCTTCTTCACAAATCAATTTAGTTTCTATTTCAGCGATTTCTTCTAAATAAGTGAAAATATTATCATTGTTAAAGTCAGGGAAAACGCCACCAAATGTGGGATCGGGAAATACAATTTTTCCTTTGAGACCCACTAGACCCTTTGCTTCTATGAGTTCCTCTAATTCTTTGCCAATATTATCTCCAAAAGTCGCCTTACCTTTAGCATCAGTAAAAATAAATGGTTCTTGGTAATAGCCTTCATCTAGCTCTTTAAACCAATCTTCGTAGGGCAAAACTTTATGATAGGGCAAAAAGTCTTGGAAGCCATCGGTGATTTGAAAAAATTTAGGAATGTTAATGGCTATACTTTTAGGGCCAGCTTGATAATTAATATTAACCTTACCATCTAAATATTTACGTAATCTATCAGTCTCGTCTATGATTTCTTGTAATTTAGCAGGGCTAACATCATAATCAGGTCCGTTGCCCACTTTGTATATGTCGTATTTCTGCACAGAAAAATCCATTTTGCTTTCTTCAATGCCATACCGCAAACCTTCCTGGAAATCATCTAATCCACTGAATAGCAAATCGGGAATTCCACTATATTGTCCACGCCAGCTTTTTTTAATTGTGGTAAATAGACTTTTTTTATCAGTCAATGATACTGCATGGTCTAAGGCTTGCTTTTGCCCAGAGCTAAGATTAGAAAAATCTTCATCCATTATATTGTTTATGGTATCCATCCACGCCATACTACCATCTTGACTGATGTCCACATCCACCGATACGATAACAATCACAATAGCTTTAATAAGTTTCAGCGCTGCTAAAGCAGGGCCTATTTCGCCTTTATCAATTTGGTGACGATGGTCATCAAATTCAAACTCAAAGGCAAAATCATCAAATTTCATAATGTTTTGCATATAAGCAATAGCTGTGTCTAAACTGAGCAGTACTTTTTCTGCTAAAACATCTTGCATCTCGCCCACTTGGGGTTCAGCTTCAGCTTTTTGCACTTGACGCGCCAGTTTTACCAAATTATCTGGAGATTGTTCCAACCCACCATTGAGGATTTTAGCATAAGTTAAAAAGTCATCATCATCGTAATAATACTCATCGTCATCATCTAAGTCTGAAATAAGATCAAAAAAGTCCTTTATGTCATTGTCATTAACCATACTAACTAAAGCGAGCATACTTTTAGAAAACTGCGCTTCGCATTGACCAGGATGTTTTGCGAGTATGTCGTCATACTCTTTAAGCGAAGCTTTCAAGCTGGTATTATCAAAGTCGCCTAAGCTTCCTTCTAAAATAGCTACCACCAGTTCACCCATTTGTTGTGCTAAATTATTGTTAAGATCATCTAATTGAGACTGCAACTTTGGATCACTTGTTTCTTTACATGCATCAACCTTGATAGAAGCAGATGTATCTGTGTATCTAACATCTACTTTATCGTCATCTGAAAACAACCCACAAGCGCTGAGTAGTAAAGCTGTGAGTATAACCATTGATATTTTAGGAAATTTCATAATTTACCTCCTTTCCTATTATATTAAATATAGCTCACAAACTTGCAAGTTAGACTAAAAAAAAGCAATCTTCACAAAATTTATGAACTTTTCGGATTTTTCCCATTATTTTACTGAAAAAACCAAAATATTTTTTGAAATTTCACACTTAATTCTTTGGGTAATGCTAGACATTTTAAAACCAAAGGAGCTTAGAGTTCCCATAAAGGAAATTTCTGCATGGCTACCAATGGTGCGCACGCTTAAAAAACCTTCCTCCTCAAAGAACTCCAGAATAAACTTTTGTTTTTCAGAATTAAAACTAGCGTTCACCGATTGATAAACGCTGGTATCTATGTATTCCAAACAGCTTTTATTTAAAATCAGAGTTCCTCGCTTATTTATAGAAACCATAGGTATATTACGAGTGGATCGACAGGGAAAATGAACCAAATTATCAAAATCCAAAGTGCCCCCCAGAGCTAATACCCACCACTCATCTTTTTTTATTAATTGCATTTTAGAATTTGGCTTAGCAATGGCAATACTTTTTAAAGCACCTTTAACAAAAATTAAAGTGTTTTTTCCCTGTTTAACCAAAGCAAAAGATCCCACTTCTTCTTTTTTGTAAAATTTAAAAGCTATTACCTTTGATTTTTTATCTGCAAAAATTTGAACAAACTTATTGTGATGCAAATTCGCATCTTTAAGCAAAGTGTTTTCAACAGTTAGATACCCTCTCCCATCTATACTAGCTCTAATACGCAAACCTTGAATAACTAATCTCCTTAATTGGTTCAAATGTACTTAAAGAAAAAAACCCGATAGACAATCTATCGGGCTTTATGGGGATTGGATTTGTTCTCATTAATATATGAAAAAACAATCAACTTGAGGAGAATTATTTACAAAAAGCGTTCCCAAAATGTTCTCAAGGCTTTATTTTAGCACAAAATCTGCATTTCAAACTAAAAGCCCTTTGTTCCCAACTTTTAACTATTTTTATACAATAATAAGGTTAAAACTGTGAATATTTTTGATTATTTCAATTACCGTAAATATTTAAGTGACTTTTATAAGCATCAAAAAGTCGTAAGTGCTAAATTTTCTTATAGATATTTTGCTCAAAGAGCCGGTTTTAAATCTTCTGGATTATACCTAGATCTAGTCAATGAAAGAAAAAATATTACTCCCGCTCTTTTACCAAAATTTTTAAAGGGTTTAAATCTCAAAGAAAAAGAAGCTAAATATTTTGCTTTAATGGTGGACTTTACCCATGCAAGCACAGCCAAATCTAAACAAGAAATCTTTGAAAAAATGCTGGCTTTATTACCCAAGTCCATTAAGAAATTAAGCAGAGATCAAAAAGAGTATTTTAGCAAATGGTATTATGTCGCCACCCGTGAATCGCTAAACATTTTAAACATCGATGAAAATTACGCAGATTTAGCCCGCTTTTTATCTCCACGCATCACAGTTCCCCAAGCTAAACAAGCTATAAGACTATTGCATAGACTTGGTTTAATACATCAATCAGATGGTTTTTGGAAGCCATGCTCGCAAACCGTTAGCTCTGGTTCGGAAATAAACGCACTTTTTGTACATGATTTTCAAAAACAAATGATAGACTTAGGAAAAGAAGCCATTGTTAACTATAATAAGCATAAGCGTAACATTTCTTGTACAACAATGAGTATTTCACCTATGGGATTGCAGCGGATAATAAACAACATAGACGATTTTCGCAGAGAGATCATTGAAATAGTGCGTTCTGACGAAGATGAATCAGTGATTGCTCACTTAAATATTCAGTTCTTCCCCCTAAGCCAAGGGGACAACGATGAATAAAGCTAGACTTATTTATTTATGGTTTAGCGCCTGCATCTCATTAAGCTTTTTTTCTTGCGCAGCCAAACCCGAAGTCACTGGCACCGCCACCGATGCTGAAAACACCATAGTTGGTATAGTTATAGGCATCGATCAGCAACCTGTGGCTGGAGCAAATATACGCGTAATTTATGACAGTTCAAATTATGACCGCCATCCTTTGGGATTATTTAAAAGCTCCATAACAGCAACAGAAGAAGAAGTTATTACTGACGATGAAGGAAGATTTTCCCTACTTTACAATCCCAACGATTCTTTTTCTTTAAACTTTGAGTTAATAATCAATGGAACTGTTGAACAAATTAAACTGTTAAAAAACCTTAATGATAATCTTATAAAAGAAAATCCTATTGATACCGTTTTACTTCAAAAGCCGTCTGCCTTAGAAGGTTTTTTCTCCTACCAACTGGGAGACAACCCTCTATACACCTTTTCACAGCATTTTAGACTTAATATTCGCGGAACAGGAATAAATAAACCCATTATAGCCAATAGACGCTTTAATATCCCCGCTATTCCTCCGGGCAAGCATTTGGCGCATATTTATCCTGCCGATTCTTTATTGATTCAATCTTTAATTGAAGCCGGCGTCCCTAAAGACTCTTTGGTAATAGCTTTAGATTTAGAATACTCACCTGGAGATACAACTTTTGCACCTGACTTCCATTGGAAATTACCTGCTTCTTTTCAATGGAAACAAATAGACACAACTATTCAAACGCGCCCTACAATTTCAGGCTGCGCTATAAATGAAAGGGGCGATAGATTAATAGGCACTCAAATCCGCATAATTACAGATTTTAACGGCTTTAGTTATGCAAATGAAAATAAAGAAGAATTTCCTCTAAGTGACACAACCTACACAGTTACCGGTGTCGATGGATGTTGGTCTTTAGCTCTTTGGGCTGATACTTTTAATGTAGAACACCTACATTATCAAAACGGACAAATTACTAAAGTAGCCTTAATCAAAGGTTTAAGTAAAAAAGCTATAGAAAAAGACGCTAAACTTGCAAGTTTAGGTGAAATAACCCTGAAAACACCCGCTCAAATAAAAGGAGAAATACGCTACATCCATGAGCCCTCTTCTTGGATTTCCATTGGTTCGCATTTTAAAGTAGGTATAAAAGGCACTTCGCGCTATATTCATACC
>JAAZFC010000040.1 GCA_012511955.1 Fibrobacter sp. | reverse complement strand
GTGGTGGATGCCACCGCCCAGGAAATCTCCCAGCGTTTGGATAATATTCCCGGATTGACCGGGGCATTGCGCGAGGCTATGCTAGAATTTGTGCACAGCACGGATTTGGTGAAATTTGCCCGCCAACCATTGCCCGCCGAGCAAGTGGAGCATTTTGAGCAATTTGCGGATCGCTTGTTGCAAGAAACCCGCCCCCAACCCGAAGACGCAGTTGAAAAACCAGCTGAGGAGGGGAATTAATGGAAATAGGTAGCGTGTTTTTCAAAAATCCCGAAGCTTTTTGGCTTTTATTGCTCTTACCCGGGTTGGTTTTTTGGCACTGGCGCAGTTTGACCAAGCAAAAGTTCACCATTAAATTTCCGGCTTTGCACATTGCCAAAAAGGCGCAAAAATCCTGGATGTTATATGTGCGGCGCTGGTTAGTGATTTTGCGCTGGGCGGGTTTAGTGCTACTGATCGTGGCCTTGGCGCGCCCTCAATCTCGCGAGCATACCGAAAAAACCTCCACCGAAGGGGTGGATATTATGCTAGTGCTCGATGTTTCGGGCTCCATGAACTTTTTGGATATGCTGAGCACCACGGAAAAAGCCAAGCTAGGCATGATGAATGCCGATAAAATGTATCGCAGCGGCGAGTTCAAAAAATATACCCGCTTGGGCTATGCCAAAAGGGTGATCGAAGACTTTATTTTGCGTCGCCCCGACGATAGGCTAGGGCTTTCGGTGTTTGCATCAACCGCTTATACCCAATGTCCTCTTACTACGGATCACGGGGTGTTGGTGGATATTTTGCGCGCGGTAAATGACTCCACCATTGATGGCAGCAGCACCGCCATTGGCGATGGTTTAATGGATGCGCTTTTGCGCTTGCGAGATTCTAAAGTGGAGTCCAAAGTGGTGGTGCTTTTGACTGATGGGGCCAACAACGCGGGGCAAATTCAGCCGGAACGAGCCGCCGATGTGGCGCGGGCTTTGGGAATCAAGGTTTATACCATTGGCATGGGTAAAAATTCGGGTAGTTTTATGTGGTTTCAGCAAAACCCCTTTACCGGAGAACTCAGTTGGACCGATATGCCCATTCCCCCCGGCGAAAGTGTAGATGAAGAACTGCTACAACAGATGGCAGAGCTTACGGGAGGACAGTTTTATCGGGCTCATAACGCCAAACAGTTAGAAGAAATTTATGCCACCATCGACCAATTAGAAAAAACAGAAATTCAATCGTGGAGTTATACTCGCTACGGTGAAAAGTTTCCACCTTGGTTGCTGTGGGGCGCAATTTTGGTGCTAATAGAGGTATTGTTAATGAACACTAGATTTACGAGGGTACCATGAGATTTGCCCAACCGGAATTTTTGTGGGGTTTAGTAGCATTGCCCGTGGTGGCTTTGCTCTTTGTGTGGGCTTGGCGCCGCCGTGTGAAAAAAGCCGAAAAGTTTGCCAGTGCGGCCATGTTGCGCCATATTGCCACGCCAGTTAATCCTTGGATTCGGGCTTTGCGTTTAAGTTTTATGCTGGCGGCTCTGGGCTTTTTGCTCTTGGCTTTGGCGCGTCCCCAATGGGGGCGGAAAATGGAATTGGTGCAACGCCGAGGTCTCGATGTGATGGTGGTGCAAGATATTTCTCACTCCATGCTGGCCCAAGATGTGCAACCATCGCGCTTGATACGCTCTCGCCACGAAATTAGTGGGTTTTTGGAAAATTTGCGCGGTGATAGGGTGGGATTGGTGGCTTTTGCCGGAGAAGCGCAAGTTTTAAGCCCTCTCACCCTGGATTATGGCGCTTTGCGCTTGTTTTTGAACGATTTAGCTCCAGGATGGCTATTGCCAGGCACCAATTTAGGCGCGGGCATGGAAAAAGCGTTGCAGGCTTTTAGCGGTGCGGGCAGTGCAGCTAAGTACCAGGTGATGATTTTAATCACCGATGGCGAAGCCCACGACCCCGATGTGCTGAAAGTTGCGGAAAAAGCCAAGGCTCAAGGGGTAAATATTTATGCGGTGGGAATCGGATCTCGCGAAGGCGTTCCTATTCCCATTGGGGGCGGAACCCAAGGCGTGCAGTACAAAAAAGACCGCCGCGGCAATATCATCACCACCCGCCTAGACGAAGTTACTCTTCAAAATATTGCTAATATAACTGGAGGAAAATACTACTATGCCGGCCCGGGAGAATTTCAATTACCCAAGGTGTTGGCGGATTTAGAAGCCCGAGAAAAACAAGAGATAGAAGGTACCCGTTTGGAACAATATCAAGATCGTTATCAATGGCCTTTGGTGGCGGCAATGTTCTTTTTGCTACTTGAAATGCTGATTCCCGAATGGGGTCGCCGCCGTGCAAAAACCGTGGGGAGGTTTGTATGAGGTTTTTAACTTTTATGATGCTGTTTTTGGCAATGCAAGTGAGCGCTCGCCCTTTGGATAAAGGCAATAAGTTTTACCAAAAAGAAGAATATGGCGAGGCTTTAGAGCAATATTTGGCAGCTCGTACGGAGCAACCGGATAATAGGTTGCTTAGCTATAATATTGGCACTACCTATTACCAATTAGGGCAATACGACAATGCCATTGCGGAGTTGCAAGACGCATTGCGTGCCGGAGATTCAGCGGTGGTACGCCAAGCGGCCTTTAATTTGGGCAATGCTCATTACCGTCAGGGACAAGGGGCGCAAAAACCTGCGGATCGCATTGCGGCGTGGCGCGAAGCCATTGCTTGGTACAAAAAAGCCATAGATTTACAGCCGAATTACGAAAATTCTAAGCGCAATGTGGAAATTGTCATGCGCAGACTCAAAGAAGAATTGGACAAAAACAAACAAGATCAAAACCCCGAAGATCAAGATCAAGAAGAACGGCCCCCCATGAGCGAAGCGGCGAAGGCGGCTTTGGCGCGCGCTTTGCAATTAACCAATCAAGGGGCTTATTACGAAGCCAAAGCAGTGCTGGAGCCTGTGATTACCACCGATGATACCGCTGAGCCGCTCAAACCCTATTTGCAACGCATCGAAGATGTGATCGACATTAGCGAAGGGCGGGAACCGGCACGGCCTTTAGATCAGAGCAATCACGAAGCGGAATTGGGGGTGATATGATTAAACGCTTAACCATGATTTTAGTATTGATGTTGGCAGGGGCCTTGTGGGCGCAAAGTGCCGCAGAATATTTTCGCCAAGGGGCGCATTTATACGCCGAAGGTCGCTTTCCTACCGCCGCTATTCAGGTGCGCGAAGGCTTAGATAAATTTCCCCAAGATCAGAAACTGCAGCGCTTATTGCAGCGCATCGAAGAAGCCCAAGAACAGCAACAAGAACAATGCAATCAGAACAATCCTGGGGATAATGAAGATCAAAACCAAGATCAGGACGATCAGGACAAAAAAGATGGCGAAAATGAGCAGGATTCTGAGTCAGAATCGCAAAATGACGAAGAAAATCAGCCCGAAGATTCGGATTCCACCGAGCAAACCCCTCCAGAAATGGGGGATTCCAACGAATCTGAGCCAGAGCCTAGCCCTCCCGATAGCTTGCTAGAAGGACAATTAACCCCCGAACAAGCGGCAGAATTATTGCAAAATTTTCAGGATGCAGAACAAGATCAAAAAAGACAAAAACAATTTAGCGGTCGGGCCATACCCGAAAAGGACTGGTAATGGTAAAAAGACGCTTTAAGTATATAATTGGGACGATTTTGCTAGCTCAGGTGTATTTGTGGGCTAGCATTGATGTGGAATTTAGCACCGATCGCATTGAAGCGGGCAAAAAGTTTCGCATGTCCTTGGTGATGCCCATCGATGAACTGCCATCGCCGCGGGGCGTACCCGAAATCATTGATTTGCAAGGTTTCACCTTGAGCAAAGTGGATAGCTCCGACGAAAAAGTGCGGCAGTTTTTTATGGGCGTGGTGGCGGTGCGCAAATATCATTACCACTTGACTGCGCCCAAAAATCCCGGGCGCTACGCTTTGCCTATGCAGTGGGATATGAACGGCCAAAAGCGCTCCATCGGCAAGATTTCCGTGGATGTGGCGCGGCCTTACGAAGCGGCTGCTTTGCGGGTTCGGCTCACGCCTAGCAAAAATACTCTCTACGAAGGGGAGCAACTGCGCTTGACCATGTCCCTGCAAACTTATGAGAACTTTCAAGGCGGCTTAAACCTTAAATCTATGGATTTTGGCAGCGACTTTTTGGTCCATCGCGCCGACTTGGCCAACATCCAGTTTCAGCGTTCCACCACCGCCGGCGTTACCAGCGAAGCCGCCAGCAATATCGCTTGGGTGGCTCCCATTCGCGCGGGCAGTTTAGAGATTCCCGAACTGGTGTTTAGTTACCAAAAAATGGGCGAGCGCAAAGTGGTGCAAAAACAGATGGGCAACATGTCTTTTAGCTCGGTAACTCAAGGCACCGAAGAAGCCACCGCTCGCAGTAGGCGCATAAAGTTAAATGTATTGCCCTTGCCTGCAGAAAATCGTCCGGCTAATTTTAGTGGCATGGTGGGGCAGTATTCTTTTGATGCCAAAATTGATAAAACTGAACTAGAAGTGGGCGAAGCTCTTACCCTAAGCATTTCCATTCGCGGTAATGGTAAACCGGGTTCTATTCCCGATCCTATTTTACCCAATTTCAACGATTTTCGCTCGGTTCCCCCTGAAACTCGGGTGAGCAAAAGGGTGCAAAACAACCAAGTTTGGACCACCAAAACCATCAAGTTGTTTCTGTATCCTAAAAAACGCGGGGAATTTGAGCTGCCCACGGTGAGTTTTAACTGGTTTGACCCCCAGAAAAAGCAATATGTGGTGCAAAATACCCCCGCTTGGGAAATTAAAGTGGAAAAAGGCGAATTAACCGAAGCTGCAGCCACTGGAGGTGGAGTTTTGGCCACTGGCGTGGTAGGTACAGAAAAGAAAAGCATCGAAACCTTGGGCAAAGATATTCGTCATATTAAAGAAAAAGCAGAAATTCGCACCCATAGCGAGCCCATTTACCAGAATTTAAAATGGTGGTTGGCCTTAGTTGCTCCCTTTGTGTTTTTAATGCTTTTCCGCTGGTGGTATGCGCGTTATATAGGACTGCGCAGCAATCGCGCTTATATGCGGCGCGAAGGTGCACGCAAAAAAATGCAAAAATCTTTGGCAGAACTGCGCACTAGCATCGAAAAAGAGCAAGTCCAAGACTTTTACACCGGTTTAGAAGCGGCTTTGCTCAATTATTTGGGGGATATTTTTAACCGTGAACTCACCGGTCTTACCCGGACTGATTTGAGCGATATTTTAGCAAAAGATGGCTTGGAAGAAGCCGATGTGCAACAAATTTTAAGCTGGCTCGAACAGGGAGATCAAGCGCGTTTTGCCCCCCTAAGCAGTTCGGCGGCGGATCTGTCTGCTCTGGTGGATAAAATGCAGGAATTGTGCTTAAAAGTGGGGAATTTATAATGCCGATGATATTAATTGTATTACTTAGTTTTAGTTTAGTGGCTGGGCATCCCTGTGAACAGAGTTTTAGCCAGGGAGTGCAAGCTTATCAGCAAGAAAATTACGAAAGTGCTGTGGAATATTGGCAAGAATGTGCAGCTAGTGGAGGGCATTTTGCCGAGTTGTACTACAATTTGGGCAATGCTTTTTATCGCCAAGGAGAACTAGGGCAAGCCATTCGCTATTATATGTCGGCCCGGCGTTTGAATCCCACTGACAAGGATATGGCGGCGAACTTGCGTTTTGCTGAGCAAAGTACCATCGATCAGGTGGAAATGGTGGGGGAAGAAAACCCCGTGCTCAAAGGAATTTGGCTGGCTCATCATTTGTTAAATCTTAATATTCAAGCTAAGGTGCTGATTGCTTTGGCGTGGTTGTGGGTGTTGCTGTGGATTTTATTATGGACCAGTAAATCGTCTAAAATGCGCACGATTTACAATGTGGTTATAATCGCAGTGCCACTATTTGCAGCTCTTTTGGCCCTGAGCATGGGGGCTAAAATTTGGGAAGAGCAAAATCATAGCAGTGCGGTGGTTATCAGCCGAGAAGCCGATGTGATGAGTGGCCCAGGGAAAAGATTTCAAGTGCTAAACGAAGTCCACGAAGGTACGGTGGTGGAAGTGCGCGAAGTCAATGGCGATTGGATAAGCGTGCGTTTGGGCGAGCAAATCGCTGGATTTATCGCTGCGGAAGATTTAGGAATGGTGAAATGACTAAACTCGACGAGATTATGACAGAAAAAAAGCTGAGTAATAATCAGTTGGTGCAAGCTTCCCACAGTTTGGGGCAGCAATTGAGTCATAAAACCGTGCAAAAAGCTCGTTTGGGCAAAAGAGCTTTGACCCCCAAAATGCAAGGCCAAGTGCTGGCGGCTTTAAATGAAGTTTTGGCTGGGGAAAAAGCTTTTACGGTGGCAGAATTGTTTCTTTGAGTTAAAATTCTATATTATTAAAATCTTTGAAGCCGTTTCAAGGAGTATTTATGACTGATGAAATGTGCAAAATAGTTCACAATAAGGACCATTTGTGTGGAATGCAGTTTTTACGCGAATGGGTGGCTTATCGTTGGTTGCGCTCTCTGGGCATGGAAGCCATGTCTTGCGAAGTGCTAATTGTTAAAGGTTTTAAGCCCGCTTTGGAGCTAATTAGCCAAGTAGTGCTCAAAGAACCTGCCACGGTGCTTGTGGATGAAGGGGTTGCCGGCCAAATAGAGCCAGTTTTCGCAAAGTTTGAAGCCAAAATCGTAGAAGTGGAGCGCAAGCAAAACTGCTTAGATATGTTGACTTTAAGCCATGAATTGCGTGGTACTTCTACCCGCTATGTAGATGGTGCCGCCTTGTATTACACCAATCCCGGCAGTTTGGCTGATGGTCTTGGGGCGGAATGCCGCGAAGAACTAGCCGCCGAATTAAATCGCCATATCGCCGTGTTAGTAGAAGAAATTTCGGACTCTCCCATACATTTGCGCGGTGTGCAAAATGGCATTATCATTGGGGATTTCCAAAAATACGGTCAAAGCGATTTAGTATGGCTTTGGGCACCTCCCAGCATGATAAACGAGTTGATGTATTTCAATCAAAGCATCGGGGAATGGCCTTGCTTAGATGCCCAAGCCAATCTTTTGGGAATGTTATGGGATTCCGATGGGGAATTTCTAAGCTGATATGGTGACTGTAAATCACCGCTAAAGTAGTGATTTTGACTATTAAACTAAGATTAGTTGTTTAGAAAGTTAGTTTAGTATTATGCCCAATATTTACGATTACTTGGATTATCAAGCTTATTTAAAAGATTATTACACCGAGCAAAAAGCTGTGCATAAGCATTTTAGCTATAGGTATATGGGGCAAAAAGTAGGCCTAGATCACAGCGTGATTGTAAAAGTGATGCAAGCCAAGCGTCATTTGAGCCGTGAACAGATATTGCCCTTTGTACAGCTGCTAAAACTCGATAAACAAGAAGCCGAATATTTGCTGGCCCTTGTGGATTATGGGCGTGCCACCGATGCGGCGGAGCTTAAAATCACTTTTGAAAAGCTATTATCCCTCAGACCCACAGAGCAAAGCTCTATTTTAATGGAGCATTACCAATATTTTCAGAAATGGTATTATGTGGCTTTGCGGTCGCTTTTGGATTATTACCCTTTTTACGGCGACAACTACGAAGCTTTGGGGCAACAACTTAGGCCTATTATCAGCGGCAACGAAGCAAAAACCGGGGTGAAATTGCTTTTAGATTTGGGGATGTTAAAAATAAACGATGAAGGTCGTTATATTCCCACCGAAGCGCATTTAAGCACAGGAGAACGCTGGTTGACCCCAGCTATACAACAATTTCAAAAAGAAACTATTTTACTTTCTTCCCAAGCTTTAGAAAATATTGCCCGGGAATGGCGCGACATTTCTACTTTAACACTATCTTTAGATAGTAGTGCGTTAGAAGAGGTGCGCCAAGTGTTAAAGGAATGTAGGCAAAGCATTGTGGGAATTGTGGATAGAATGCCATCGGGAAAAACTGATGCGGTCTATCAACTCAATATGCAGTTTATACCTTTGACCAAGATTGCACCGCCAAATAAAGGAAAGTAAATTGTTATGCGTTATGCTTTTTTGTTCATATTAGCTTGCTTGTGGGCTTGTGATAGCGGCAGACAGGCAGGAACTTCCACCGAAACTACCAATGGTGTAATTGCGGGGACTTTAGAACACAATAAATTGCCCTTAGTGGGGGCCAATGTCTCTATGTATTTGCCCACCGGAGAACTTTGGCAACAGAATGTCGCTCTCACGGACAGCTTAGGGGGCTTTTTCATTGCCAATCAAAAGGGGCGTTTTCACCTAGCAGCGAACAATTCAGAACTTAGCACCTGGCGCTTTAATGTACAGAGCGATGTGGATACTAACTTGCTCTTAGAAATGTATGCTCCTAATCAGGTGCAAATCCATGGCCTGGCTCCGGGGGATTCCGTGGAATTAATGGGTACGCCTTATCGCAGTGTAAGTGAAGTTGACCATGTAGCGTGGACAGGAGTTCCCCAGGGAAATTATACGATCTTAATAAATAAAAATCCCGCCGCAAATTTACGCCTAAATCAGGGCATAGATACCATTTTAACTTTGGCTAGCATGGCGCAAACCGCCAATGAAATTCTTTTGGACAACTTTGATGCGGGTAGTGGCTATCATTTGTGGGTTCCTTATAGCGGTAGGGGAGATTGGTTTTTATCTGCCCAAGGCGAAGCAGAAATAGTGCAGCCTGCCAACGGTGATTTTGTCAGAGCTTTGGTGGAAAACGATGGGGGCAAGGCGGTGCAAATAAAATATGCTAATAACGATGGAAATAGCGAAAATATTGTGCAAATTGGCGTGCATTTAAGCGAACAAGTGCTAGATTTCAGGGCTTTGGAGGGCATAAGGTTTAAAGTCAAAGGGGATTGCCAACTGCGAGTGGCCTTAGAAAACGGCCACGCCACTAAGTATCAAAAAGCTATTTGGGCGGTGGAAATAAGCGAAAACTGGCAGGAAGTGTTTGTCAATGTCGATCAAGAAATATTTGCAGAGCATTACGAAGAGCATGTGGAGTTTTCCCAAGTGGCGGACAAAATAAACTTGCTCACCTTTTTTGCTTTTGGCGGTTCGGAGCTTAGCATTGACGATGTTTATTTGATGGGTTTAAATCCTGAGGATATGCTTCCCAAAGAAAACTGACTTTTTGCGCAAAAAAGGCTAGTTTTAAAAAATGAGAACTATATATCCCCGTATTACGCTATTATTTTTGATTATTATGCAAACAGCATTGGCTAACACCGCCCATAGATGGATAATTTCTACCCCTTGGAGTGGAAAAGCCCAGGCCCAATGGGTTCCTGCCCAAGATGCAAGCGTGCGCTGGGTGGGGAGGGTGGCTTTTGCCGATAGCGTTGCGGAGTTTGATTGGCCGGGAATTTATTGGGAACAAGTGGTGGAAACCGCCCGCTGGTCGGTGGTGCTCAGTGGTGAAAATCTGTTTGATGTTTGGGTAAATGATGCCCATGCCGGGGTGATTCGCGGCACAGCAGAGCCCCAGCGTTTCAGTTTGCAATGGGCTCGTGCTGAAAAGCGTAGCATTCGCGTGGGAAAGCGCACGGAAAGCCAGGTGCATAGCTCCAAAGTTTTGGGCTTCGACCTACCCCATAACGCCAAAACCTTGGCGCCTCCTCCCGCCAAAGAGCGTCGCCTAGAATTTATCGGCGATTCATACACTGCGGGTTATGGCAATGAATGCGGAGTGCAAGAACCGCCTCCAGGCACCGAAGATTCTCTGCTACTTCATACCACCAATGCGAACAAATCTTTTGGGGCCTTGGTGGCGCAACGCTTAGGGGCAGATTACCAGATAAACGGATTTTCGGGACGGGGTTTGGTGCGTAATTTCAATGGAATTAACCCCGGATTAGAATATCCGCATTTTTACCAATATACTTTGGTTTCCCAAGCGCAAAATTTGAGTAATATTACCGCGCCTCCCTGGGATTTCGCCACTTGGCACCCCCAGGTAATCGTTTTGGGACTGGGTATAAATGATTTTCAAGGAGCAGGACCTTATGCAGATTCTGCAAAATGGGTGCAGGCTTACGGCGATTTTTTGCAACAGTTGCGACAAGCTCACCCTGGGGTGCAAATGATAGTGTGCGCCACCCAAATTCACCCTAATAACGACCTGATTCCCAAAGCCAAGCAAGTGGTTTTTCGCGAACAGCAAAAAGGCAATTTAGATGTGCATTATTTTGAATATACTGCGACTAAAACAGGTCTGTGGTGGCATCCTAGCATTTATGATCACCAAGAAATCGCACAAAAGCTGATTCCCTTGGTGATGCGAGCCGGGAAATGGCTACGGCGGTGATATTATAATGCTGTTGGCAGCATTAGCATAAATGGCAATGCTTGGGAATAATCCAACTCAATATACTCCAAGCCTAATAAGCGGATATTTTTGTAGTAGGTATGGTGTTGATTGTAATACATTTTCTCACTCTGAATAAACCACGCCTGATGCCCTAATTTTTGACCCAGAAACCACTTTTCCAGTAATCTTGCAGTTCTTCCGTTTCCGTCATTCCAAGGGTGGATTTTTACAAAAATCAAATGAATCAGCGAAGCAAAAAAGAAAACTTCTTCAATGCTTAACTTGGTTTCCAGCAAAACAGCTATATCGCCATAAAGCTTCATCATTTCACTTTCTACTTCGTAAGGCGAAGCGGCAACATATTCAATTCGACCGTCAGCTGTGCTAACATACATGTTGTGAGTGCGGAATTTACCTTGCCAATTTTTTGCTACAATGTGCTTGCTCAATAACTTATGGGCTTTAGAAATATTTTTGGGGTTAAGTTCATTGTTTTTGGCAAAAGAATATGCGTTGTATAAGTCGTCAATTTTTTTGGTGTAATCAGGCAAATACTCAATCCCGAATTTTTTGTGTTTAACATAGCTGTCCAATTCAATATCTTCACCTTCTATTTTGCTGCTAAAAACGGAAGAAACCGAAGTGTAAAAGCTAAATGTATCGGTGGAAATCTCAGCATCTTCCAAAGCGTCAAAGCTTGCTTGCAATGTTTTTGGAACCTGTGCCAAATAAACTTCAAGCAAATTCGTGGGGATTAATTGTAACTGGTCTTTCATAGCTAAATAATAGGTTATTAACACGGTCCCCGAGTGTTTTTTGTTGATTGTATCTGTTTTTGTAAGGTTGCAATAATATGGTAAAAACACAGTTGTTTACTCTAATTATAATTTTACCATTTAGTTGTAGCTTTCGTCCACCTGTTAAAGAAAGTAATGTTGTTTTTTTGCACATCCGATATTGAAGAAGAATGAGCAAGAGCGAAAAATGGGAATCAATCCAGTATATGTAATACCGATTTTAAAACAAAGAAAATTAACTGGCGGCGTTTTACGTCAGAATTAGGACAAAACCCATCTTCAAATGAAGTTGTATTTAACTTAGCTGAAAAGGGTCTCTTTTCTGTAAAAAAAGGAGAGCAGTTCATTAAGTTTGTTGTGTTCGCTAAATATAGATTATCATGTAACCATGGAGGCGAAGAGGGAGAAGGCTTCTTTTTAGATAAAAATAACTTATTGTTTGCAAGGAATACTACTCTCATTTGGTAGTGGAATATCATTAGAGCCTGTGAACAAAAGTCTGTAAATATAGTTTGCGACAAAGATGAATGAGCCGTTCTATATTTTACTTAATTAGCCTCAATATGGCAAAAGAAAAAAATCCGTCTATAGATTTAAATCCTTGCCCCCTCGATACATTTCTGGACACTGATAAAAAGCCAAACTGCCTAGATCCTTCAGCAGGTTGCCCGGAAGCACGAAGGCAGTGAAATACGCTCGATGCATCATTCCCCATTAACCATTAATTTAGTACATTTCCCCTATGCGCAAAAAGAGTTTTAACACTACTGGGCCTTGCATGGCGGATATGCACTATATGCTTTCCCCTGTGGATCGCATTGATGCTGCGAAATTACAGCGATTTATTGATGAAAAGCTTTATTGGGTGTTGCATGCGCCCCGCCAAACGGGAAAAACTAGTTTTTTGCTGAATTGGATGGAGCAACTCAACGCTCAACCGGGGATAATCTCCTTATATGTTTCGGTGGAAACTTGCCAAGGGTTTAGCGATGCTGAAACCGCCATGTCTTTGGTGTGCGAAAGCATAAAAAGGCGTGCGGAATTACATTTGCCTGCAGAATATTGGCCAGAAATCTCCGAAG
>JAAZFC010000039.1 GCA_012511955.1 Fibrobacter sp. | reverse complement strand
TTAACCACATAAGCCTCTTGGACTCCTGAGTTAATGTGGGCATACATTTCTCCTTTATCGTAGTCAAATTCTCCTATGGCTACGGTGGGGTATTGGGTAATCAAATTCCCTTCGCACCAAGTGACAAACCATGGCTCTTGTCCTAGAGAATCTACTTTAAATTTAACTCCTTTAAGACTATATAAATCGTCAATAAAACCAATAATGGTGGATCCAGCAGGGGTGTGAGCATCTAATTCTAGTTTCTTGTCTCGTAGAGTTACAGAAGAAATATTGAAGTCTAATGGCAACCAAAAGTTACCTAACTCCACCCATGTGTTTTCTATTTTTCCCACTACATCAACTGTATCGATGCCCCGCGCGTTTATTTGCAAAAATGCGCTTTCTTTTTCAGGACCCACAGCTTTAATAAGGGCTTTAAGGTTAAGCTTTTCATCTCCAGTAACTTCTGCGCTGAGATTTAATGGGGGAAGTTCCCATACATCGTTTATATTAAGATTAATTTTGCTTTTATGGCTAAGGCTTAGCTTGGTAGCGTCAAATTCTAAGCTGCTAAATACTTTTATGTTGTTGAAGTATTCAAGGGGTAGGTCCATGGATGGTGGAACCCAAGATTTGGGCTGAGAAACTTGCAAAGAGACTTCTCCAGATATCAAATGAGCATTAAAGTTAGGGGTTTCAGCAAATATCTTAATACTATCCTGAGCGTGGTGAATCTCACCTTTTATTTCTAAAAAATCCTGGGCTTGGGTAAATGAAATTTGCCCACGAACTTCTTTGGCTAAATGGCTGCCTTGGATTTTGTCCCAGCTAAGCTTTAATTGGTGTCGCCCTTGGGAGTTTAGCACTAAAGAATCTGCTGTCCAAATTTGTTCGCCTATATTTAGCTCTAGTTCTTTAATAAAAGTAGAAGCGCGCAAAGGGAAACTGATTTTCGGAATAGATAGTTTTTCTATTCCCTTTTGAGGTTTGGGAGCTTGTTGGGTGGCTTTATGTACTACGCTAATTCGTTGACTGCTCAAATGTATTGGGGCAGGGTACGCTTTTTGAATGCTAGGGTGCACTCCTAAGCTAATATCATTAACAAAAACATGCCATTGCGGGTGATAAATTCGTAACTCGTCCCATCCCCATTGCATCCATTCTTGTCCATGAAAACCTATGGGCTCAATGGAGACAACTCCAAATCGTTGGGGTTTAGAAAGTTCTTTGCGTACAAAATAATTCAACAATAAAAATGAAGTCAGCATGCTCAATGCTAAAACACCAACCAAAAACCCCAGAATAATGTGGATTTTTTGGCGTAAATTTTTGACTTTATCTATCATTAATTTAATTACAATATAGTTTTGCGTTATGAGTTCATCATCAAAAAGAAAAAAACGGCGCTTAGATCCTAATTTAGCTATTGCTTTGCGCTATGAAAAGGGAAAAACTCAAGTTCCTCGTGTAGTGGCGAGTGGTGCTGGTTTAATGGCGCAGCGAATTGAAGAATTAGCCAAAGAGCATGGAATTCCTATCCAAGAAGACGAAGAATTAGCAAGAATGTTGGAACCTATAGAAGTAGGTGAAGAGATTCCTGTGGAGCTGTTTGAAGCGGTGGCTAGGGTTTTAGCTTTTATAAATAGAGTAGATTCTCACTTAAATTTTTAGAAAAAGTTATTTTTGCTATAAAAATTCAGTATATTTAAAATGAATATGAATCAGGAACCCCTTTATATAGAATTTCCTTCCGATGCGGATTATATACCTGCTGTACGTAAATTTATAGCCGATGGTGCAGTAATTGAGGGGTTTTCCCAAAAATTTAGCTATAGAACCGAAATTATTGTGGATGAATTATGCAATAACGCTGTGAAATATGGTCCTCGTACCCAAGAAGGTACAGTGAAAATCAACTGCAGATTTGAGGACGATGCTTTGCAGCTTGTGGTACAGGATCCAGGTGGTCAGGAGCAAGATTTGCAAAAGCTACGCATTGCTATTGACACTGTGACCGGTGCAGACAAAACATCTTCAGGTCATGGTTTGGAAATAGTTCGCATGCTTTCTTCTGGTATGGAATTGCAACAAAATCGCTCTGGAGAAACTATAATTAAAGTTATGAAAAAGCGAAGTCACGAAGATTAGCCAATGGAAACTATGTCAAAGTTTAATATAAAATGGGAAAAGTACGAAGACGATGAGCGGACCATTTTGGTTAGGCTTCAAGGGGCTATGGATATATCTATAGCCGAGCAGATGAATCATGTTTTTGATGAAATAATAGCCACAGAACGATATTTTTTGATTTTAGATATGGATGAGGTTAGTTTTGTGGGGTCTCCTGCGGTGGGGATACTTATGGGATGGCGCCGCAAGTTGATAGAGAAACAGGGGAATATAGCATTAGTGGGACTTTCGTTAGAATTGCGAGAAAAGCTTAATTTAATGGGTGCTAATAGGATTTTTCGTTATTATTACGATATCCAAACTGTTTTAACTGATTTTTATTGGGAAAAAGACTCTTTAATGCAAAATGTTGGTTTGCGCTTGCCTTCTAATCACGCTTATGTGCCTGCTTTGCGTCGTCTGATTTCCTCCGTGGTAACACAGAAGGGTTTTGGGCGAAAAGACGCTTTCCGCATAGAGACAATTGTTGATGAATTGACTAATAATGCCATTGAACATGGCAATCCCAAACAAGAAAAAGTTAGTGTTGACTTTAATATGGACTATTCTAAAGTAGAAATAATTGTTAGTAATATGTCAAGAGATGTTGATTCAAATGACATAACTACCATTAAAGATAAATTTAATAATCCAGTTGTAGATGAAGATTCTACAAGGGGAAGAGGCTTGAGTCTAGTAAAAATGCTCAGTGATAATTTGAAACTAGATATTAATGATCAAGGTACTACGGTTTATGTAACCAAAGTCAGAGAAGTTTAAGGGAGAAAAATATGAAGCTAGAAGTAGCAGAAGTAGAAGCTCACAATAATGTGCGCGTAGTTGCATTTGAAGGTGACTTAGATTCCACGAATGTGGAAAGCACTTTGGAGCAAATAAATGATATTTATGATTCAGGGGTAGTGCATATCATCGCAGATTTTCAAAAACTGCGTTATGTAAACAGTACTGGCTTAGGCATATTATTGCATATTAGCAAAACTGCTCGCAGCAACGATTGCTCATTTAAAATTGCTAAAATCAATGATAATGTTTTTGAAATCATAGAAATCATCGGCGCAAATACGCTTTTAGAGGTTTACGATGAAATTCAGGACGCGGTGGATTCCATCACTTAAGGAGTAAAAATGACAAAAAAACATTTTGCGATAATTTTATTAGTTGCATCTTTTTTTGTAGTTGCTTGTAATCAAATTGGACGTAAAGATGAGGTGTTAGCTAAGGTAGGCAATGCTCAACTACTTCAGTCTGAACTAGAGTTTGCCATGGCAACTATGCCCCAAGCTCGCCGCAGTTCGCCAGATGCCCGTAAAATGATGTTCAATAACTTGTTGGACTCAAGGGTGCGTTCTTTAGTGGCGAAATCTCAGTTTCCCCAAGCGAGTGCAACCATTGCTGCTAATTTAGAGAAGATTCATCATCGGGATCTAACCCAGATGTATCAGCAGTTTTTCTTACATGAAAATCTAGGTCATAGCGAAGATCAGCTTTTGGCTTGGTTTCGCAAGAATCAAGATGCCTTTAAGCTAGATTCCAACGAAAAAAGAGATTTTCAACAACTTAAAGATTCAGTGGTGCATAGGATAACCATTGAAGAAAATCGCGATTCATTGTTGGCATACTTTGAAAAAAACAAAGACAGTTTCCGTCAACCTGGAGATACTGCAAATCCTAAATTTGAAGATGTAAAAGATAAGGTAGAATTTGCATTTATACAGTATTGGAAACAAAAAATTGTGCAGGAAAGTAAAGAAAAGTTACGCGCTAAACATAAAGTTGAGTTTGCCACTCTACCCGAATTAGACTACAAATCTTTTTATGAAAAGCATAAAGAACGCTTTAAAACCGCAGCAACTTATAAATTATTGCATATAGAAATGGCTGATTCCGCTAAATTAGCGCAAATTAGCACGAATATCCAAAATGAAGAAGACTTTAAAAACCTCGTAGCTACGCAAAGTGAAAATGCTGAAACTAAAGCCAATCAAGGGGCTTTGAGTTTGGTTAAACACAATCATTGTCTGCCTAATGGCTTAGGTATGATTCCAGAATTGTTTAATCTTGTGGCTCAAAGCGAAGTTGGTTTGATTCCCCAAGTGGTTAAAGCCCCAGACACCCAGAAATTTCATGTTTTTTGGCTCAAAGAAACCATAGCGCCACAGATTAAGGCCGTGGAAAGAGCTAAAAATGATGTTATAGTTCAAATGAAAGCTCAAGGAATGGAAAAATATGATTCCAATACGGTTTTGGCTACGGTGGCAACAAAGCATAAGATTTATGAAAAAGATTACCTAGAACTTTTAGATGAAGTTCCCCCACAGCAAAAACGCATGTATAGTCGAGATAGACTGTTGGATTTGATGATTGACTGGGAAGTTTTTGCCATAGAAGCTAAGGCACAAAAATTAGATCAGAGTATGCACTATAAAGCTTTGAAGATTTTGCGTGAAAGCGATATGTGGGCTTTGGTTTTCAGAGACTCCATCGAAAGAAAAGCTATGGGCATAGATGAGCAGGTGCTTAAAGATTTACACAAAGCTAACCCAAATAATGTATTTAGAGATCAAGAGTTTGCATTAGTCCTTAATGAAGTTGCTTTAATGGCTTCCACGCCCGAGTTTTTCTTTAAAAAAGAATTTGCCATTAACAAAGAAAAATATCCAGAAGCTACCAGCTGGGAAAGTGTAAAAGGGAATATTTTCAACAATATCAGAGCTGAGCAAATGTCAAATGTCAGCAAAAGATTATTGATGAAATATCGACAGAAAATAGGCGTAGATATTTTAGATACTAATCTAATGGAAAAAAGCGATATAATGGATCCAACTAAGTTGTATAAAGATGCCCGCGCTTCTTACGATGCCCGCAAATTGTCTGAAGCTAAAACTTTGCTGTACGACTTGCGTAATTACCATTCAGAAAATGATGATATTATGATGCAGGCTACCATGCTTTTGGCTCAAATTTACAACGAAGAAGAACAGTTTGAAAATGCGGTAAAAGAGTTTACTACCCATGCTGCTCTGTGGCCTCAGAGTGATGAAGCATACAAGTCTTTGTTTATGGAAGGCTTTATACTTGCTGAAAACTTAAAACAAGATAGTGCGGCTTTGGTGGTATTTAAAACAATGTTGGAAAAATATCCCAAAACTGATTTGACCGAAGATGCAGACTGGATGGTGCGCAATATTGAAAGTGGTGGAAAGTTGGTTCCTGCCCTTTTGGATAGCATAGCAGCCCAAGATTCTTTAGAAGCAGCTAAAATATCCGCCCCGCAAACCCCAGAACAATAATGTTATTTGGGGCAAATTAGTGGTTCATCCAAGAATACTTGCCCCTTATCCCTGAAAAAAGCATTTTTTTATTAGATTTCATTCAAAGTTAGCTTAGGAGAAATAATGGAAACAACTTTTGCTATGATTAAGCCTAATGCGGTAAAAGCTGGTTTAATCGGAAGAGTTATAGAACGCTATGAAGGTGCTCGTTTGGCCGTTAGAGGTTTAAAAATCACTGAAATGTCTCAATCCGATGTGGAAGGCTTTTATGCGGAACATGTAGAAAAACCTTTTTTCCCTGAACTGGCAGAGTTTATGACTTCTGGACCTACAGTGCTTTTGGCGCTAGGTGGAGAAGATGCAATAGCTGTGGTTCGTGCGCTCAATGGCGCAACTAATCCTGCTAATGCAGAACCAGGTACTATAAGACATACTTTTGCAGCAACTATGACAGAAAATGTGGTGCATGCGTCGGATAGCTTAGAAAGCGCAGCTCGTGAAATAGCATTTTGGTTTAAACCTGAAGAACTGGTGCAGTATCCTGCCCCGGATTTTCGCAAATAATTGAAGGATTTCATTTAATAGAGGTAAACATGAATTGGATAGTCAAATATCTTAAATCTTCCGTAGGAAGAAAGCAGATAATGGGAGGTACTGGCATTTTAATCGCCCTGTGGATTTTTATGCACATGGTGGGTAATTTGGTGTTGCTAGTCCCTGCTATAACTTATTTTGTAGGTGATGCTTCAGCATTTGCCGCTGCATTAGAATCTACTAAAAT
>JAAZFC010000038.1 GCA_012511955.1 Fibrobacter sp. | reverse complement strand
TAATGCGCTAAGTGTGCTCTATATGTATAGACGACAAAAGGGGGAGTTTTGTTACGGAAAAGTGAAAATATTTTAAAATAACGGTTAAAATCATTCATGCACAACCTAAAGATTGAGGGTAAGATGAAGTTGTAAGCGGCGCTTTTTGCAAACTTACAACTACCCCAAAAGCTTGTCGCATGCCCCTACTAACTACTTCTCCGGACTATGCTTGGATGATTTTCACAAACTCGCATCAGCTAGTTTGTAAAGAGCCTGGAAGCTCTAAGAATCCTAATTATTTTGCAGCAAAATCACTCGGGGACCGTAGCTCAATCTCCGTGAGCAACTCGCGCCGCATCATTAATCATTCACCATTAATCATTAATCATTCACCATTAATCATTCACCATTATTTTGCCATTTTTTCAAACTTCCCAGGGTTTTTCAGGCCAGGGATGCCGAGGGTAGCGGCCGCGTAAATCTTTGCGCACATCGGCATAAGTTCCCCGCCAAAACTCGCTTAAATCCCAGGTTTTTTGCGCGCTGCGAAAGTTGGGAGCCAGTAGATCGTAGCACACTTGCAAGCGCTTTTCCGCAATCCAGTGTTCGCCGTGGCTCCCCACAAAATCCCCGATGCGAGCGCTGATTTCCACCACGCCTTGCTCCGGATGCGGATAGGCGTACTTTGCCCTGCGCCCAGATTTTAGCACGGTGCTTTGAGGAAAGTTTTGCTTGAGCCAGGGGAGCATGGCAGTGCCAAAATAATCTTCTAATAATTTCCGCCAGCGTTGGGGATTCAAGTCGTTTGCGCTTTGCACACCCGCAAAAAACTCGCTGTAAATCAGCTCCCAATCGTCCTTTTGCCAGGTGCTAAAATTGTATTCCGGGAACAATTTCGCCGCCCACAACATCTGATGCCAAAGGGTGCGGTTGGTATCGTCCCACCACAAGTGCGAAAGATCTTCGCGGCGATTTTTTTCTAACCAAGCACGGCTCAATAAAGCCCCGATTTCGTCGCGCTCCGCTGGGGAAAGCTCGCCCCACAAAACTTCGCGGCGACTGAGTTCCACCTGGGCGTTTTTGCGCACCGCAATAATGCGCCAACGATTTCTTCTATTATGCCATTCCAAAGCCCAGGTTTGCTGTGATTTTTGCTGGGCTAAAATTTCGGCGCTAATGGGAACGAACAGGCAAGTGTTGATTTGCTGCACCGCCCCGGCGCTGGCCAATAAGGCAAAAGGAATGATAGCGGGGGCATCGCCGCATTGGGCCGAGCTGAGGGCGATGCTATAGTTTTCCGTGGCGTAGGATTGGCGGTTGGCGTTGGCCACGGCTAACTTTGAGCCAAAAGCGTGGAAAAATTCCGCGGCGAAAGTGGGGAAGTCGGTGCTGTTCGCAGTGGGATTCCGCCACTGGCGCAAACGGCTATAGTTGAGTTCCACTTCGCGCCCTAAGTGGCGGGGTTGTTGCACCAAAGTTTGGCTCATCTCCCATAAATTGCCCGCTAACTGGGCTTGGTCAATGCTGGCAGCGGCGGCGAGAATCGGGGCGGTGGGGGCGGGCAACTCACTGAGAAAAACCGCCAAATCCAAATTTTGCACCGGAACCGCTAAAACTTGCCAACCTAAAGCATTGATGCGGTTTTTGTTATCCCACAAAGCCAAGTTTTGCAGTGCTTTTTGAGTTTTTTGCCAAGCTTTTACCGGGGGCGCAGTTATCCACCCATCTGCGCAGCTTTCTACCACTAATTTCTGTCGCAAAGCGGAGCGCTGTAGGGCAATATTCTCCAAAGGCATACGGCTAATTTCGGGAATAATCTCCGCATTCATGGTTCTTTCATCGTGCTTATGCCACAATTTGATGCAAACTCCGGCTTGGGTGCGCCCCGCTCGCCCTTGGCGCTGCAAAGCGTTGTGCTGAGAAATGCGTTGCAAACGCAGTTGCACAATTTCGTGTTTTTGGTGAAAATCCGTGGCCCTTTCCCAGCCCGAGTCTATTACCGCCACCACTTGGGGAATAGTCAATGAAGTCTCGGCGATATTAGTGCTCAAAATAATGCGTTGCTGCTTTGCGGGGCTAAAAACTCGTTGCTGTTCCGCCATATTAAGGGAACCGTGCAAAGCTAAAATCTCAAATTCTCCTCGGGGGTCAAAATTTTCCCGCAAAAAGCTTTCACAAGCGTCTATTTCGCCTTTTCCGGGCAAAAACACCAAAATCGTCCCCGCAATATGGTTGGCGCGCAGGGTTTTCAAGGCGCGGTCCACTTGTCTGGGCAAAGCTTCGCCCATCTGTGGCCCCTGATGCAGCACTTGCACAGGAAAACCCGGATCATGGATTTCTTGGGGCGTGCATTTTAACAATGGCGCCAAAGCTTCGTGGTTTAACGCTGCCGAAAGCACCGCCAAACGGGGCGCAGATTTGCCTTGTATTTGCAAAGCGTGGAGCAAAATATCCATTTCTGCCCGGCGTTCGTGTAATTCATCAAAAATTATCCAATCCCAATCTTCCTTTTTTTGATGCAAAAGTTGTTGGAGATAATTCCCATAAGTGCTAAATAATATCTGGGTTTTAGGAGAATATTTTTGCTCTAATCTAAAACGATAGCCAACTGTGGTTCCCACAGTTTCACTTATACTTTGGGAAAGAAAATGGGCCAAACCCAAGGCTGCTAAACGGCGGGGTTGTAACACTAAAATTCGTTGGGGTTTATTACTGCTTTTATGCAAAAACCAGGGCAAAAAGGTGGATTTTCCCGTGCCGGTGGGGGCAGTGAGCAATAAGTTGCGTTCTTGGACTGTCCATTTCTGTAAATCCGTATAATATTGTGCTAAGGGTAGAGTTGCTAAAGCCGAAGGTAGTGTTGTTTTTTTCATCAATTTGTCATTTGAGGGAATCCATCCAAGCATCGAGGGCTGCATCCCAGTTTTGCCGTGTGGCATCTTCTTGAAACCAGGCTAAAGTCTGTGCTAGGCCGGCTTTTAAAGGGGTTTTAGTGCCAAATTCTGGACATAATGCTTTGATTTTGCTGTTGTCGAACACCGCATTCCAAGCTTTGTCTCCTAACAGCCCCGGACCCATTTCCGAGTAGGCTTGGGCGATTTCCGCAGAACTCATGTAAATAGCATTTAGGGGAACTTCTAATAATTCTGCCAAAGTACGATAAATTTCCTTCCAAGTGAGCACCTGGTCGCCGGTTATATGGTAACTTTCCCCTAAAGTTGCGGGATTTCCGGTGATTTTAGCAAAAGCTTGGGCAAAATCGCTGCTGTGGGTGAGGGTCCACAAAGTTTCGCCTTGGTCGTGGATTACCACCGGTTTGTGTGCCAAAAGTCTGCGGGGTACGGTGTAGCCCATATCGCCAAGAGCCACTGGGAAAACGGTGTCGTAGGTGTGAGAAGGGCGCACAATGGTACAGGGTAAAATCCCCAGTTTGTGCTGCTCCAAAAAGAACTCTTCGCACTGTTGTTTTTGGCGAGAATATTCCCAATGGGGGTTACCCAGGGGCGTGTTTTCGGTGATGGGGCCTGGGGGTAGTGGTTTGACATAAGCCGAAGCAGAGCTGATAAAAATATATTGATCCGTAAGACCTGCAAAACACTGGGCGCGCAGGCGAGCGTGTTCGGGGCTAAAGCACATAAAATCGGCGATGCCATGGAAATAGACACCTTCATCTTTCCAGCGTTGGCTCAGGGCTAACATCTGTTTTTGGTCCCATAAATCAGCTTGTATATGTTGAACCGCACTGCTCACCGGTCGGCCCTGGCGCAAACCGCGATTTAAGTGCCAAACTTTATGCCCTTGTTCTAGGTTAGCTTGGGAACACCACCAACTAATATTGCCATTTCCGCCGATGTAGAGAATATTCATAGCATAAAAATACACAATGTTGGGGAAAAAAGCTAAGGAGGAGGAGGGATTCGAACCCTCGGTCCCCGTAAGGAGACAGCGGTTTTCGAGACCGCCCCAATCAACCACTCTGGCACTCCTCCGAGTGCAAACACAAATCTAATAAAATGTTATCTTTGTTTTTCACATTAGGGATAATATTTTCCCTCCCTTAAATCAAGGACCCATGAATTCAGACCAAATTTTTGCCGATCTCGGCTTGGCGCCTAAGGTTTTATCCGCCGTCAATGCCCTGGGGTACGAAATCCCCACTCCCATTCAAGCCCAAGCAATTCCCGTATTACTCAGTGGAGCTAATTTATTGGGCACCGCCCAAACAGGTACCGGAAAAACTGCTGCTTTTGCTTTGCCTTTGCTCAGTCGTTTAGACCCCAAGGTCAAATTACCCCAAGTTTTAATAATGGCACCCACCCGGGAACTAGCCATTCAAGTGAGCGAAGCGGTATTTAGCTATGCTCGAGGCATTAAAAACTTTCAAGTTTTGCCCATTTATGGCGGTCAAGATATTGCCGTGCAGTTGCGAGCGCTCAAACGCCGCCCCCAAGTGATTGTGGGAACACCTGGGCGGATTTTAGACCATTTACGCCGTAAAAGTTTAGATCTTTCCACTTTGCAAGCGGTGGTGCTAGACGAAGCCGATGAAATGCTCAAAATGGGCTTTCAAGAAGATATGGAAGAAATTTTAGCAGCTGTTCCTGATACTTGCCAGCGGGCGCTGTTTTCAGCCACCATGCCCAAAGCCATTCAAAAAATCGTGCATCAACATATTGGCGATGCTCAGCAAATTCGCATACAGTCCAAGACTAGCACTGTAGAAGCTGTGGAACAGAAATTTTTGCTGGTGCGCAATGAGCAAAAATTCGAAGCTCTTAATCGTATTTTAGAAGTAGAAGAAATTGAAGGGGTGATTGTTTTTGTGCGCACTAAAGCTGCGGCGGCTAAGCTTTCAGAACGCTTAGAAGCTAGAGGTTTTGGATCAGCTCCTTTATCTGGCGATATTAACCAAGCCGAGCGTGAACGCACGGTGAATAGACTAAAATCGGGGCAAATTGATGTTTTAGTGGCAACTGATGTAGCCGCTCGCGGCCTAGATGTGGATCGCATTAGCCATGTTGTCAACTATGACACCCCCTATGACACGGAATCCTATGTGCATCGCATTGGCCGCACTGGTAGAGCGGGGCGCACTGGTATAGCCATACTTTTTGTAACTCCTCGCGAAAGACGCATGGTAGCCAATATTGAAAAATCCACCCGCCAAAAAATTGAGCAAATGAATTTGCCCAGTGGCGAGCAAATCAGTAGTAAAAGAGTGGATAAATGGCGAGAAAATGTCTTGGAAACCATTGCTAAAGAGGATTTAAGCGTTTTTAGCAAATTAGTGGCGGAACTTAGCATGAGCCATGCCTTGGATCCCTTAGAAATCGCCTCGGCTTTAACCTTTTTAGCCCAAAAAGAGCAACCGCTTTTCCCCAAAATCAGCGACCTTAAATTGCCTAGCCCCAAAGATCATAAAAACATGGGTTTTGGCTTAGATAAAGATCGTAGCTGGGAAGACGAAGCCCCCGAAGAGGGTTTTAACCGCTATTATTTGGCCGTGGGAAAAGAGCATCGAGTTGGCCCCAGTGATATAGTGGGCGCCATTGCCAATGAAGGGCAAATCAGCAGTAGAAATATCGGAAGAGTGCGGCTTTTTAGAAAGCACAGCACCGTAGAATTGCCCGAAAATATGAGCAAAGGGGTTTTGCAAAAGCTTGCCAAGCTAACCATTAAGCAGCGCCCTTCGCGTTTTAGGCTAATGACCGACGAAGCACCTCCATCTTCCAAACGCCGGCGTAGTCGCGGTCGTATTCGCAAAGCGCCCCAGTCTTCGAAGCGGGGGAGAGGCCCTCGTAAGTGATTTTGGGGTAGGGACATTGGGGAAAAGTAGTTAGTAGTTAGTTTGCAGAAAGCACCGTACTTACTTCTTTTCTGAGAATCTTGTCGCAGCTTACTACTGCCCGAAAAGCTGGTTGCATCACCCTACTAACTACTCCCCAAGAAGCTTGTTGCATACCCCTACTTTATCGTTACAGATGGGCGTGCCCCTGCAAGCAGGGTCGGGCTTTCCGCTTGTATCTTTCGTTTATTTCGTGCAAAACTGTATCGACTGTATCGATTATAAATGAAGCTGGTTGCAAAAGCGCCCATCTCGATACAATTTCGCCTAAAAATGTCATTTCACAACTGGCGAAATCACTCGATGACCGTGCATGGCATCATCCTAACTCAAAATCTGGGCTACAAGGCTTTTAATAGCGGTCCAGATTTGGGTTAAAATCGCCAAAAGCTCTTCAAAAAGCTCAAAAATCTCACTTATCTCGTTTATTTCGTTTTTTTTTCCCTTTTTGCCGCCGGCAGGGCTTTTCTTGCTCGACTTCTTCTTTTTAGCGGAGTTGGCTCTTTTCATCTTGCGCCATTCCCAGGGTGGAGTGGGGTCATTTTGGCTCCAAAGTCCTAGTTTTTGTCGTCGCGCTTGGGCTTCGAGCTTTTCCCATTCCGGACGATCTTTCCCGTATTGTTTATACCACCACGCATAGCCATTAGCTATCAACCACGCATTTAAGTTCAAAGAATCATTTACCCACACATCGCCCACTAAACGCTGATAGCGATCCGTATTTATAAGTTGGATTTTAACTTCTTTGCCCATAATCAAGCTATCTACTGCACGAGTGGCCTCGTCGCCAAAATCCTGATTACTTTCGGGGCAATCAATGCCATACAAACGCACTCTTTGCCTTTTGCCTCCCACCATAAAGTGAAAAGTATCCCCATCGCTGACCTTAGTAACCTGGCCGTGCATCCATGGTTTTGCGCCCATTACCGCAGAAAATGATAGTATTAATATGATGATAGCTCGTTTCATTAACAAAATATGCTTAAATAGCTAAATTTGGTCTATGAAAAAATCCCCTCGTGCTCACACGAAAATTGTTGCCACTGTTTCCGATAAATTATCCACCTCAACTCTCACCGCTATTTTCAAAGCGGGCGTGCAAGTAGCTCGTCTTAATATAGCTCATCTCGACTTGGCCACCACCGTAGAAATGATTGCCCAAATTCGCAGCATTTCCGAAGACATTGCCATACTCTTAGACACCAAAGGCCCAGAAATTCGCACCCAAGCCATGGACGATTTAGCTTTGCAAAAAGGCGACCATATTGTGATGAGTGGTGTTTTCAAAGAAGTGGACAATCTTCCCCTAGTTCAAGTTAATCATATAGATTTTGTGGCCGATGTAGCTTTAGATGCCACAATCTTTATAGATGATGCCGCCATAGAGCTAAAAGTTATAGCTAAAAACTCCAATCACTTGATCTGTGAAGTGCAAAATACAGGAAAAATCCAGGGGAATAAAAGCGTAAATGTCCCTGGAGCGCATTTGAACCTGCCTAGCTTGTCGGAACGAGACAAAGAGTTTTTAAAACTTGCCGCTGAGCAAAAAATTGATTTTATTGCCCATTCCTTTGTGCGCAGTCGCCAAGATGTTTTAGATGTAAAAAATGAATTGAGTAGCTGGGGCAATGATGAAATAAAAATTATCGCTAAAATCGAAAACCAACAAGGGGTGGAAAATCTCGAAGAAATTTTAGACGATGCTTATGGGATTTTAATAGCCCGGGGCGATTTAGGAGTGGAAATTCCCCCGGAAGAAGTCCCTTTGATGCAAAAATTGATGATAAAAACTTGCATTCGCCGGGTTAAACCAGTGATTGTGGCTACTCAAATGCTAGAAAGCATGATTCACAACCCTAGACCCACCAGGGCAGAGATTTCCGATGTGGCCAATGCCATTTTTGACGGTGCCGATGCGGTAATGTTAAGTGGCGAAACTGCCTATGGCAAATACCCCGTAGAAGCGGTGCAAATGATGGTGCGCATTGCCCATAGCGTAGAAAGTGAACGCCAATCGGTGGTGCGCCGTGTCCATGGAGGCTTTGCGCCCATGGCTCGCCACTATATCGCCAAATTAGCCATTCAAGCGGCCACGGATTTAAAAGTCAAAGCGGTGGTAATCCCTTCACGCACTGGGCAAACCGTCTTAGAAGCGGCAACTTATCATCAGGAAAAACCTATTTATGCCATGTGCTATAACCCCACTTTGCGCCGACAGTTAAATCTCTCCTATGGAGTTTATCCCTATATGATAGCCAAATGCGAAGGCAGCGAAATAGTCTCTTGCAGTATTTCACTTTTACGTAACCAAAAACAAGTGGAGTCTGAAGATTTAGTGGTTTTGGTATTAAACTCCTTTGGTGCTCCCGATGGGGAATACAATCAACTTCATTTAAACCTAGTGAAAAACTTTATAGATCGCAGTTAGCCTAAGTTTTATCTATATTCTATAATAGTATGGGATGGTTTTGAATGTAAACCTAGAGGCTTTTTATGCGTGTTTTTTGGAAAAGTAGTTTTTTTCTACTGATAATTTTTGCCCTTTGGACCCCTACTTTAGCTTGGGAATACAGCATTGACAATACCTGTCAAGATTGTGATCGTCGCTATTTAGATTCTCTTAATGTCTATAATCGCCGCAATGTGCGCATCAATCAAACTGGTTATCGACCCCAAGACTATAAGCGGGCCATGGTGGCCAATGCCACGGGTAATTCTTTTAAAATCATCAATGCCGAAAATGGTTCCGAAGCATATTCAGGGAATTTGAAAAATCTGGGTAAAGTGGTGCGCCCAGGAATGTGGATTAATGGAGCTTTTAATTCTATCACCACGGTTTATGAATTTGAAGTGGCCGAATCCGAAGAAACTCTATTTGAAGCGGTTTTTTCGGATTTAAACACCCCGGGTCAGTATTATTTAGTGGCCGGCAACGATACTTCTGCCACTTTTAGGATAGATGATAAGATTTTCAACTACATATTTGAAAATGCCCTTAAATTTTTTGGAGTAAATCGCTGTGGCGATACCCATTCCTGGATTCATGGCCCTTGTCACTTGATGGATGGGGCTGATATTGGCAAACCTGGGGCTTTAGCAGGGGGATGGCACGATTGCGGAGACCATTTTAAAGTGTCGGAGACTTTGGGATATACGGCGCTGATGCTTTCCATGACTTACGCTCTGTGGCCCGAAAAAGCCGAAGATTTTTATGGCGCCAGTTATAATGACACATTGCCTTTTGGTACCGATGGCATTCCCGATTTATTGTGGGAATCCAAGGTGGGGGCGGATTATATCTTTAAACTGTACAAAGCTTCCGTGGAAGATGGATTGTTGGCGCAAAACGATATGTATCATTCCGTGGGTGTGGCCATGGCCGATCACCATTATTGGGATATGCCCGAAAGACAAGATGTACAACCTGCCGCACGAGGGGGAAACCCCCGAGTGGTGGCCAAAGGAATTGGGGGCAATGTGGCGGGAATGTACACCGCCGCCCTAGCCTTTTTTGCCTGGGGTTGGGAACCCTTTGATAAACCTTATGCCGATAGTATTTTAGCCGCTGCCGAAGATATGTACGCCAAGTTGGTGATTCCCTTAATTGGCAAAAACACCGATAATTTAGAAGGATTTTACACTGGAGCAGGACAAATGCACGATGACCCTGCCATGGCGGCGGTGGCGCTGTGGTTTGCCACCAAAAAGAAGGAATACGGCTACGATTTATTAGAGAATCCCCAGTTAGGGAGTGCGCCCAATGCGGTTTATAACCAAGGAGTTTTTCCCTTGGGGCTTTTTGGGAGGGAACCCTTTCATCACGGCGGTTGGATGACCGACTATCAGCAAGTAAATGCCTTGGCCATGTATGCTTTTGCCAAATTAATTGTGCCTAACAATGCCAAAGCTGCGGAATATGGCATAGAACCTGTGGTGCGTGACAGTCTAATGCAAGATGCCGTGGAAAATCTGCGGGCTTCGGTGGAAATTGGTTCCAATGGTTCTGAGCGCATAACCACGGCCAGTGGGGGAATAATCAACGCGGACTTCCCATATTACGGTGTATTTACCTCGGCGGATTGGGGCTTTAATCGCTACAATATGGGTTTGGTTATTGAACTCTTTATGATGTGGGATCTCACCGGCGACAAAGAGTATTTGCAAGTGGGTTTAGATAACTTCTATTATAACTTGGGCATGAATCCGTGGGATATTTCCTTTTTCATGGCCGCAGGGGATAAAAACTTACAACATCCCCACAATAGAGCAGCTAACCCCGATGGCTACAATGCCGGGGGATTTCCCTATGAATACACCAGTCCCAAAGGTGCACTTATGGGCGGTTGTCACCCCGAAGATCTACTCAAAGATGATTGGAATGACTATACCGTTACAGAAACTTGCATAGATTTTTCCTCGCAAATAGTGTTGCCAGCGCAAATGCTCGCCAAAGATTTGCCCCCAGATAACGAAGGGCCGAAATTCACCAATGTACAGGGCATTCCTGTAAGCGAAAGCACCGCATTAATCAGTTGGGAAACCGACGAATTAGCCCAAGTAACGGTGTATTTAGCCGATGCTCCTTTTGGTAATATGCTCGACACTTTGCACACCACCGGGCTTTCCATGGCCGAAGCTCTTTTGGCTGAAAATCTTGAATTAGGCAAGACCTACTACTTCTACCTTGAAGGCATGGATATTCGCAAAAATCGCAGTTCCGACGACAATCATGGGGAATGGTATTCCTTTACCATGGTCTTGGATCCGGCGCAAATCAGCGGCGTGCGTATATGCCAAGTGGATGATCGCTCTGCCAAAGTCTATTGGTGGACCGCCAACGGCGCTTATCCAGGGATATTGAACTATGGAAGCAATGCCGCTAACTTAAACCTCAGTGCGGTGGGCGATCAAGGTCGTCCCGTAATGTTCCACGAAGTTTTACTTAAAGATCTTGAGCCTGCCACCACCTATTATTTCGATGTGGTTTCTGGCTCTACTACGGACAACAATGGTGGTGCCCATTACCAATTTACCACCACCGCTTTGCCCCAATTTGTGGATTATACCATCACCTTAAAACCCATCAATAAATCCAATGGCGGCGCGCATTTTTATATGGAAATAATGAATAATGAAGATCGTCCCTACACGGGTTTAGAAATTCGTTTTTACTATTCCACCAAAAGCGTGGCGGCTAGCAATGTGGAAATCAAAGGTTTTGACAACCAGATTTTCGATGTGGGGGGCATGACCAGCATGGTTAACCCCACTTTTGGCGCTCCGGTGCAAGTACAAGGCACAAATCAGTGGTATATTCCCATCACTATCCCTGCAGAACTGCCTGTTTCAGGACGCGCTCGCTTAGAACTAGTATTTTACACTAACGGTTGGGATCATTTGCCCTGGGCAGAAATCACCGAAAGTTGGTCCATAATTCCCCATACCGATCCCGGCGAACCCCAGTATTTTCCAGGCATAGACTTGGCCAAAGGTTTGATTTACGCTGAACCTGAACATGTGGAATCGGTGAATGGCGTTCCCGAAGTAACTTATGTGCGCGATCCTTATGTTAGTGCGCATTTCAATGGAAATCATATTTATGGCTACCCGCCCGATTACGCCGATGGTAAAATGCCTGTGATAATCCGGGATATGTACATGACTTTTAGTTCGCCTTTTGTAAGTCCGCAAATCAATTTGGTCACCGAAGAGTACGAAGCTGCTTTCACTGGTACTAGCTGGGTCAAACCCACCGGAAATTTGGATTTAGTGGAGTTAAACGGCCAGCCCATAAATGTGGAATACCCCACCCAACGCAAAGATTCCCTAACTTTTAACCGCGATGTTAGTCCTCTTAATTATGGCAACAATCGCTATGAATTTGTTACCTGGCACAATGCCAATGCCAATGAATCCACGGATTTAACCAAAAAATACGATTGCCAGTGTGTGTATCAACGCAGTAACATAGAGGTGGATACCGTGGTGGTGCCTCGCATTCAGCGCTATGTGAACTTTATCCCAGCCGATACTGTGCATTTTTACCAAGGTAAAAGAACTCTGGTGCGTTTGCAACTAACAGACTCCTTGGGAAATCCTGTTAGTGATGTAGATATTTCGCTTAAACTTGCCGCCAGCATAGATGGTGTGGATTTTTACGGTGATGCCATGGGCAGATTACCCATTAGCCGTATAGTGGTGCAAAATGGTGTGGCCGAGTTTTATGTGGCCTTTGAAGGTAAAAGAGCCGATGATGTTTACGCTAATTTATCCCTAAGTCCAGAAAATCCCCCTTCGGAATATATGTTTATTATAGAAAACCCCGTGCTTTTTATCGAAGCACCACCGCCTTGGCCTATTATCGAAAGTGCAGTGATTTTAGATACCGATTGTGATTTTATTCCCGATGTTTTAGAGATAACCATGTCCACTGAAATGGTGCCTGGAACTTACGAACTGGTGGATGTGAGCTTTTTCTTAGAAGGAGAAAAGATTAAGGTCGCCGGTTCACTGGCTCAAGTAGATGGAAAGATAATTCGTGCGAGCTTTAATAGCCCCAGCGGAAAAATCAACACCCATGCCACCGGAGAAGTGGAGGTGAAAGTCAATGCAGGGAGCATTGGTGAAAAAACTAGCACTGATTTTTATAGCGATGGCATAGGCCCCGTGGTTTTATCAGTTTCCTTGCTCGAAAATGTGGAAAACACCCCCCATGATAGCTTATTTGTGCAGTTTAGCGAAGCGGTACATGCACAAAAGTCTTGGCCTTTTAATGTTTATGACCTTCAAGGGCATTTAATTAACGGAAATGTAGAGGTTTTGGACGCTAAGCTATATAACGAAAAAGAGAATATTTGGGTTTATAATATAATCAACCCCAGTGGTGGAGCAAATATGGTAGATACTAATACCTTTGTACAGTTATTGCCAGGGGCAGAAGTAGTAGATGAATATGATAATGGCGTGGCAGCTTGTGATTACGATAAAATTAAGGTTGGCTTTAAACGCCGCCCTGTGCCCATGACCTTTGCCAGTATCAGTGACAAAAATGATGATGGTTTAGCAGAAACTATTCGCATTGAATTTATACGCCCCGTGGATGATTTACATGAGGCTGATAGCATTGCGGTGGTTTTTGGATATTTTGCTCCTGAAACGCTTACGGTAAGCACTTGGACATGGAATAATACCCGAGATGAAGCCACTTTAAATTTAAAACCGCCTTTTGCCCAAGGTATTACTGCGGGAACTTTTGAAGGGGTTCACAAGGGTAGTGAGTTGGTAAATGCGGGAATGGTTATTCAATACAAAGGCGCTGGGGCAGATTTTGACAGCCAAGAATTAGTGGCGCAAGATTCTGTGGGTCCCATGATAATAGCTGCGCATTTTGGAGAGGGTAGAGCCTTTGATACTTTGATTGTAAACTTTAGTGAGCCTGTGGTAAGTCGCATAGACACTGCAAACTTCTATCACTTAATAAGACAAAATGGCGATGTTCCTCTAGAACCAAGCTTTTATTTTGTGGCTGGGGATGGTTTAAGTCTATTGCTGTTTTACACTTCCGAAGCCGAAGGATATGTTACCGAGGGGGATAGGGTGCGTATGGCGGGCAGACAAAGCAGATATTACGATGAGTCTGGCAATTATCCTGCGGAAAATGGCCCCTGGGTTACTGTTACTGGAAAAAGGCAAATCAAAGTGGAAATGACCATTGCTAATAAAAATAATGTGAATAAAGTTGATCCCAATGCGGTGAATTATGGACCCTTTAAGCCAGAAAACGATGAGTCTATGCGCATAACCATAGTTAATCCTCGTAATGGCTCTAAAGATATTTGGAAAGATGGCCAAGTTTTGGGAACAGTGAACGATACCAATGCATATAAGCATACTGGCCCTACATTTTTGCTAGAAATAGATGTGCCCACTGGTAAAGCTTATGGTGAAGCGCCAATTTGGGATCTTGTGGAAATCGATTTAAATCTCAGTGTTTTCTCTAATTTAGGAGCTTTTGTAAATAAAATTAGCGAAAAAATTCTGTTGACAAGTGCTGAATATTTGGATACAGGTAGTAAGTTGTTGGTACAGATAGAGTGGTTAGTAGATGAACAAAGCGGTGGTGTAAAAAGCCAAAACGGACGCGCTGCGGGTAGCGGTGCTTATGTTGCTCAGGCAAATATGACAAGTAAAATGTACGCCAGCATAAGAGAAGGTGTAAGTGCGGAACAAATGCTACGCTTTAACAACAAAAAGTCTAACCAGAACAAAAACATACTCTTTGGTTATGTGAGGAGTAAATGATTTTCAAGAGGGGAAAGCAGCTATTTCTGCCACTGGACTAATTGCACGGCGGGGTAATAGCTGAGTAAGATTTTAGCATAATCCCAGCCTTGCTTGGCTTTGGCTCGTACGCCCATTTGACACATGCCAATGCCATGCCCAAACCCCTTGCCTTGAATGGTAACTCCCTGGGGGTTTTGTGCAATTAAAAACCACGCCGAGGGCAAAGTCTTTGCGCCATTTGGTGGCGAACGCAATATCCACCGGTTTTTATCTCCCGACACTCTAAAATTGCCCTTATCGGTAACATAAAGCACATTTCCCACCCTAGCTCCTGGCAAAAAGTCTAAAATCACCACATTGCTAATGCGATTAAAATTAATGAGAGTGTCGGGGTGGCCTTTGCTCAAATGCGTCTTAACAATTCTGCTCAGCTGTTCCCAAGTGTATGTAAAAGACCAGTTGCTATAAGATGACGCTTGACACCAAGCTTTGCCATGCTCGTCCACATCGGGCACCGCTTGCAAATACGAAAGGCTATTTTGCCCCCAGGTTTGCAAGTCTGCGGTGTGCCCACCGCAGGTGCTGTGGTAATAAGCATTTATAAGCTGTTGGTTGTGCAACATTACCACACCAGCGGTGCTCCGAACCGCTTGGTTCGGCAAAGCCGCCTCGCCGCTTAAACCTTGATAAACTTGGTCGCGAGTATCGTCAAATACATCAAAACCGAGGCTTTGCCGAGATCCAAAATGCCTATAAGCATAAGTTCGTGCCGCCACGGCTTGGGATTCTAGCGCAGCAAACATAGAGCTATCCAAGCGCCCGATTTCCCCGGGAACCACGCCTTGCAAATACAATTCCACCGGTAGCTGATTTACCACCAAGATTTTCCCCCCTTGGGGACGCAATTCCACCGTGCCGCGATATTTCTTTTTATTAATTTCCACATAGTTTTCCCTGCTAGCATCGTCATTTATCCAGGCTAAGCTTTTGGCCTGCCAAGTTTTACCCTGGCTCGAAGTGATTCTCAAAGCTCCTCCATGCACTTGAACGCTAATAGTGCCAGAGCCATGCCCTTGATACTTCTTATCAGTGTGTAAACGGCATTTCGTTTGGCATTTCAGAGTGAGCTTGGCGGTATTAAAAGACAGTCCCACGCGAATATCTCTGCGAAAATCCGTGGGAGTAGGCAAAGAACGCACCAAAGCTTGGGCGACAGATTCCACCAAATCTTCCGCAAAATCGTGCACTTCGTCAAAATCCGCAGGCAATGCAAAATCTGCCGTTTCGGGAGGAATTTCAAAGTCTTCTACCGCTGCTTTTTCTGCTAGCTTATCGTCAAACTCCAGAATCTCCCCTTCAGAAATCGCTGTATCAGAACTCACTGCTGGTAAAACCACCAGTGTATCTCTGCGCAAAGATGGAGGAGGCTTTTCGTCAAAAGTCAGGTCAATGGTTTGCTGAGGAGCTTCGAACAAAGGCAAACTATCATCTGGGGCAGAACCTGTTAAAGGGCGGGGAGGCTGTCCTGCTTGGGGCTCAGCCATAGCGTTAGGCAAGGGGGCACAGGCAAAAAAAAGAGCTGAAATTCCAATGCAGACCAAAGGCTTTTTAGCCCAGTGGTCCAAACTCATTTTTTTTGTCCTTTGGCCATTTTCCGCAATTTACTTTGATTTATGGATTTGTCTGCCGCCGAAATTTTATCTACAAAAAGAGTGCCATTTAAGTGATCTACTTCGTGTTGAATGCAGCGAGAAAGCAATCCGCCCACATTTTTCATTTCAAAAGTTTCACCTTTCTCGTTGATTCCCTTGACATTGATAAACTCGGGGCGTTGCACATTGGCAAAAATATCGGGTACTGAAAGACAACCTTCTTCGTAATCTACTATGGGGTTATCTTCTTCCACAAAACTAATCTCAGGATTGAAAATAATATATGGCTCAGGCTCTTCGTCTTCTTTGGCGACATCGGCCACTATTAATTGAATGTTTTTACCCACTTGAGGAGCAGCCAAGCCAATACCAGGGGCTTCGTACATGGTATCTAGCATTTTTTCAGCTAATTCCACTAATTCGGGAGTAACTTCGGCCACTGGCTCTGAATGTTTACGCAAAATTTCGCTACCGTATATTTCTATGGCTAACAATTCCATAATACCCGCCTTTTATTTTGTTTCTTGGGGTGGATTAACCAATCTTTGTATAGCCGCTGATTCAAAATCAACCTTAGTGTCGTTATTTAGCTTTAAAACCACAATTTTTTCTTCTTTCTTTACATTTTGCACCACACCAAAAATACCGCCGATGGTGACAACTTTATCACCTTTTTTAAGATTTTGGCGCATTTCATCGGTTTTTACAGCTTCTTTTTGCTTGGGGCGTAAAATAAAGAAATACAACACCACAAACATTAAAATCATTGGAAACAAAGGACTTTCTAGCATAGAATTTCTTTTAACCTCTTTAAAAGTTACAATTTAGCAAATTATCTGCACTTAAACATCAAAATTTAATCCCTTAAAAGTGTTTAAATGCATCTTTGTCAGAAAAAGGACTTTTAAATTTGCAGTATTTTATTAAATTGTCATTTTTGCTCCCATAGCTCAGCTGGATAGAGCAAGTGCCTTCTAAGCACTAGGCCACAGGTTCGAATCCTGTTGGGAGTATTTTTAAAAACTTATGCCAGCACTTAGCTGGCTTTGTATTTTTTGACCAGAGATGGTAAATTCCCCTTGGGGTTTGCCACCAAAAGCCAAAATCGCTGCTTGTAAACTCAAGTTGTGCATGGTTCTATAGCTTAAACTTCCCGTAAACACATAAGACTGATCGCTGAGATTAACCACGCCATTTAAAGCTAAAGTCATATCGCTAAGCAAGAATTTATCTATGGATAAAAAGCCTGCGGCATAATATTTACCCAAAGAATAGGCTTGAATTTGTCCCTGACTAGCCAACCACATTGATATCGTTCCCTGATTAAGCACAACATCTTGGTTTGTGCCCATATTTATGCTAGTAGGGGAGGAATATGCGTAAATTTGCGCAGATTTATAATCTTTGCCGTGGTTTCCTAAACTATTGTAATAAAACTCGTATTGCAAGCGCAGGCGATCGGGCACTTCTAAAAACCTAAAACTACGCCCTGCAGAAATAGCCACCCGGGGAGCTCCCGTCGCCGAAGCTTTGGCATACAGCGAATCTAAACCCTGCTTTTGGGGCGCAATTTCCCAGTTTTTCACAAAGTTTTTAGGTAAAAACACCGCTTCGGCGGTAAAATCCCAGTTTCCCAAACGAGTGGAAGCATCCCAGGCATAAGCTGGGTGCAAAGCTGATTTTTTCCACAGACTAAAAGCGGTTTCCACCGGTCCCAAAATAAATTCTGCTTTAAAAGAACTGCGCAAATCTTGCAGAGAATCGCCCCCTCTATTGTCAAAAAATGCATAAAAATTGGTTTTCGCCCCAAAAGGAGCGTGTAAACGCAGACCATTAGTCCCTTCTCTAGCTCCGGCACGCTCAATCAAGTCTTTTTGCTCCACATTGATCAAATCTGAAGGGTGCCAAAAATGTCCGCGACCCCATTGCAAAACCTGCTTACCTGCCCGCACATATAAACGCCTTTTTAGGTGAAAATCCACGAATAATTCCCGCACATAACCCGAAGTTAGCTGGTTATCCGCTCTATAAACGCCTTCCAGGGCAGCAAAAGCTTTGCTATCGTCTCCTGTGCGCACATCTAACAAAAGCTCTCCCACGCTTTGATGCCGCTGGGAAATATCTTGCCAGTTTTTGGCTTTGAAATAATCTCTATTTACGCCATGAAATAGCTGCGAAGTTAAAGAACCGCTGGGGCTAAAACTCACCCCGGCCGTGTCTTCAGTGAGGCTAGTTTCAGAAATGGGCATTTCCACCACCACGCTTTCCATCTCGCCAAAAAGATTGTCAGTGGCAAAAGGATCGCCATAAACTAAGCTTCCAAGAACTGCCAAAAATCCCCACAAAGCCTTTTTCATTATTTACTCAAACTTTCCAAATGCGCTTTGGTAAAAATATGATTGGGGATTTTTTTAGTGGAAATTTCCTTCACTTCCATCAAGGTTTTATTGCCTTTTTCAAATTCATCTATAAAAAGCTGTTTCACCGGCATAAAATGCTTACCCACTTGGGTATATTGGGTAAAAAACACGGAGTGCATTAGGGTTTTATTGGCGGAATAAGCTTCTTCTTTGAGCAATAAATTGCTGCTTTTTTCTATCCACCAAATTTTGATAGGATAGTCCACATCGCGCACAATAGCTTGTATATGTACCTTATAAACCGGGATTTTTCCTAAAACTTCTTCGCTAATTTTTTCGCTACCATCGGTGTTTTTTTGCACCTGATAGGTATCCACCAAATTGCGAGTTTCAAAGTCATGGGCCCGGGCGTTGGTGCCGCCAATGGATTCATCGCGATTTATATGCTGAAAAGCTCTGGTATTGCGGCGATACATCCACATATGATTATCCACGCGCAAATAGCCATTGCCCCGGTCTGATTCTGGGGATTGAATATGAATAAGAAAAGAATTATCGCTGTCTCGACGATAAAAAGACATGCGCATGGTTTTGTTTCCCTGCTCCGGTTTTTGTTGGGTCAAAGTTACCATGGAGTGCATATCCGTGTCAAATTTCTGCAAATCTTCCATTTTTTGCAATAAAGCTTGCCCTGTGGGTTGCGCCCAAAGGCCACCCAACATCAAAAACAACAATACAAATAACTTTTTCATAAATCCTCTATGCTAAAAACCTTAATCGTAGTGGGTTGTGTCCTAATCATAGTGTTTTAAATACTAATCATAATGTCTTAGCGCAGTAGCAGGGGTAAGTTGCGCTGCTTTGCGAGCCGGAAACCAGGATGTCAAGACCGTGATAAATACTATTAAAATTACAAACAAAGTTATTGATAAAAGCGTAGGCACAAAGACCAAATGATTGTTTATTAGCAACATTCCCAAGGGATTACCCGCCGCTTGAATGGTGAGCTGACTTAAAGCAAACATGCTAATCATCGCTAAAATTACCCCAGCAATGGCCGCCAAAAAGCTCAGTAAAGCGCTTTCTAGCAAAAATATTTTCCGTACCTGGTTGCTCTGCATACCAATGGCACGCATGGTGCCAATTTCTCGGGTACGCTCTCTGATGGTCATACGCAAAGTGTTGATAACGCCTATTAATATTATAAAAAAGATTAATATCACCGCTTGAAAGGTAATCAGCTGCAGAGCACTTTCTAACTGCATAATAGCCGAAGCACCTTCGTACATGGTGTTCACCGACACCGCCGTCCCTTGGTATTTACCCTGGGAAATATCTTTTTGAACTTTGGTCATATCTTCCGTGGTGCTTACCCTGGGGGTAATTTGCCATTCGGGGCTTAAAATCTGGGCAAAATCTGGAGAGATTTCTACAGAGTTGAGGGGGTGAATCTGGGGCAATGCGCCGTAGAGCTGAGGGTAGAAGTAATCGTCCCGGGCTAAGATTAAATTAGGGGGTAGGGAAGAGTCCGGTTTAAAAAGACCGCCCACCACCAGGCGAAGTTTCTCGGTGCTATCTGCTTGGGGAAAGCGCAGGGCATATTCTAAGAATAGGGTATCGCCAGGGGCAAGTTTGTGCTCTTGGGCCCAAGGTGCTGAAATTAAAACTTGATTTCTGCTCCAGTCAAAATCACCCACTAAACGCTTTTGTAAAAGTTCTTGACTGGAGCTATCGCTGAGATAGCCGCTGTAAAAAGCTGTGCCCAAGCTTTGCCCCTGGTGTTGCCAAGCACCTTCTATAAAAACCCAGGGAGATTGGAGCATATCCCAGATACGATCCGCCACTAAACGCGCTTCTTTTTGGGGATTTTCTAAAACTATGTTCAGACTGGGGCTATCTTCGGGGTCTAAATTTATGAGTTGCACAATATCTTTGATATTCAGCAAAGTTACGCTTTCCATAAATAGGTTCGAAGGTTCAAAAATCCCCACCAAAGTCAGACGTGCGGCTACAAAAGTCCCGTGTACATCTTGGGCGCGCACGCGTAAAATATCCCCCACTTGGGCGTTGATGTATTTGGCCCGCGCCGCCGACATAATGAAAGGATTTTCCACCGTAGAATCACGCAAATCGCTCCAATGCCCCGCTACAAAATGAAAATCATCGTTTAAATGGGCAGAATCTGCGGGGCTAAGCGGGCCCTGCAGGTTCAAGCCCATGAGGGCGGCGTTGTCCGACTTCCCATTGCCCACTAGCCGCCCTAAAATCCCGATGTTTTCCTCAACTTTAATCACCCCCGGGATTTGCGCAATGGAATCTTGCCAATGCTTTCCACCTCGCAGCATTTGCGACATGGGCTTTCCCAGATGGGCAAAATTTACGATTACATGCCCCGAAACCGAAGATATTATTCTATTTACTAGCGTATGAGAAATACCGTGGGCAAAAGAATTGGCGATAATCAAAAATGCGGTTCCCAAGGCGATAGCCGCACCTAAAAAGATATTGCGTCTTTTTTGCCTAAATAAATTGCGAAATGCCATGCGTAATAAAGTCATAAGTGTTCCTATTCCCGAGAAATGGCATCTAAAGGAGTGATTTTACGGGCGATATTGATGGGGTAAAGCGCCGCCAAAATAGTAACTGCAGCCAGTTGTGCATAAGTGAGCAACAAATCAGCCAAGCCAAAAGTGGGGTTAAAAGTGTCGCCGCCAAAAAACAGCTGCAACATATCGTTGTCCGTGGTGATATTTAGACTGCGTATTACCAAAACCACGATAAAGCCCAGTAAAACGCCTAAATTGCCAAAAACAAAGGCCAAAACCCCAGTTTCTAACATAAACATTCTGGCAATAAAGCCTTTGCGAGCTCCCACCGCACGCATCATGCCAATTTCAGAAGTGCGTTCCAAAGCAGCCATGGAAAGCGTATTGACGATGATTATAATAGCTACAAAAAATAGAAAAGCCACAAAGACATTGAGGGAAGCTTTGATTAAAATACTCATGGAACCAATTACTCCGCTGGCGGTTTGCCAAGTTAGGGGCCGTAGGGGAATATCTTCTTGGGCAAAAAGGCGATTTAGGCTATCCATGGCTGCTTGGCGATTAATTTCGGGCTTAATGCGGGTGAAAATCATCTGATAAACCCCTGCTTCTTCGGTTTTAGGCACAAATTCTTCTTTTTCTGGACTTACAGATTCTTGGCTAAACATCTCCTCAAAATCCATATCATTGCCAAAAAGTGCATCTAAATTATCGCTGTCAAAGCTCAGTAAAGCGAGGTTTTCCGCAGAAATCTCCTCTTGTTCTTCATCTTGGTTAAAATAGCCCATACTTTGACGATAGGAATTAATATCAGTTAAGATAAAATGCCCCCAAATCACATTTAGGGCTTTATATTTGACCACCGCATCTACGGTCATGCGAATATCCGTGGCGGTATTAGTGGCGCTATGCCCCATAAAGACAATATCGTTTTGCACCCGCAAATTTCCGTAGTTTTCTTTGGCATCTTTGGGCATAAAAGATGAATCAAGTTCGCTGTGGGGAGGGCTAAACCAAGTGCCCATGGTGGTGTATAAAATCTCCAAAGAACCGCTGGGAATAATCAATCCAGTGCTTTGGGGCCATTGTCCTTGCAACAGTTCTAGGTTGTCGGGAAACACTTTTTGCCAATCTGCAAAGTTTATGCCTAGCAAAAAAGCAAAGCCGGGAGTGCCACCATGCTCGTTGAGAGCCATGACAAAATCTTTGCCCGCAGGGACAAATCCTGTAAATAATCCCGAGTTTTCCAGATAGGGTTTTATGGTGTCGTAGCGGAAAATATCTTCTAAGGGCTTGCCTGCCATATCTAAGATAACATTGTCATCTATTTGGTCTTGGGAAACTAAAATAATATCGCCGGTGAAGCTTTCCACCACACTTTTTTCCAAGCCTTTTTCCATGCCTGAAATCACCGAGTTACCCAGAGTTAATAGCAAGGCTCCAAGGGCTAAAATCGAACCTATAACTAAGCTTTTCCCGCGGTGGCGAAATATATTGCGCCAAGCTATTTTTAAAGCTAACATATTAATCGTCCTGAATTAGCCCATCGTGGATTTTAACAATGCGTTGGGCATATTTTTGCACATCGGGATCATGGGTGGAAAACAAGAAAGTGGTGCCTAAACTTTGGTTCATTTGCACCATTAAGTCTAAAATACTCGCCCCCGTGGCAGAATCTAAGTTGGCCGTGGGTTCATCGGCTAAAACCAGGGCGGGCTCGGTGACTAAAGCTCTGGCAATGGCCACTCGTTGTCTTTGCCCTCCAGAAAGCTCCGCAGGCCGGTGATGCAAATGATCGCCTAAACCTACCGCATGGAGTAAATCTTTGGCTTTGCGGCGAATATCCGTGGCACTTTGTTCTTTCATTAACAAAAGGGGAAATTCCACATTTTCCAAGGTGTTTAAAACTGGAATTAAGTTAAAAGTCTGAAAAATAAAACCAATTTTGCGCAAGCGCAGGTCTGTGAGTTCTTTGTCTTTTAAACTACCGATGTCGGTGCCAGCAACTTCTACTTTGCCGCTAGTGGGGGTGTCCACACAACCTATGATATTTAACAGTGTGGTTTTACCGCTGCCCGAAGGCCCCATTACCGAAAGTAGTTCACCGCTTTTTATGTTTAAATCAACGCCGCGTAAAGCGTGTACGGTGGTGCTGTCCAAAGAGTAATCTTTAGTAAGGGCTTCGATGGCCACTATATTCATTTTGCCTCCAATGCAATTGTATTTAAGCTAAATAAATTAGGCAAAATTTGCTATGCAAATCGCTGAAAAATCTCGATTTATCGACTAAAAACTATGTTTTTGCCAATAATTCTTTGACTTTTGCCACTAGAGCTTTACGGTCCAAGGGTTTTTGAAAAGTGGCGGCTACGCCAAAATTTTGTGCAGAATTCAAATAATCTCTAGAATCTAAACGACCACCACCCGAAATAGCGATAATATCAGTGTCCGGCCATCTTTGTTTTACTTCAAAAATAATTTCAAAACCGTCTTTTTCGGGCATTACAATATCGGTTATCACTACTTTATAGGTCTTTAGGTTAAAAAGTGCTTCGGCTTCAATACCATTGGCTACTACATCTACGGGAACTTCAGCTAATTTAAACACTTCACTTAAAAGGGAACGAATTTGATAATCATCGTCTATTATTATTACTTCTGTCATATTTTCTCATTATACTTTAATTTGCCAAAATTTTAAATACTTCAAAAAAAATATTTCATTACTTTGGTAAACGAATTGAAAGTATATACTATTCCTGCTCAGGTATGGGGAGATATATCCTAAATTCTGTTCCTATTTCGGGCTTAGATTCCACTCCTATATGGCCGCCCCAGGAGTTAACAATGCCCAAAACCACAGAAAGTCCTAAACCAGTGCCTTCATTGCTTTTTTTAGTAGTGAAAAAGGGATCAAAAATACGCGGTAAAATATGTTTGGGAATACTTTCTCCAGTGTCGATAACTTGTAGTTTATACCAGTTTCCTGGAGGTATAGCTTGGTCTGCAAAATATGAACTCACTTTAAATGAAATTTTACTGAGTTTTATGCTGATGGTGCCTCCAGTTGGGCTCATGGCGTGAATAGCATTGGTGCATAAATTCATCACAATGCGGTTTAGTTCAATGGTTTCCCCCAGTAACATATATTCCTCTTGGGGAATTTCTGTATAAATATCAATGTTCTCTGGTAAATTTCCTCTGAGCAGTTTAATGGTTTCATTTAAAGTAAAGGTAAAAGAAATTAAACTAAGTTCTTCGCTTTCATCGCGACTGAAATCCAACATTTTTTGCACTAGTTCTTTGCCTCTTTCCGCTGCTGTGAGCACTTCTAGCAAATATTTTTGCACTTGGTGTTCGGAGTCTAGCACTTCTGTGGAAATTTCTGTATAACCGATGAGCGCACCTAAAATATTGTTAAAATCGTGGGCTAATCCCCCGGCTAAAGTGCCCATGGCTTCCATTTTATTGGCATGGAGCAAATGCTCTTTAAACTCGAGGCGCTCTTTTTCCATTTTGCGAAACTCAGTGATGTCCATAACTATGCCGAGTATGCCTTGAATGTTGTTTTTATAATTCATCAAGGGCATTTTATAGCTTCTGTAATGACGAATGTCTCCATCTTGGGGGTTGGAGTATTCTAACTCGATGTTTTCGCCTTTTAAAACTCTTTGGTCGTTGCGATTTTCTTCTTGAATTTTAGAGGGGTTAAAATTGGTGCTTTCTAAATCGTAGCCCAATAAATTGCCGCGCATCTTTTGATCTGCTCGATTTTGTAGCACATAGATGCTTTTTTTGTTTTTTATATAGACCTGAAAAGGTAAATTGTCAATTAGTGATTGCAAAAGATATTCACGGTCTTGTAAATGTTGTTGAGCCTTGCGCAAAGCTATGGTTTGAGTGGAGTTTGATATTTCTTTGGGACTTAAGTTTTCGTGATTATTTTTAAAGGCATCAGTGGTATCTCTTAAAATTAAAATTTTCCCTTGGGTGATTCCTCGAATTTTTTGACGGACTACTGACAAACTAAATTGAGCGGAATAGTTAGCTTTTTCTATAAAAAAAGGATAATCTTCGTACCAAACATGATCTTGGTATTGGGGAAATATGTCGTTTATATGTTTACCTTTGAGTTGAGAGTATTTAATGTTTAAAATCTGGGCCGCAGCAATGTTAGCCACATCTATATAACCGTTTAAGTTAATAGAGATAATACCATCTTTAATTTCTTCGAGTAAACTGCCGGTGAGTTGAAACAAAGTGGGTTTGGCGCTGCGGTGATCAAATACGGAAAAGTAAATGCTGTACAACAAGAAAACAAAGCCCAAAGGAGCTAGTTCCATCAGATAATCTATGCCTACAATGGGTAAAACAAAGGTTACCAATATAGGGATACTTAGAGAAATTGGGGTGGCCCAAAGCAAGGCTAACAAAGCGTTGCGAGTCTCATTTTGCGTGGATTTATAGGCTTTGAAAAGCAAACGCATTCCCCAAAGTATAGGAGTGATTACAGAAAAAATAATGGCAAAAAAAGTGAAAAATCCGTATTCCGTGTGAAAACCGAGATAAGATAGACTTACACCTTTAATTATATGAGGTGTGAAAATTCCAATGAGGGAAAAACCTAAAGCGATCCAAGTAAAAGGTGATTTCAAAAAGTTATAACGGATGCTGATAAGTGATTCGAAAAATCGGAGTACAAAAAGGCCTAGAAATAGCCAAATAAATGTGGAAATGCGGAAAATTGTGATTTTATAAGGAATGTCTAGTGGTAATTGATGCACCACTGAAGCTAATAACCAAAGAATAACTGTGCCACCCAGTTTGACAAAATGCAGTACAATTTCACTTTTTAGCGGGCGGGTAGCGACTACGCTGACCATTAAAGAAAGAGTTAGTAGCAGGGAAATAAAATAAAAACCGCTAATTACCCAAGGCATAAAATTATTGATGTTTGCGACAGCCATAAATAAAATCTAACTATTCTAAGGGGAGTTTTTGACTATAAAAGCGCAGAGCATTACTATAACATTGTTTTAGAGTGGATTGCAGATCTAAACTCCATAGTTCTCCCAGTTGATTAGCGGTATCTAAAAGCTGATTTTCCCATAACTTTAGGTCTAATTTAGGCTTATCCCAATCGCTTTCCAGCAAAATTTTCTGGGGATTTATGTTTTTAATGGCATTTTGAGCTTTTAAACTGCGAAAAGAGTCCAAATGTACGGAAATATAGCCTCCCATAGCGTCAATATTTTGTGCTTGCTGCACGCTTCCTGTGAATCGGTGAAACAAAAATTTTGGCGGAGAATGTTGTTTAATCAGGTGTAAAACTCTATCTACGGCTCGTACGCTATGTAAAACTATGGGCCGGTTAAACTCTGCAGCTAGTTTTAGCTGGAATTTTAAAAATTCTTCTTGTAATTTTTGGGTGTCTCGCCTACGAAGGGACAAATCTAAGCCAGTTTCTCCAATAAAGCTCTGGGGAAATTTACCCAAGAGCTCTGCTAGGTCCTTTTGCCAGTTTTCTGGGGTGTTTTGTACATACCAAGGGTGAATACCAAAACCACAAAAGGCGTTTTGAGGCCCAGTCAAACAAATTTCACTTAAAATGCCCCAATCTGTGATTTTACTGCTACAAGTGGCGTATTTTGTGTTAAGATCCAATAAAAAATCGAAAATATGATTATGTGCGTCAAATAGTTTATACATTTTTAAAACAAAAATTTAGATTATTTTTATGCGTGAACTTATAGAAAAAATTATACGGTTGGGATTTTCAGTGGTTTTTAGTGCAAATGAGGAAGGGGAACCATGTATTTTGATTTATCCTCAAAGCTCTGAAAGAACCAGTAAAAGTAAAGCCAAGTTTAGTTGTGTATTGACGCCAGGCACTTTTCAAGAGGCTTCTGAAACTGTATTAGAAGATTTTCTCAAAAAATTGCAAATGCGGGTTTAAAGATTTATGAAGATTGTTATTGATGATAAAATTCCTTTTTTAGAAAAAGCTTTTGAAAATATTGCTGAAACGGTTTTTTTGTCGGGGCCAGAAATCACTGCGACGGATTTGCAAGATGCCCAGGCACTTTTTGTGCGCACTCGCACTAAGGTCAATAAAGAATTGTTGGCAAATACTCCAGTAAAATTTGTGGGTAGCGCAACCATCGGATTTGATCATGTAGATTTAGATTGGTTGCAAGAAAAACAAATAGCCTTTAGCAATGCTCCAGGGTGTAATGCTTTTGCGGTGATGCAATATGTAATTTGCGCCCTTAAAGAAATTGCTTATGTGCAAGGCCACAGCTTGGAGGGCAAAGTTTTAGGTGTGGTGGGGGTGGGAAATGTGGGCAGTGTTGTGGCAAAAGCAGCTCAAGGTTTGGGGATGGAAGTTTTGCTTAATGATCCTCCACGAGCAGAAATAGAGGGTGAAAAAGCTTTTACCCACATAGAAGAAATTGCCAAAAGAGCGGATTATATAAGTTTTCATGTACCCTTACAAAAAGATGGTGATCATTGCACTTATAGAATGGTTAACGCGCACTATTTATCACTGATGCGAGATTCAGCTTGGTTAATAAACACCAGTAGGGGAGAGGTGGTGGACAATACCGCCTTGCTTTTTGCTTTGCGTAGCGGCTGCCTCGAAGGCGCGGTTTTGGATGTATGGGAAAATGAAACCAGCGAAATTAACAGTGAATTGCTCTCTTTGGTGGATATTTCCACCCCTCATATAGCGGGTTATTCTTTGGAAGGAAAGGTAAATGCCACCCAACAAATTGTGCGAGCTTGGGCAGAGCATTTTGACATTGATGCTTTGAAAACCTTTAGTGTAGATGCTGATTTGCTGTTTCCGCCTATGGTTCCTCACATCAATTTACAAGAATTTGACGATGATATCGCCGCTTTGCTCCACGCTTTGCGTTGCACCTACGATTTGCGCAAAGATTCCCAGAATCTCAAAGCTTTCCCCGCCGAATTCGAAAGTCTGCGCAGTAACTACTACTTCCGCCGGGAATTTTCCGCCCACAAAGTCAGCCTGAACCCCCAAGCCGAAGTTTTGGCTCAACGCTTAAAAGCCCTGGGATTTGAAGTTGGGAAATGAGTAGTAAGTAGTAAATTAGTAGAAAACGCCGTACTTACTTCTTTTTTAGAGAGTTCGGGGAATAAATATTAATTTAAAAGTGAGGGGCGGAATGGCTAAAGATTTTAAAGATTTATTTGTTTGGCAAAAGTCAATGGATCTCGTAGTTGAAGTTTATCAACTTGCTAAAATGTTGCCTAAAAAAGAACAGTATTCATTATGTGACCAAATAAAGCGTTCTGCTGTGTCTATTCCAAGCAATATTGCTGAAGGTCAAGGTAGAAAAACAAATAATGAGTTTAACAGGTTTCTTTCTATTGCTAATGGCTCAAAGGCTGAATTGGAAACCCAATTATTACTTTGTGTTAAAATTAATTATCTCAAAAAAGATGAAATAAGCTTAGCATTAAACTTAATCCATGACATTGGTAAAATGATAAATGGCTTACAAAAATCTTTACGCTAACTACTGCCCTAAAAGCTTGTCGCATCACCCTACTAACTACTGCCCTAAAAGCTTGTCGCATCACCCTACTAACTACTGCCCTAAAAGCTTGTCGCATCACCCTACTAACT
>JAAZFC010000141.1 GCA_012511955.1 Fibrobacter sp. | reverse complement strand
TGGGCACCACTTGCATTTTAGGGCGGCGCAAGGAATGCTCTAAAGTTAGAGTAATATCGTTGTCTATGCGGATATTTTTGGGGGTTAAAGCCGAAATCCGCAACAAAGGGTTGAAATTCCAAGTTTTACGCCACTCATCTTCAGAACTCTGGGCCGTGCGTACGCTGCGTACAAAAGTGTAATCTGTGCGGTGGTTGGCACTTAAACTGCGCAACTTAGACTTGAGAATATCTAAGCGATGGGCAAAATTGGGAACATTTACCCCAATTCCCACCTTAGGCCAAGTGGTGGTAGTGTCTAAATACAGCGGCGTTTCTCGGTGCTGGGTAAATTCCTGACTCCACAAAATATCCGTGGAAAGACCAATATCCCAGATGGGCAAAGTGAGATTAGTTCCCCCCGTGGCACGACGATTAACCCCATGATTAAAGTTTTTACGATAAACCAATGTATCTACGGTTTTACTGCGATATTGCCCAAATTTTTCAAAATCTTCCCTTTCGGTGAGCCCCATATCGCCCGAAACCACATTCCACAAGCTGCGATGCCTAAAGCCATCGCCTAAACCCAAACTGTAAAGCCAATATTGCCCCGGCATGACTCCCTGCTGGTTATATAAGTGGGAAAGAGTAAAATCTTCGCCTCTGGTACCCAAATCCACCGCCCAAGTAGCTCGGAGCTCGCGCCAACGCAACTTGTCTAGAGTTTTAGTGATAGCATTTTTTCCACCAATACCAAATAAATCTACTAATCTCAATGTGGGGTTAAATTCAAACCTATTACTTTGCTGTATGCTCCAAAAGTTTTTGTTGTGCATATCAGAATCGAAGAAATCAAAATCATCGGGGATAGATTTCACTTGGTTAAATGACCCACCATAAGAAATGCGCATAGGCAAAAAGGGAATCATCATGGGGGTAAAATTCAATCTAAAGTCTTGATTGCGATCTTTTTCGTTGCGCAATATGCCATAATCTTTACCATAAGCTCTATCCCCCACTTTGTCGATGCGGTATAAATAAGTGGTATCATAAAAAGCGTGATAAGTAGAAGTATCCCCAGGAATCATGGGAATGGTATCGCCGCTGGGAGTAAGCTTGGGGCGGCGTAGAGAATAGTTTTCCACCACAGCCAAAACCGAATCAAAATCGTAAGAACCATACACATCACGGTCGGTATGGTCATGGTCAAAAATCACCCCATTGGCAAAAAGCGATCCTTTTTTGGTGCTAAAAAAGTTCTCTTTGGTAAATCTTTCTCTGTCACCCCCAGCTTCCATGTCGCGATTTATGCCTAAACTATATGATGCTGTAAGAAATGGAAATATATTCCATCGCATATTTACCTTATGACGCAAGCTCACATCGTAATCTAAAATTCTAGGAACCTGAGGTTCTACAAAATCCGCATCTAATTCTTGATTGATGTTTTTAGAATAAGTTAAGTCCATCAAAGTGAAATCAAAAGTTTGCGGCCAAGGCTCAAAAGAAGCGTTCCCCAATTGGTTGGGCATCCATTTTTTATCTTTAAGCGCATTAAATATCTTAAAATTAAATGGTTCAAAAGTTCCTAATTTATAATCCAAAGTGGTGTTATAGGTATAAGAAGAATCGGCGCGCAAAGCAGATCGAGTTTCAGTTTCTGCGTATCTTTAATTAAAAGCGGGACGCTCAAGTAAAGTTTGCGTCAGCACTTCACTCACAATATTATCTGACTTTTTATACTCTTTCGAAAAGCCCACACTCAAGTTTTTACTATTTACCACGCTTTGATAACCCCGAGCTTCGGGCACAGCACCAGACCTTTGCTGGGCTAAGTTTTGAGCATTAAAATTATTGATAGAACCGTCAAAAATATCAGGTAAAATATCGTTAAAACCATCGCGAGTGAGCATTTGGTCACTGGAAGGCTTCAGATAAGGGCGGCGAATATTTGAAGAAACGCCAATGCTTAAAGGAATGCGCAAGCCCCAATCATCTTTAAAAAACTTGTTGAGCATCAAAGAATAATTACCATGGAGCAGCAACTGCGTATTAGATTCGGCCAAAGTCGGTTTAGGGGATTTCCCATCACTTTTTAGAGTAGCAAAATCACCATCTTGGTAATACATTTCCCCTGAAATAGACATGACATCAGCAAAATTTAACTGCCCGCGCACTCGCCCAGCTATGCCCCAATCATTGCTAATTCCCGACAAGCGTAAATCGTTGAGCCAAAATGTACCCTCAATGTTATTTAAAGCGGTATTTTCGTCGGCAATAACCACAAAGCGCACCCAATTTACTCTACTTATGGTGGGATTTCCTACAATGCGCACCCACTCATCACGC
>JAAZFC010000002.1 GCA_012511955.1 Fibrobacter sp. | reverse complement strand
GTGTGCGACCCGGCACAAATATTAAAAACAAGGACTCAGCTCAGACTGCACCCGAGGATTTTGACCCTATTCCCCCCTCTTTTGGCTATGAAGTAGGCGATTTAATAGATGAAAGAGATGGGCAGGCTTATCCCCTTATCAAAATCGGGGCGCAAACTTGGATGGGCAAAAATTTGCAATATAATCCCCAAAACGATAGTGCATGGTGCCCGCCTAGCGAAATGCCTTCGTGTCAAGCTTATGGCTTTTACTACAGTTATCATCAAGCCTTAAAAGCCTGTCCCCAAGATTATCGTTTGCCCACGGAAAAAGATTGGCGCATTTTGGAAAGCTATTTGGGAATGCCGGCCAGCGAGTTTACGGCGACTTATAAGCGCGGTGAACCACTGGCCACGCAGTTAAAAGCCCAACATTCTTGGCCGGTGGCCGAAGATAGCTACTATTTCAAAGGCTTGCCTGAGGGATATTGGGCTGATTTTGAGAAGAGAGGGGTAAATCGCATCTAAGCTACCTTTTTTTGGGTAGCCGATAGCTTAAACCCCACCCATGCCACGGCTAGAGTGCTTTTAGCCAAAGATAGCGCCATTACTATTTCCCAATATCCCCACAACTTGGGTTTAAGCGTGCGGTGCATCAAAGACGAAGAGGTGCGTGCTTTTGATCGCGCCGATTATGTAACTTCGGTGAATTGGGAGGGGCGAGAGCAGCTTCTTAACACTACTTTGCCAGTTATACGCATTAATACCCCCGATGAGCGCAGTATTAGCAAAAAATGGATGAAACAAGACTTAGATCATGGCTATGCAAAAATCTCTATTGAAAATGCGGGGGTTTATGATTTAGCTTCCACCAACATAGATATTCAAGGTTTTGGCCAAAGCGCATGGAATTTTCCCAAAAAGCCTTATAAAATCGATGTTTCTTCCCCTTTAGATATTTTAGGCATGGGAGAACACAAAAACTGGGCTTTATTGGCGAATCACAATGATAAAAGCTTGTTGCGCACTCAGTTGGGCTTCAATTTGGGCAGGATTTTTGACCAAGTGGGCTGGACCCCTGGAGCGCAATTTGTGGAACTTGTACTTAACGGGAGCTATATAGGTGTGTATCAAATGGTGGAAGATATTAGTCTGGGAAAAAACCGCATTGACTTAGATAGCACAGCAGGGGATTTCTTGGTGGAAGTGGATAATCGTTTGCTAGGGCAACATACTTATACCTCCACTAAAAATGTGAAATTTAGTTTTGCAGAACCTCAAAAAATCAGTGCGGCAAAACTGGTGCAATATCAAGCAAATCTTCAGAAAATTGAAGATGTTTTGTATAGCAAAAACTTTGCGGATTCCGCCACTGGTTATAGGCAATATGTAGATGTAAATTCCTTTGTGGATTGGTATATAGCAAATGAATTTGTAAAAAATAACGATGCAAACTTTTTTGCCTATGTGTTTTTGCACTATCGTAGCCAAGAAGATAAAATTTACGCTGGTCCTCTATGGGATTTTGACATTTCGGCCGGAAATATCAACTACAACAACAATGATTTAGTGGAAGGTTTACATGTGGCTAAAGGCAGGTGGATTAACCAAATGCTTAAAGATCCTTATTTTAGCAACTTGGTAAAGCAACGCTGGGAACAAAACAAAAACGCTTTGTGGCAAGCGGTGCAAAATCTGCGGCAACAGGGCGAAGATATGGCTTTGGTGGCGAACAATAACTTTACCCGGTGGCCAATTTTGGGCGTAGAACTTTGGCCCAACAGAATTTGGCCCGAAACTTACGCCGAAGAAGTCGAAGAGCTGGTGCAATGGTTAGAGGCACGCTATCATTGGTTAGATGGGCAGTTTTGAGCTCTGATTATTTTCTTCCACGACTGTGGCTGGAAAACGCAAAGATACAAGCGGAAAGCCCGACCCTGCTTGCAGGGGCACGCCAAAAAACATCTTAATACATTTTTTCACTAATTTCACCTTTCACTTTGCAGAAAAAACCCTCGATGACCTCTCCGAACTTTGTTTAAAAGCTGTTAATCAACCCGCATAGGCTGGATGACAGAGAGTTCGGATGCTCCAAGACTTGCAAGCACTCGGAAGTTTACAAAAAGCTTTGGCTCATTTTTACTACATTTTGGCTTTTCACAGCAAATTTATGGAGTAAGGATGACTGCACTGGTTTTAGACGGAAAAACTTTGGCGAGAAACATTGAAAAGACTTTAATCACCCGCATTGAAGCGATCAAAGCTCACAGCAATGGCAAAACCCCGATTTTAGCCACTATTTTGGTGGGCGACGACCCTGCTTCGGCCACTTATGTAAGAATGAAGGGCAATGCTTGCGAAAGAGTGTGCATGGATTCTGTGCGAGTTCATTTGCCCGAAGAAACCACCACGGTGGAATTATTAGCCAAAATCGAAGAATTGAACAAAGATCCCAATGTGCACGGCATTTTACTGCAACACCCCGTGCCACGCCATGTTGACGAAAGATTGTGCTTCGATGCCATTGATGCCCGCAAAGATGTTGACGGCGTTACTTGTTTGGGTTTTGGCCGCATGTCCATGGGCGAATCCGCTTTTGGCAGTGCCACTCCAGCGGGAATCATGAATATTTTGAAGTATTATGAGATCGAATTAGAAGGTAAAAACGCTGTGGTGGTGGGTCGCTCCCCTATTTTGGGAAAACCCATGGCTATGATGTTGCTCAACCAAAATGCCACGGTGACAATTTGCCATAGTCGCACTCAAAACTTGCCCGAAATCGTGAAAACCGCAGATATTTTAGTGGGTGCTGTGGGTCAACCCGAATTGATCAAAACCGCTTGGATTAAGCCCGGTGCGGTGGTCATAGATGCTGGTTACCATCCAGGAAATATTGGCGATATTGAAAAAGAAGGCTTGGCCGAAGTGGCTAGCGCTTATACCCCGGTTCCGGGTGGTGTGGGTCCCATGACCATTGCCACTTTGATGCGTCAAACGGTGGAATCCGCCGAAGCTTTGTTGCGTAATTAGTACAGAATTAGTAGAAATTTGCGGGTATTAGCATGGAAAAAGTAGATTTAGCGATTATTGGTGCTGGTCCAGGTGGCTATGTAGCGGCGATTCGAGCGGCGCAAAATGGTAAAAGCGTGGTTCTCATAGAAAAAGCTGAGCTGGGGGGAGTTTGCCTCAACTGGGGTTGTATTCCCACCAAAGCTTTGTTGCATAGCGCCGAAACCTTACGCAATGCCCGCCAAGCTTCCCATTGTGGCATCGAAGTTAGCTCGGCTCAAGCCAATCCCCAAGCGGTGTACGATTACAGCCGTGAAGTGGCTGACACCAATCGCAAAGGAGTGGAATTTCTGCTTAAAAAGAACAAAATCACGGTGATTTTTGGCTGTGCTAAGTTGCTTTCTGCCCAAAAAGACAAAGTGGTGCTTGCGGTGAAAAATACCGACGAAAGCCGTGAAAAAAACACGCAAAACCATGAAAACACGTTGATTACGGCGCAAAATGTGATTATTGCCACTGGGGCTAGTCCGAGAGTTTTAGACGCTGCCGTAGCTGATGGGCAAAAGATTTTGAATTATAAGCAGGCCATGGCTTTAACTGCATACCCCAAACGCTTATTAACCATAGGTTCTGGGGCCATTGGCCTGGAACTATCATGGTTTTTTCACCATGTTGGTGCAGAAGTTACGATTCTCGAAGCCGCTCCGCAAATATTCCCCAGTGCCGATGGCGATATTTCGCGTCAGTTGGCGCTTTCCCTCAAAAAGCAGGGTATAGCTGCCCACAGCAAAGCTTTATTCCAAAAAATCGAAGCCCGAGATGAAGGCGTAGAAGTTCATTGGCAAAATGCCAAGGGCGAAGGGCAAATCACGGTAGTAGATGCGGTTCTTAGCGCGGTGGGTATGATTCCCCACACGGCGGAACTCGGCTTAGAAGATGTGGGCATGGTTTTGGACGGCGGTGGCTTTATTCCCGTAAATGACTTTATGCAAACCCCTATCCCCAATATTTACGCCATTGGGGATTGCACTGGCAAACAGATGTTGGCACACAAAGCCTCCGCCGAAGCGGAATTGGCCGTAGCACATTTATGCGGGCAAAATCCAACCCCGCTTAATTACCAAAACATCCCCGCGGCGCTGTATTCACAGCCCCAGCTGGCCACTACTGGTTTGAGCGAAGCCCAAGCCAAGGAGCTAGGCATCAAACTGCAAATTGGGCGCTTTCCTTTTATGGCCAGCGGCAAAGCCCGGGCGCAAAATGCCACCGAAGGCGTGGTGAAATTGCTTTTTAACAAAGAAAACCAAGAGTTGGTAGGGGCTAGCATTTTGGGCGGCGAAGCTCCTGAAATGATTGGTTATTTAACCCTAGCCATCGACAGAAAGCTAAGCGTAAAAGAGATGGTTAAAACCATTCTCCCCCACCCCACCTTAGCCGAAGCTATCAACGAAGCGGCTTGGGGTAGTTTAAGGCTTGCTATTCACGCCTAGGGTTGTGACCAGATTTTCCCACGTAAAGTTGCACCAAGCGCCGTAGGGGATAAAGTAGGGGGATACGACCAGCTTGACGGGGTGTAGGGTGATGAAACAAGCTTCAGGGGAGTAGTCAGTAGGGTGATGCAACAAGCTTTTGGGGCAGTAGTAAGCTGCGACCAGATTTCCGGAAGTCAACCATACCCCTCTATAGATAGGAAGTAAGTACGGCGCTTTACGCAAACTAACTACTAACGACTAATTACTTACTACTCTCTTCTATGACCGTGAAGAAAACACTCAATGACCGTAACTCGGAAATTCACAAAACGCCTTAACAGCAGCCATTGCTATTTTTTAAGCTTCAATCGTAAGCTATTGCTAACTACGCTCACACTGCTCAAAGCCATGGCGGCCCCGGCCAACATGGGGTTTAATAAAAAACCATTATAAGGATACAATATCCCCGCCGCAATGGGAATTCCTATGACATTGTAAATAAATGCCCAGAAAAGGTTTTGCTTAATGGTGCGCACGGTTTGCTTAGAAAGCTTGATTGCCTCGGGGATTTTCGCCAAATCCGCAGAAATAATGGTCATTTTCGCCACTTCCATGGCAATATCGCTGCCGGTTCCCATGGCGATGCTCACATCGGCGGTGGCAAGGGCGGTGCTGTCGTTAATACCATCGCCCACCATGGCCACCACCCGCCCTTGGCTTTGTAAAGCCTGCACAAAATCCGCTTTTTCTTGGGGCAAAACCTCGGCTCTAAAGCTGGAAATAGCGGTTTGGTGCGCCACCGCCTCCGCCGTAGCGTAGTTATCCCCCGTGAGCAAATGCACGCGTAAACCTTCGCCTTTCATGCGGCGAATAGCTTCTTTAGAAGTGCTTTTAATTTCATCGGCGATAGCGATTAACGCTAAAACTTGCTTTTTGCTGGCAAACCACACCACTGTATGGGCTTTTTGACTCCAAGCTTCTGCTTGTTTATGCAAATCTGCGGAGATTTCCACCTCTTTTTGCGTCATCAAATTGGCATTGCCCACCCAGTAATCTTTTTCCTGGAATTTTCCATGCACTCCCAGACCGGTTAGGCTGTTAAATTCCGTGCTAGACATAGCTGTTTGGGGCCCTAAATAATCCACCACCGCTTGGGCCAAGGGATGTTCTGATTGATTTTCGATGCTGGCCAAAATCGCTTTTATTTGGGGATCTTCATCTTGCCAAACAATCCCTTGCACCACGGGTTTGCCTTGGGTGATGGTTCCGGTTTTATCCAAAACCACATCGGTGATTTTTTGGGCGATTTCTAAGCTTTCGGCATCTTTAATTAGCACTCCACGCTCCGCTCCCTTCCCCACTCCCACCATAATTGCCGTGGGGGTAGCCAATCCTAAAGCACAGGGGCAGGCAATGACTAAAACTGTTACCGCTGACAAAATCCCATAGACTAATCCTTGGGGACCACCCAAAATTATCCATGCAATTAGACTTAAAAATGCGATTAATATCACCGCTGGCACAAAAATCCCTGCAATTTTATCCACCAAGCGCTGCACAGGAGCTTTGCTGCTTTGGGCTGCCTGTACAGTTTTGATAATTTGAGCTAAAATCGTATTTTCTCCCACTTTTTGCGCCCTAAAGACCAAACTGCCTTTTTGGTTGATGGTCCCCGCAAATAATTCGCTTTGAGCGGTCTTTTCTACGGCTACAGGCTCACCGCTTAGCATACTTTCATCCACAAAAGATTCGCCGCGCACCACCACGCCATCCACGGGGATTTTTTCGCCGGGCTTTACCAAGAGCAAATCCCCTACTTTCACCTGTTCCGTGGGGATTTCTACGGTGTTGCCATCATCTTGCATTAAATTCACTGTATGAGCTTGCAAACCCATGAGTTTTTGCAAGGCAGTGGAGGTATTACTCTTAGCTTTTTCTTCTAAAAAGCGTCCGAGCATGATAAAAGTGATGATTACCGCTGCAGCTTCGAAGTATATGTGCGCTTCAAGCCCACGACTGGTCCAAAATTGCGGATACCACAGGTTAAAAAGGCTGAATATATAGGCAATGCCTGTACTCATGGCTACCAAGGTGTCCATATTGGCGCTTTTATGGCGAGCTTGCTTAAAAGCATTGACAAAAAATCCCCTTCCCCACCAAAATACCACCGGCGTGGATAATGCCCACATCCACCAATTCGCTCCAGAAATAGTGGGGAAAATCATGGCAATTATTGCCAAGGGTATGGTTAAAATGCCCGCTCCCCAAAGGTTGATTTTTAAAGTGCGCAGCTGTTTTTGCTGAGCGGTAGCTAGGGCTTCTTCTTTTTCCTGGGCGCTTTGCAAAAGCATATCGTAGCCCGCATTTTGAATGCTTTTTTGCAGGGCTTTTAAATCTGTGCTTTCATCAAAAGACAAGCTTAGCTCCCCAGATGCATAGTTCACGGCGGCGTATTTGACCCCAGAATGCTTTTGGGCGAGTTTTTCCACCGCCAAAGCGCAAGATGCACAGCTCATTCCCATCACGGGGAGGCTTTGTTGCTTTAATTCCGCAGACATTTCTGGATTATTTTGCGTCAAATTGTTTGCTTTCATAGAATAAATTTACATAGCTAAAAGGCAAAACTAGAGCTTGGCAAAAGCATTTCTGACTATGGGTTGATTTGAGGGGATGAAACTGCAACTAGCTTCTCGGGGGATTGAGTTGGGTGATGCGACAAGCTTTTAGGGCAGTAGTTAGTAGGGTGATGCGACAAGCTTTTAGGGCAGTAGTTAGT
>JAAZFC010000037.1 GCA_012511955.1 Fibrobacter sp. | reverse complement strand
AGAAGTCTGGATTCGCCAGGGAATCAAAGCGCGCCGTACCCGCAACGAGGGCCGTGTGCGAGCCTTGCAAAAGCTGCGCCAAGAACGCAGTGAGCGCCGCGAGCGTCAAGGGCAGGTTAAAATGCGGGTGGAAAACGCCGATCCTTCGGGAAGATTGGTGTTAGAAGCCCAAGATTTGACTTTTAGCTGGCCTGCCAAAAAAATTGTGCAAAACTTGGATTTAATGATTTCTCGGGGCGATAGACTGGGCATTGTAGGCCCCAATGGTAGCGGAAAAACCACTTTAGTCAACCTTTTACTGGGAAAGTTAGAGCCCCAAGAAGGAGAACTTCGCCTGGGCACTAATTTGCAAATCGCTTATTTTGACCAGTTGCGCCAAGAGTTGCACCCAGAGCAAACTTTGGTGGATAATATTGGCGATGGCAAGGAATTTATCGAAATTCATGGCAAAAATCGCCATGTTCTCAGCTATTTAAGCGATTTTTTGTTTAGCGCCGACCGCGCCCGGGGGCCTATTTCTGCACTTTCGGGAGGCGAGCGCAATCGCCTGCTTTTAGCCCGCATTTTTAGCCAAGCTTCTAATCTGCTGGTGCTGGACGAACCCACCAACGACTTGGACATAGAGACCTTGGATTTATTGGAAGAATTGCTGGCGGATTATGCGGGTACGGTGATTGCGGTGAGTCACGATCGAGAATTTCTGGATCGCGTGGTGAGTTCCTGCTTGATTATGCAAGAAAATGGCGTGGTGCGAGAATTTGTGGGAGGCTACAGCGATTGGGAAGCCCAGCAGAAAAACGAGCATAAATTAGAGCAACAATACGCCCCCAAAATGACTACAAAAAGCAAAACTGCAAGCGATGGCGGGACTAAAACAGCGCCTTCTGCGACTCCGCAGCGCAAAAAGTTGAGTTACCACGAACAGCGCGAGCTTGAACAACTCCCCGAACACATCGAAAAGCTTGAAAACAGCGTGGATTCTTTGCAAAAACAGCTTAGCGACCCCGAAATTTACAGCAATCATTTAGCTGTGCAAAAACTACAGGACGAACTGCAACAAACCGAAGCAGAACTCCTCACCGCCTACGAGCGCTGGGAAGAACTTGACGGTCATTGACTTTTTGTCCATAGAGAATAGCTTTTTGCCGTGTATTTACTCTGATATTATTATACAATAATATTATGCGCAGTATTTTTGAAGCTACGGATTACCGAGATTATATTTTTGCATATTACGAAGCCCGCAAAGCGGAGATGCCTTTGTATTCTTATCGCATGTTAGGAAACAAACTCGGTTTAGATGCCAGTCAATTATTCAGAATTTTGCAAAAAGAACAACATTTACCTCACCGTTGTGTGCCTGCTGCCAAAGAACTTTTAGAATTACAGGGTAGAGCTGCCGAGTATTTCGATTTGCTCATTGCTGCCGCCCGTTCCCGCCAAAAAGCTAAGAAAGAGGAATTATTAGACAAAGCTTTTGCCCTGCGTGATGTGCAAAGACGACAAATTACCGCCGAAGAAATTAAATTCCTCAGCCATTGGTGGATTGCCGCAGTCAGAGCTTTTTTAGAAGTTAGCGATGGCATAGTTAATCCTACTTTAATTGCTCAAAGCCTGATCCCGCCCATTAGCGAAGCCCAAGTTTTAGAAGCTATTAATGTCTTAAAAAAACTTAATATGGTGAAAAAAATGGCTTCGGAAAGGTTACAACTCAGCGAAGCCCACCTTTCTGTGAGCGGTCCTGCCAAAGCCCAAGCTATTCGCCAGTTTCAAAAGCAGGTGATAGAGCTCAGCGCCCGCGCTTTAGACGAAATTGATGTGGACCAGCGAGATATTTCTACATTGACTATGGCTATGGATCATGAGTGTCTGCAAGATATTAAAGAACTTAGCCGAGAATTTAGGCGACAAATACAAAAAAGAGTTGAAGAAAGTGAAAGTGCAGACCGCATAGTACAAATGAACATAGCTATCTTTCCTTTAGCCCAGGGAGAAAGCAAAAATGAAAGTTAAAACAATATTTTTATGGCTTTTTTTAATGGTGCTTTTATCCTGCGGACAGCGCCAGGCTGGAAACACCATGGAGACAGAAAACTCCATCGCTTTTAAAATTTCTTACCCCAATGGCAAAGCCGCTGCCGGGGTGGCCTATTCTTTGCGTCCATATTGGCAAATGGATCAAAATATGCTTATTAACGACTTGTCTATGTACCAAGATGGCCACACGGACTCCAAAGGCAACTTAGAAATAAAACACTTACCAGCCGGAAAATACAAGTTGATTTTAAGTCAAGACTCTCTGGGTCTTAGTTTTGAAATAGAGCATGGCGACACCACCCAAAGTGTGGTGCACAAAACCGAGTTAATCCCCAACGGTTCCATCAAGGGTCAAGTGGCTGATGCTTCTCCAGATGCTCGAGTAAATCTCAACGGTATGGCTATCAATGCGAGTTTAGATTCTGCAGGGGCATTTTTACTAGAAAACATCCCTGCGGGCAAGCATATTCTCAGCGTTTTTGATGCTAAAAGCCAAGAAGTTTTCGCCGAGGCAAGTTGCGAAGTCAAAGCTGGACAGCTTTTAGACCTAAAAAGCATTTCTGCGCCTAAAATCACCGAAGAAAACGCCGATTTGTGGCGCTTTAACCAAGAAGTTAATCTTTCTAAAGTTATCCCAGACTGGATGCGACCTTTGTCTTTTCCCACGGTGCTTAAAATTTATTTAAATGCCCAAAATTTCGATTTTTCCCAAAGTTTAGACCAAGGTCAAGATCTCCGCTTAGTTTCTTCGGCCACTAAAGAATTGATTTATGAATTGAATTATTTCGATAAAAGCCAAGATTTTGCAGTTTTAAAAGTGCGTTTAGAATCCCCCGCAGATACCAACAATATTCTGAAGCTTTTATGGGGCAAGGCTTATAGTTCACCTTTGCCGCCCCAAGATATTTGGCAAGGCATAGATGATTCTTTGCAACTTGCGCTAAATTCTGTGTTATTAGATAATTTCGAAAATGACTCTGATTTAAATGCTTTGCAAGCTCCAGCTCAGTCTGGCTTTTGGTTCACCTCTAGCTCTCATCCTGAAGTAAACTTTATGCAACCAGACCCCGATGAGAAGTTTAAAAGCGCCCTAAAAGATGCCAGTCCTCGCTCCGGCAAAGCTTTGCATTTAATTTACGATATAGCATCCCCGGACTGGGCTTTAGTAGGCTCAGATTTTGGCGAAAACGCTTATAATTTATCCACCCTAGACTCTCTGGTTTTTTGGGTACGGGGTAATACAAGTTTTTCCGTGGCTTTGGAATCCAACGATAGAGAGCCTTTTGGCGATAAAGCTTGGGTGCATTTAACTGCCTCCGAAGAATGGGAAAGCATCAGCCTAAAACCCACAGATTTTTTGGCCGCCGACGATATTGGTGGCAATATGGGCTGGGATTTTGTCAAAAGTCATCTCACCAATTTCAGTGTTTTTGTAAATGGTGAAGGCGAATTATGGCTAGATGACATCCGTTTATACGGTGTTTCCATAGATGATTTCAGCGATTCTAATGATTTTAACTTATTCTTCTAATTCTTCGGTCGCAGCACTTGCTCCCGCTTGAATTGCGGTAATGGCGATGGTATAGATAATATCGTCCACCAAAGCTCCCCGAGACAAATCGTTCACCGGTTTGGCCAATCCTTGCAACATGGGGCCAATACTGATTGTATTCGTGGCTCTTTGCACAGCTTTATATGTGGTATTTCCGGTATTCAAATCGGGGAAAACCAGTACGGTGGCGCGTCCTGCCACGGGGCTATCGGGCATTTTTTGATCGGCTACGCTTTCTGTGGTGGCGGCATCGTACTGCATGGGACCATCTAAGAGTAAGTCTGGTCGGCGGTCTTTGGCAATTTCGGTAGCTTTGCGCACTTTTTCCACATCGCTGCCACGCCCAGATGCCCCCGATGAATAACTAATCATGGCCACCCGAGGGGGCAAGCCAAAGGCCGCCGCCGAATCTGCGCTTTGGATGGCGATTTCTGCTAATTCTTCGGAATCGGGATTTTGGTTTATGGCGCAATCGCCATAAACCAACACTTGGGTAGGCAAACACATAAAAAAGACTGAGGAGACTAAATTAAAACCCGGAGCCATTTTTATCACTTGCAGTGCAGGTCTTACCATATCGGCGGAGGTATAAACCGTCCCCCCCACTAAACCATCCACTTCACCGCGTTTTAACATCATGGTAGCCACCCAAATATTTTCTTCGAGCAAGCGCTCGGCCTGCTCTGGGGTTAAACCCCGATGTTTGCGTATTTCTACCAAGTCGTCCACATATTTATGAGCAATATCTTTGGGATTGACAATGCGTAAGGCTTGGGGAAGCACTAAACCTTGTTCTGCTGCCACTTTTTGTACTTCTTGGGAATCGCCCAAAAGCACCGGATCGGCAATTTGTCTTTGAAACACAATCACCGCAGCTTTAATGGTGCGGGGCTCAGTACCTTCGGGTAAAACTATGGTTTTATTGGGCGAACGACGCGCAGAACTTATAATGCGAGTGCGAAATTCTGTTCCCGTCATGCGGGTTTCGCGCTGAGCTGAAAATATCTGCTTCATCCACTCTTTATCAACGGTAGAAGCCACGGTTTCAAATACGGTTTTAGCGTTTTCTTTGTCGTTTATAGAAATAGATTTATGATAATTTGAGATCTTTCCCACCACCGAATACATGTCTGCACCGATGGTTATTATGGGCAAACCTTGGGAAAAGGCTTTTTGACACAAAATCAGCATATTCGGATCGGCTTCGTAACGGCCGCAAAGCAAAATCCCCGCCAACTTCACACCATTTAAAGCCGCCATGGACGCAGCTAATACAATGTCTGACCTATCAGCGGTGGTAACCACCAAGGCTCCATCTTGGTAAAAATAAAGGCTTTTGGAAAGCCCCATGGAGCAAACCGCCACGGATTCTACAAACCTATTACCCCATTCTCCCCGACGCAGAGCATGGGCACCTAAATAATCCGCTAAATCTTTGGTGGAAGGCGACGATAATCCCTCTACCCAGGGCACTAAAGCTATTAATGGCACCGTAGAGCGTTCAAAATACTGGCGGTATTTTTCAATTATATCCTGGCCAATGGCCTCCACATGAGTATTGCCGAAATAACGCGTCCGAGTATGACCTATAATGTTATTTTCGGTATCATCCCAAGAATTTTGCCCCACTTTGTTGAGCATAACTCCCGCCACTTGTCCACCTCCAGAACGGGCGGATTGGGCTTCGATTTCCACGGCTTCTAAAAGTTCTTCTGGACCTTTGCGATGGGGAGCGGCCACATAAATAATATCTGCATCAAAAGAACTGGCAATAATCCTATTTACCCTCTTGGCATAAAAAAGCTTTTTGGAAGCCACCAATCCTTCAATAACTATCACATCTACTTTGCTGGCCACTTGATTAAAAAGCTCTATAAAGCGATCTTGTAATGATCTTTCATCGCCCAAAGTCAAAAGCTTTACTACTTCAGAGATTTTTAGAGGTGCAGGGGTATCTAATTCGTATAAACTGCGCGCCAAAGCTGTGGAATGTTCTATGTCGTTTTCTCTTTCTAACTGCGCCACAGGTTTCACAAAGCCCACAGTATAACCTTTAGAAATCAAGGCCTCAACTAAACCTAAACTCGCAGATGTTAAACCAACATCATTTCCAGTAGGGACAAGAACAAATGCACGCTTCATATATTAACTCACTAAATTCATTGCGTCTTGGGCAATGAGCAATTCTTCGTTGGTGGGAATAACCATAGCTCGAGTAGAGCCCTCTTTAGTTATTATACCTTTTTCTTTTTTTCCGTGCATCAAATTAAGCCCTGAATCCACCTCAAAATTCAATATTTTTAAATGAGCCAAGGTTTTTTCACGGATTAATGCACTATTTTCCCCTATCCCCCCTGTAAAAACCAAAGCATCTATGCTCGGCAATGCCACTGCCATGGACGCTATGGCTTTTGCCAAGCTCCAACAAAACACTTCTATAGTAAGCGATGCCTGAGCGTTCCCTGCCACCGCTGCTTCACTTAAAGTGCGCATATCGTTGCTGATTCCAGAAAGCCCTAAAAAACCGCTTTTTTTATTGAGCACTTCGTTTATTTCGCTTACAGTCCAGCCCATCTGTCTATGTAAATACATAAATATTCCCGGATCTATGGTCCCAGAGCGAGTTCCCATGGGAATTCCTTCCATAGGAGTCAAGCCCATGGTGGTATCCACAGAATATCCGTTTAGTACAGCGGTAATACTGCTGCCGTTTCCTAAATGCGCCGTAACTAAATTGACTTCTGGACGGGTTTTTCCTAACAACTTAGCCGCTTGCAAAGTTACAAAACGATGGGAAGTACCATGAAATCCGTAGCGGCGCACACCCTTTTTTTCGTAAAGTTCCTTAGGCAAGCCATACATATAGGCATAATCGGGCAAAGTCTGATGAAAAGCCGTGTCAAAAACCGCCACTTGGGGTACGCCTTTAAAAAGCTTTTGAGCAACTTCGATACCTTCTAAATTGGCAGGGTTATGTAAAGGCGCAAGTTCATTACAAGACTCTATGGCCGTCTTAACTTTGCTGTTAATTATCACGGAATCGCTAAAAAACTCTCCGCCGTGCACCACGCGATGGCCAACAACTTTGAGGCCATTTTCTAAAAGTTTTTTTTCTTCCAAAACTTTTACTGTTAATTCCAAGGCCACTTGATGATTGGGCACCGCAGTGATTTCATCTACTTTATCCCCTTCCATTTTTACCACTAAATGGGCTTCTCCACCGATGTTTTCTACTAAGCCAGTGGCAAAAAACTTTTCTGTTAAAGGGTCAATTACTGCAAATTTTAAGGAAGAACTTCCGCTATTAATTACTAAAACATTAGACATATCACTAAATCTACAAACCTCTATGCAATAATGCTAATCATAAATACACGTATTCTATAACATAAGCTAAATTATTTATGTGTTTAAATGGTTACAAAAACAAGATATTCGCTTTTATTCTTTTTTGACATCTCGTCAGGTGTCTCCGAAAGTTAATAAATTCCTGCGTTTTTATACTCGTCTAGGCGATGGCTATGTCTGGGTATTGGTGTTAATAGTGCTTTTTTCGCAAAACACCTGGATAGAATTACAACCTATGGTGGTGCGCGCCTTAACAGCTGCAGGGGTGAGCTTAGCTCTTTATTGGTTAGTTAAGCTAAGCACCCGCAGAAAACGACCCTTTGTCGCTTTAAAGGAAGTTAAAGCCCAAGTTCCTCCTTTAGATAAGTATTCTTTCCCTAGTGGCCATGTAATGAACAACATTGCTCCAGGGATGGTTATATTTATGTTAAATCCATTTATTGGGTGGATTGTAGTACTTATGCCCTTGAGCTGGGGAATGTTGCGCGTTTATTTTGGTGTGCATTGGCTTAGCGATATTATCGCTGGGGCGCTATTAGGTGTACTTTCCGCATTTATTTCGTTGTTTGTTTTATTTCCTCCTTTGTAGGTAAAAAGGTAGTATATGGCTAGACCTAAGCAATTTGATCCTGAAGTCGCTCTTTTAAAAGCAATGAATTTGTTTTGGGAACACGGTTTTAATGGCACTTCCATCGAAGAGCTTGTGCAGGCGACGGGAGTGAACCGAGCTAGCTTATACTCCACTTATGGCGACAAGAGAAGTCTTTTTATCAAGGCTTTAAGCTGCTATCGTCACAAAACCTTAGAGCCACAAATAAAACAAATGACCCAAAGCGGCGATATTTTATCGTATCTCGAAAGAATGTTAAACCCCGAAACCATTAATGACCCTTGTTCGGAAAGTCAATTAACTTTGGGCTGTTTTTTGGCCAACTGCGTTACGGAATTAGGGGAATCTGACCCCGAAGTTACCGAGCTAACCCAAGAGTTTTTCCAAGAAATTCGCCAAGCCATAGAAAATGGCATTGCCAAAGAAATGCAAACCCGCCCCTGGAACACCGACAGTAGTCCCGCCGAAGTCGCTGGGGTGATTTTCACCATTTTAATGGGTGTCAGAGTGCTAAATCGCAACGGTTTAGAGCTTGATTGGGCGCAAAAAAGCATTAAAATGCTCAGAAAAGTCTTATAAAGTGGTGATTTCGCCTTTTTGCACTTGTAAAAGGTGATCGCTGCTAAAAGGAAGATCTTCGGTGCGTGGCAATGCGGCAAAGACTTGTTTCACATTTTTTGTGATCAAATTCGCCAAACTTTGGCGACGCTTAGCATCTAATTCCGCAAAGATATCATCTACCAACAATGCGGTGTTTTGCTGAAAATATCTTTGGGTGTATTCAAAAGCAGTTAGCCCCAAAGCCAACCCTGCACTGCGACACTGCCCCTGGGAACCGTTGTAACGAAAGTCTTTGCCATGGGAAAAGTTCAAAGCAAAGTCCTCTCGATGAGCCCCCGCCATGGTTAAACCCATAATTTGCTCCCGTGCCTTTAATTTCTCCATTTTTTCTAACAATATTTGCTGTAATTCTTGTAAATCTATGGAAACCAGCTCCGCCAATTCCAAACCGGTCCCATTTATATAAGAAAGATTAATATCTTCGGCGCCGCCGCTAATTTCTGCGTAAAACTCGTTGAGCAGTGGAATACAATCTTCTAAGACTTGGGCTCGCCGTTGGCTAATCTGCGACCAAAGTTGCACAAAAATATCGGTGAGGGCAAACCATTGTTCATCGCCATAAAAGTTTTGGTCGCTAGTTTTTAGCCAACTGTTGCGTTGCCGTAAAATCCTCCTGAATTTGCGTAACAAGTCTAAGCCATCGGGGTGGGATTTACTCATCAAAACATCTACCCAACGGCGACGCAACTCGGGCGCACCGCGTACCAAGGCAATATCTTCGGGACCCATATAAACGCAACCATAGCGCCCGTGCAATTCCCCCATATTTGTGCTTTTCTGGGAATCCACTCGTACTTCCGCACCGCGGCGACGGCGTAGCAAAAATCCCTGCTCAAATTCGCTCTCAGAGATTACTGCTATTTCTCCTTGCACTCTTAGCATGCACTCTTTAGCATCCCAGTTTATCACATCGTCATGGGAACGACTGCGAAAAGACCAACCTTGGCTAACCATAAATAAAGCTTCTAAAAAATTCGTTTTACCTTGGCCATTATCCCCTGAAATTAGGGTTAAGCCTGGTTTTAAATCAATTTCCGCAGAATTTATGTTTCTGAAATCTGTGATAAAGAGCTTTTTTAACATGTAAATTAGCGCAGCTCTATATGCTGCCATTCCGTCCAATTTTGATTTCCACCCCCATCCACAGCTATGAGCCTATATGCGTAAACCCCAGGAGGACAAGCATAGCCAGCCACATCGTCGGCGTTCCAGCGCACCGCATGGGGAGGCATGCCCGCACCGCTAAAGCGGCGCACCACATCTTTGGGAAGCAAGTTTCCGTCCGTGGTATAAATCACTAAATTCCAATTCTCCACCAAACCGCTATTTTCTTCTATGCGCAGGTAAAAAATATTGTCTTGGGGCAAAGAATCTTTGCCGGTGGGCGAAATCAAAACTCTTTCAGCACGCACAAAAGGCATGGGTTTGTTTTCGTCTGCATAGGCATTTAAAACCACCCCCAAAGAAACTGTGTGCTGCATTTGTTTAAAACCATCTTTAAAACTTACTCCGCTAACTGCATAACTAAATTTTAGCTTTGTTGAAAAAAACTGCTGGGAATAACTAGCCCCTAAAGCGCCCTCTGGCTCCCATGAACGCTGCTTGTTCTGCAGAGAAAAGCCTGAAAGTAGCTGTAAATTGCGTTGAGCACCTATATCTATTTTAAAACCTCCCGCACCGCGCCACCATTGCTTATCCAACTTAAATCGCTGAGTTTCGCCATCTAACCACAAAGTATAGCGCAAATCTCTATCTATTCCCCAAGCAAAGCCCAAGCCAAAAGTTCTTTTGCCATGGTTATGCAAATAATTGCTATCCAAGGATTCGCTCAAGTTTTCTATGGTCCAAGATGCAGAAAACTGAGGAGTAATTTTATGATATGCACCCATGGATAGTTCCACACGATGATCTAGAGGGTTTTTCTGAAAAGTTCCCCTAGCACCGAGCCAAGTCCCCACAAATGGTCTAGTTATCCCTGTCATTTCCACGCGATGTTGGTCTAATGCCCCCGGCGATGGCTCCACTATACCTAATCCCCAAGCCGCATTTTCGCTAATGGGAAGCACGCCTGCGGTCCACAAATATATATCTTGACCCAGGCCACCAGCGCCTAATTCCACGGATATTTTACTTTGCTGAGCCCCAGCAGCAGAATTTGCAAAAACCGCCGCTGTACCATCTAACAGTGCTTTAGCCCCGCCATTAGTAGCTGCATTTAACCAACTGGGAGCAACTTGAGCCGAAACTTGAACCCAGAGGCTTCCTCCTAAAAGTAAAGCATAAATCAGGGCTCGCACACTACCTCACTTAGGCATCTTCTACAAGGCGCAAAGGCATTAATAAAAAGAAGAAATCTAAACCTTCGCCAATGGGTTCAATTATCACTGCGCCCACCACAGAATTCATTTTAATGCGAATTTCTTCGGTGGAGCACATTTCTAAAATTTGCTGCAAATACATGCCATTAAAACCAATGGTAAAAGGAGATTCGCCTTGATAATTCACTGCAAAGCTTTCTCTACATTCTCCGCCCGAAGTGGGATCCGAAGCAGATACTTCCAATGAATTTTCTTCGAAACTCAAGCGGACTTGACGAGTTCTCTGGTTTGCCACCGCTGATGCGTGACGCAATACCTGAATAAGTTCCATGCGATTGGCCTGTACTTCTTTTTCAAAGCTACTGGGAATCACACTTTCGTATTTGGGATAATCCCCTTCAATAAGCTTTGATACCACTTGTATATCTTCACCGCTGAAAAGCACATGGGAATCATCAAAAGAAATTTCTATGGGAGCATCGCCTGATTTAGCACGCAATATTTGACTTATTGCCTTATTAGGAATAATAACCCCTTGCTCTATGGGTAGATTTTCTTGTTCTATATGTGCTTTCCCCATACGATGCCCATCTGTAGCTACAAAAATCAGTTGACCGTCTTTGTATTCCATGTAAATACCGTTGAGTATTAATCTGGTACTGTCTGTGGATACCGCAAAAGATGTCTTTTCAGTTAAAAAAGCAAGTTCCACACTGGACAAGTTGAAAGAAAGTCCCTCAGAAATTTCTGGGAATTGGGGGAAATCACTGGCATCAAAGCCGGCAATGGTAGCTTTTCCTTGCTCGCTCCAGGCAATTTGCAAAAGATAATCTTCCACCATTATATTGATATTATCATCTGGTAAAACTTTTATCAAGTCCAATAACTTTTTGGCGTTTACCACCACCGCGCCATTTTCTTGACCGTTAACTTCAACTCGCACTCTGATACCCATATCCATATCAGTGGCAGAAATCTCTAACCAAGAACCTTCCAAACGCAGTAAAAAATTGTTCAAAATTTGTAATGTTGAACGACTAGGTACCGCCGATGCCGCGGTTTGTATGGCATCTAAAAACACACTCTTTCTTACTTCAAACTTCATATTACACCTTAGTTTATTTTGACTTAAATTTAATAACTTACACTATATCGCACATAAAATGTTGCTATAACTAAAACTACAGTTATTATCGCCAAAAAAATTAAAACTTTATTGCTGGCTTGAACTGTTTTTCTACTATTAAACTTTTTAGCAGCTCTTTTTTGTCGTCTTCTCTCTTTTCTTCCCATATTTTTACCTCATTTAATATAGAAATAATGCAAATCGGAATAATTTTATAAATTTATTATACACTCTAATCTAATT
>JAAZFC010000130.1 GCA_012511955.1 Fibrobacter sp. | reverse complement strand
GTTCTACATAGAACTCGTGCTAATGAATCTGAATTTCCTACTTATCAGAGGTTGCTGGTGCCAAGTAGACTTAAAGGGATTACAAAATTTATTGATGATGGAGGGTATTTTCCTAATTCTATAATAGTAAATTTTAATGCAAAGAAAAATAAGTTAAAATTTGAAGCAAATTCAAAAATTAGTGATTCAAACGCTTGTTCTGGGACTTTAATTATTCCTAATATGTATGGAATAGCATATATTATTGATGGACAACACAGACTTTATGGGTATGCTAACTCAAAATATCTTGAAAACAACACCATACCAGTAGTTGCTTTTGATGGTTTAGATACAATCGAACAGCTGGAAATATTTATGGATATAAATCAGAATCAAAAAGCTGTTAGTCCAAGCTTACGACTAGATCTTGAAGAAGATCTTTATTGGGATTCGGACAGATCAGATTCTCGTTTAAAAGCGCTAAGGTCATCTATTATTAAACAATTAGCTAATTTAGAGTCTAGTCCATTATATAATAAAATTTCAGTAGGAGAGGATAAGTCTGTCTTAGCATTTAAACCTTTTACTTCAGCATTATTAGACTCAAATTTATTACCTATAGCAAAGGGGAATAAATATACACCCGATTCATTAATCGGCTCTTTATATGACATAAGTAATCAAGATCATAACAAAGAAATGAGTATTGCAAGAAAAAGAATAGTTGATTTTTTAATTTTATGTTATGACCTAGTCGAACAAAAATATCCTGAGATATTTAATAAAGAAAAATACTTCATTCTATCCAATCGTGGTACGTATGCTTTTATTGCATTAGTAGGAAGCCTAAATAAATTCATTACAGAAAAAGGATATGCTGATATTAATACTACTAGTTCAGAAAGAATTAACTTAATTGAAAAATATCTTAATAGTTTGATGATTGGTATCATTAACTTAACGGATGAAGAAACTTCAACACAATTAAGCCTTTTGGGTGCAGGAGCAGATATTAAATGGTTACGTCTATTTCAAAGTTTTATAAATGCAAAGCATAAAGAATATGCTCCAGAAGAACTAATTGATTGGTATGAAAGACAAACAGAAGAATATCAAAAAAGAGGAAGAGGTTATGTTAACGAGATTGAAAGGAATATGAAATCTGTTATTTTAAATAATATACAGATTCTTTTTGGAAAAAATTGGGAGCTTGAAATAAATTCTATTAAAACAAAATGTCAAGAAAGAGCAAATAATGAAAATGAGAAAAACTATAAGGATGGAATTGATAAACGAGTTGAGTGGACAGAAATGTTTACTATTGTTGATTACAAAACAATAATTGAAAAGGAATTGTCATAGTTATGACACAAGAAAAATATAATCCCTTAGAACGTGTGCAATCTCACGATTGGAATAAAGAGCGATTAGAACAATTGAAAAAAGCATTAGATAAAAGGTTTTATTAGGAGAACTTATAAACACATGAAAAAACATACTGTATCTATAAAAAAATGTATTCTCTGTATATTTTTATCATTTTGTTTTTTACAACAATATGCTCAAGAATTTAAAGGAGGGATTTTAGGCGGAATTACAACAAGTCAAATAC
>JAAZFC010000036.1 GCA_012511955.1 Fibrobacter sp. | reverse complement strand
GCCGTTGCTAAAATCGATACAGTCGATACAGTTTTGCCCGAAACAACGGATGATACAACAGTAGCGAAAACTGATACAATGGAGCTTAGTATTCAACAACAGGACTCTCTTTTGCAAGCCCAACAAGATTCGGTGGCAATGGAGTATGCAGATTCTGTGGCCGCAATTGAAAGTCTCCCTCCAGCTATGGATTCCATTGCTATACCTATGGTTGCGGATTCAACGCCAGTGGTTAGCGCACCATCTGCTACATCGCGAGCCGATATTTTGGGGCCAGTAAAGGTTTCACGGGTGCGGGGCATAGATGAATTAAAAGGAAGTTATAAATCTCCTCGCAAAGCTTTGTTTATGTCATTGGCTTTGCCTGGGGTGGGACAGCTATATGTGGGTTCAAATAACTTTAATCGCATTCGCGGAGTGGCCTATTTAGCTACCGAAGCTGTTTTGGGGTCTTTCTGGTATCATTATTCTGTGAAGTTGTACAATCGTCAAGTGAAAAAATACGAAGCTTTTGCCGATAAGAATTATTCGGTGGGTCGTTACGAAGAAGGCATTAAAGGCTTATATAGTGAACTGAGTGATGTGGATAGCCGTTCAGCTTTCTCTAGTATTTATTTAATTAGTCGCGAGGAGTATTGCTCCGCTATTTACAATAAAGCAGGCACTAATAAGTGCTATGAAAGGGGGGAAAGGGCGGATTATTTGAATAGCAATATTAACCACAGTTCTCGTTATCCGGTAGATGAAAATCTGGGCAAAAGCATGAGTAAAAATGGCTTTTGGGACGAGCAACGCTTTTATCAAATTATTTCTCGGGAAGAGTTTATTTTGGGTTGGGGCGATGTAACTGAAGTGCGTAGCTCCAGTGAGTTGGATTTGTCTGGAGATACTTATGTGGGGTTAGCTTTGTCCGACCATGCTCAAGAATATGCTTCCATGCGTAAGCGTGCCAATGAATTAGCGGATAAACAGGTTTGGTTTTTGGGCGGAATCATGCTAAATCATATTGTAAGTGCTGTGGATGCGGCTCTAAGTGCTCATGCCCATAACAAAAAGCTTTATGAAGAAGAAGTGGCTTGGTATCAAAATATTAGGCTGCAAAGTGGTTTTTATTGGGATCAAGGTTTAGCCCTGCAAATGGGTGCACACTGGGGTTTTTAAGTGGCTAAAGTAAGGACATTATTGCTTTGTGTGCTTTTGACGGTAGTCATTTTGCCTGCACAATTGGTGATTAGCGTGGATCCTGGGATTTCACGCAATGCAAATCGCAGCGGAGCATTGGCCATGCTAATGTCTGGGGTTTTGCCAGGTACTGGGCAAATGTATTTGCGCGAAACTGGTGCGGTACAGGCCTATTTGTGGACAGATTTGGCTTTTATTAGCACTGCCGCAGTGGCATGGTTTAGTGGACAAACTAGCCTTGCCAGTGCCCAAGGTTATGCCCGCCGGCACAGTGGCATTGTGAACCCTCCCGCAGATCCTGATTTTTTAGATTTACTTGCCCGCTACCGTTCCCGTGATGGAGTTATGGGGCAAAATAGCAACCCCGATTTAGGGGATAATTACAATTTAGCGTTGATTCGCTCCGATCAAGATCCTGAAAAGTTTTACCCTTTCGATGCTGCCCATAGTTGGGACTGGGGTTCCAGTGAAAATCCTGAAAATACAGTTAATATGCAAACTTATAACAGCATATTAAGGCGATATCGCATTGCGCGCATTGGTTTTCAGGTATCCATGGGGGCTTTAGTGTTAAATAGGTTAGTTTCCGCTTTTGATGCCATGCGCATATATAGAGCTACTTCGAGCACGCATTTTGCACTTGCTCCCGTCTATGATGGCTCTCAAAGTGGTGCACAATTACAGGTTACTTTTTGAAGAAGTTTTATCGTAAATTAGTGGCGCTCCAAGGTAAAAATTATGGAGCATATAAAGATTTATTGCGTTGGTCTTGGAAAATGGGGGATTTTGACTTTAGTTGGATTCATATCCAAGGGGATCCCCATGCCCGACCATCGCGGTTGCGCCTTGAGGTGCGTTTAGAAAATCTTGGTTTAGATAAATCTTATTGGAACAGCACCGAAAAGGCTTTGGCCGCCGCAGATTTTTTGCTTCGCCGTTTGTTGCCTATTTTTGCCCAAGAAAGCATTGACAATGTTCAACAAGAGGGTTTTGTAAACATCGCTCCCTGCGGTCCGGAGATTTTGCGCCGCAATTATTGTCGCATAGATAACGACAAATTGGTGCTTTTATTGGCGGTGGCTTTGCCTGGAGATGGGAGAAAGATTCTTGCCCAAGCGGCTAATATTTTGCTTTTGCAAAAGATTCCCGACTTGCTCACCGAAGCTTTGTACAGCATAAACTACGATTTAGCGGATTTACAAGAGCACATAGATTGCTTGCTAAGGCAAAGAGCTTTACGCGACTTGTTAGAGGAACGAAATTGGGTAGCTTTCGTAGCCGAAGGAGCTATTTTACCCCGTTTGCGTAGCTTAAGTGGCGAAGTTTTGCACCAAGCGGAGCCGTTTGTGTGCCCGCCCGACCAAAAAGTGGAAGTTGAAGTGGCTGGAAGCAAAATTGTAGGTATGCCTGTGTCGGCGGGCTTAACTATCATTGCCGGCGGAGCTTATCACGGGAAATCCACGCTTTTAGAAGCTTTAGAAAATGGCGTTTACGATCATATTCCCGGGGATGGGCGCGAACTGGTAGTGAGCTTAGCCTGCGGAGTTAAGGTGCAAACGGAGCCGGGACGCAGGGTAAATGGCATCGATATCTCCGCATTGGTGCGCAATTTGCCCGGAGCGGTGGATACCGCCGATTTTCATAGCGCCAATGCTTCCGGTTCTACCTCTCAAGTGGCGAATTTAATGGAAGCTTTGGCCAGCGATGCTAAGTTGATTTTTATAGATGAAGATTCTTCGGCGGTAAACTTTTTGATGCGCGACGGGCGTATGCAGTTATTGGTGAATGCCGAAAACGAACCGCTAATTCCTCTCTGGCATCGCTTAGATGATTTTAAGGAATTAGGGGTGAGTTTGGTGATGGTGATTGGCGCTTGCGGAGATTATTTGCAGGTTGCGGATCAGGTGTTGGTTATGCAAAGCTGGCAGCCAAGAAATGCCACCGGCCAGGCGCAAAAGATTGTGGCAGAACATCCAGTGGCCCAGGTGGCAGAACGGCATCCGCCGTTTGTGGTGCCGCAGAGTTTGCAGTTGGAAGCTTTGCAAAAAGCCTATGCCCACCAACTGCGGCCCAACTCCAGCGTAGAACGCCATATAAAAATCCATTTGCGCCATCATATTGCCCAGTTGGGCCGGATCCGGGTCGATGTGGGGCGTATTCCCCAATGGACTGACCCGGAACAAACCCGCGGCGCCATTTTCTTGGCTTTGCGCTTATTGCAAAATGACCGCCAAGAACCCATCGCCGACATTTTGCGAGATTGGTATGGCCAAGTTTGGCAAAGTGGTTTTAAGTTTTCCCGGGCCGATCACTACGACTTAGCTTTGCCCCGAGTCCAAGAAGTATTATCTTTAATAAATCGCTTTTAACTTTTGGGAACTTAATGCTGAAAAGATTAACTAACCACGACAATACTTTTAGAATAGCTTTATTTACCATTATCGCCGTTATTTATGGCTTAACCGTAGCCCGCAGCACTTCTTTTTGGGATTGCGGGGAATTTATTGCGGCCTCCCATGTTTTTGGCATTCCTCATCCCCCTGGCACACCGCTTTTTGTGATGATTGGCCGGGTGGTAGATGTGCTGTTTGGATGGATTGGCACCACGGCTTTGCGCATCAATGTGCTATCCGCTTTTTCTGCCCTCTTGTCCTGCATGGCAATTTTTGAAACAGCTCTTTTATTGTTGCAAAAGTTTGAGATTAGCCCTTTATTGCGCCGGGCTTTGGCATTTATGGCGGGTTCTACCTTGGCTTTTTATGATACTTTTTGGTTTAATGCCGTGGAAGCTGAAGTCTATGGCGTTTCCATGTTCTTTTTGGCCTTGGGCGTGTGGTTGGTGCTTTTTGGTGAAACTTGGCGCGATGGTAAGTATTGGAATCGCTTTATTTTAGCCTATGTTTATATAAGCGTGTTGGCTTTGGGAGTGCATACCAACTCTTTACTTTCTTTTCCTTTTGTTTGGGCGTATATAGCTTGGCAAAAACAGTATTTTAGTCGAGAAAACTGGAAAAAAGCTTTGTATTGGGCTTTTATAGGCGTGGCTATTTTCAGCGCGGTCATGGGTGTGGTTTTACATTTGAAGTTATTGGCGCTGGCAGGGCTAATAAGTTTTGCATTGTGGGTATTTAGTAAGTTAAAAGGTGCGAATATTGCCAAGCTTTTCTCATTAGGCTTATTGGCTTTAGGCTTGACTTTTGTGGGGGATTCTGTGCAAGGGGTTATGTTAGTTCGCTCCAATGTGCATCCCGAAATGAACCAAAATTCTCCCCATAATTTTGAAGCGCTCACTAATGTTATAGAACGCAAACAGTATGGTTCCATGAGCATGGTCTCTCGGGCTTTTTGGCGGCGAGCGTCCTGGGGAAACTTGTTGGGTTTTAGCGAAAACATTGGCTATTTAGGTTACCATTTGGAGCAAATTGCCCCGGCGCCTTTGGGAGCGCAAACACCGCTTAGTGTGGAGCAATTAGATGAAGGATTTATGGGCTGGTTGCACGGCGTTCATCGAGTTTTAGGGGTTTTAGTTTTTAGTGCGGTACTGTGGGCATTGTGGCTGTGGCGACGCAATCCGCAAATTATGCTGATTTTTGGACTTTTTGCCACTTGTTCCCTGGGTTTAGCGATTTATGTGAACTTTTCCGATGGCACTAGGCCCGATTCGCGAGATGCGAAAATGTACGAAGATCGCATGTCAGAAATTAAGCAAAAAGTGGGGGTGAATTTACCTTCTCTGCCGTCAGTGGCGGAGCTTAGTCGCATTATTGGGGAATGGAATAAGCAAACCCAAAGCACAGCTGCTAGGTTTTTGCAAGGTCCAGATGGTCAGGTAATACGTGATGTAATATCGTGGCAAGATGCTGCACGCAATGCGGGTTTGGCTTTGCCCATGCCTCCCGGCCCAGTGCGCCGGGAAGTGCGGGAAAGGGATTATTTTTACACTCCTGCCTTTATGTTTTGGGCGCTTTTGCTCAGCTTGGCGGTGGCGCAATTTGTGCAATCTAGGGGACCATGGATGCAAAAAAGCGCCGTGGCTTTGGGATTGCTTTTGTGGTTATTACCTGCCCTGTCGCATTTTGTGTTCCACGATCGTTCGCGGGATTTTTTGCCCATAGATTATGCTTATAATACGCTTATGAGCGTGCCAGAAAATGGAGTTTTGCTCACTTATGGCGACAACGACACTTTTCCTTTGTGGTATGCGCAAATGGTGGAGAAAATACGCCCCGATGTGGCGGTGATCAATATGAGTTTAGCGCAGATGGAATGGTATAGAGAAGATATTTTGCGGAAAAATCCCCAATGGAAAGTTAGGGTGCAAAGCGAAGAAATTCGCCAATCTCAAGCCTATCAATGGCAAAATTCGCCCTTGTTGCGCTTAGAAGAAGATTCCTTGTGGTGGGCGGGGGATTCCTTATGGCGACCGTCGCCAGCCCAGTCCTTTGTCAGTGATTTGGTGATGTCTAATTGGCCGGAGATTCCTTTGAGCATAACTTTTAACGGTGGTTTGCGAGATATGCCTGGGGGCCAACAAGCGGGGCATTTAGCACCTTTGGTGGGTATGGTGCGAGTTTTTGGAGTGCCAAAAGAAATGGGAGATTCACTGTTGGTAAAAAACACGACGGCTAATTACCGCTATAGAAATTTGGAAAGCAAACAATGGCGTTATCAAGATGCCACCCAAAGGACGATTTTGGGTTATCGCTATGTGTGGGGCCAGGCTTTGCACCGCGCCCAAGGGGAAGAACGCCAAAAACTGCTGGCTCTTATGCAAATGGTAAACTAATATGTGGTCAGAAGGCATTGAAACCCAAGTTTTACCATTTTTAGAGGCGCAACGAGAGCAAAAAGTCTTTAATTTTGGGGTTTTAGGTTTTTTAAGCCCCCAGAAAGACTTTTTGTTGTGGAAAGTCGGCGATGATTTCGATGTAGATGCAGTTTTTGACTTGGCTTCGCTTACTAAATGCGCCCCTACTTCTACCCTAGCTTTGCAACAAATTGTGGCGGGCAAACTCAAAGTTGACGATGCGGTGCAAAAATGGTTGCCTGAGCTGCGTATGTCCCACGCAGAGCAAATTAAAGTGTGGCATTTGCTAACGCACACTTTGGATTACCGCTTGCCCATGTCTAGTTTAAAAGATTTAAGCCCTGTAGAAATTTTAGATGTACTTTTTGGCTATGAATTTAACTTAGCTCCGGGCCTAGAATTTAATTATGGAAATCCCGCCAGTGTTTTACTGGGATTGCTGCTCGAAAGATTATTAGATGATAGTTTATCCGCTTTAGCGGATCTTCATATTTTTTCTCCTTTGCAAATGGACTCTAGCACTTATGAACCTTTGGCAAAAATTTCTCCGCACCGAATCGTGCTCACCGAGCGTTGTCCGTGGCGACAAAAAGATTTGCGAGGAATTGTCCATGACGAAAGCGCTTACGCTTTGCAACGCCCCGTGGGCTCGGCGGGGGTCTTTGCTTGCGCCACAGATCTGCTCAAATTGTTGCGATATTATTTGTGGGAAAATCCCCCTTTGTTGGCTTTAGTTAGTCGCAACGAATTATCGCATTTAGGGGGACAGGGTACCACTTTGGGCTGGGAGCTTAGCAATCCTCGCTTTATGGGAACAAATGTGGGGCCACAAACTTTTGGCAAAACGGGATTTACGGGGATGAGCATGGTGGCGGAACCGCTGAAAAATATTGGGGTGGTGTGGCTTTGTGATTTCACCTGGCCCCAAAGAGAAAAAAGCGTAGAACGAATTTTCGCTCTACGCCGGAGTTTACATGAAAAAATCTGGGATATTTAGCTCCTGCACTTAATTAGTCTCTGTTGCCGCCCAATAAACCTGCTCTGGCTGCCCAATAAAGGAGCATCATAATAGAGTTGGCTGCTGCGGCTACATAGGTCAAACCGGCGGCGCTTAAAACTCCTGCCACTGCTTTAAATTCAGGACCTTCGTTTACTATGCCCATGGAAAGTAGCTTGTTTTTGGCCCGAGACGAAGCGTCGTATTCCACGGGGACTGTTACCACGGTAAAAAGCGTGGCGGCAGCAAACAAAGCCACCCCTAACATAGCCACGGTGTAACCTAAGCCCCCAGCCACACCTAAAAACATTCCGATAATAACTAGCCATGGACCTAAATTGGAGCCTATGTTTGCTGCGGGGACAATGGCACTGCGCAGCCACATGGGAAAATAGTTTTCGGCATGCTGAATAGCGTGGCCAACTTCGTGGGCTGCTACCCCCGCAGAAGCTGCGCTAATGCCATCGTAAACATCGGGGCTGAGAGCCAAAGTTTTTGTCATGGGGTTATAATGATCCGATAAAAAACCTTGGTGGCGCACCACTTTGACATCGCTAATGTCCGAAGCGCGTAAAATAGATTCGGCTACTTGTTTGCCCGTGAGTCCGGATTGAATGCGGATTTTGCTGGCTGCGCGAAAGCGCTTTTTAACCATAGCTGCTACAATGGCTGAGCTACCGGCGGCGACTAAAATGATAAGCATATAAATTGGGTCTAAAAACATAAAACCTCCATGTTCATCTACAAAAATACAAATTAAAGACTGGTTAAATGCAGTGCTTTAACGGAAATAACAGCAGATTGGTCTAGTTTATGGTTTGAAATAAGTGATTTGCTTAGAGTCTGCAGCTTTTTTATGCCCTTTAATGTCAAAGTCATAAGCTTGATGCTTGGCGATAAGATTTGACTGGTTTGCAGTTAATATTTTTATAAATTCTATCGGTGTTATTTCTAAACCTTGACAAAGTCTAAATACAGAATCTAAACCAGGTTTGCGCTTGCATCTTTCTAAAAGAGAAATATAAACTCTGGAAAAGCCAGTTTTTTCGGCTAATTTTTCTTGAGAAATATCCAAGTTTTGTCGGCATTGAATAACAGTTAAAGCTAGCGCTTCTTGTAGGTGCCTTGTTGGATTATAACTCATTAGCACAACTTATTATTAAAGCTGCAAATTTGCCTTAAACAACTGTTTGCATAATGGTGGAAAAAAAAACAAAGATTTGTATTTTACTCAAAACAGGAGTTAAACTATGAGTCGAAATAAAATAAAACTTCTTTCTGTGGTAGTAATTTTAAGCGTGGGTTTCGTTTTGGCCATGGCTAAGCCTAGCCGACCTATGGAGCCAAATAATCTCCATGAATATCGCTATGCTTTGGCTGATTTAGCAGATCATCTGGTGCCTGTGGTGGTGAGTATAAAAACTGAGAGCAAAGCTAAGGCTCCAGCTATGGGTAATTTTTGGGAGCAATTCTTTTTTGGTCACGGTTTTCCTTCGGAGCCCAGACAGGCACCGCGCACCCAAGGTTTGGGTTCGGGGGTGATTGTCTCAGCCGACGGTTATATTCTCACTAACAATCATGTGGTGGAAAATGCCGATATCATTACGGTAACATTGTCCGATCAGCGCGAATTTAAAGCTAAAATCGTGGGTACGGATTCCCAGACAGATGTGGCGGTGATTCGTTTGGAAAAAAATCCTAAAAAGCTTCCTGTGGCAAAAATGGGTCATTCCAAAATTTTGCGCGTGGGTGAGCAGGTTTTAGCTATTGGAAGCCCTTATGGCTTAGATCACACTGTTACAGGGGGAATAGTATCCGCCAAAGGTGTGCATAATAGAGGAATTACTTCTTATGAAAACTTTATTCAGACTGATGCGGCCATTAATCCAGGAAACTCTGGGGGTGGATTATTTAATTTGGCGGGAGAATTAGTAGGAATAAATACCGCTATTCTCAGTCGCAGTGGTGGTTTTCAGGGTATAGGTTTTGCCATTCCCATAGATCTAGCTAGTAGCATAATGGATGATTTAATAAAAAGAGGAAAAGTTTCTCGGGGTTGGTTGGGGGTGAGTATCCAAGATGTAGATCCGAAAATCGCTAAAGCTTTGGGTTTAGATAAGATTCATGGGGCTTTGATTTCTGAAGTGTTTGAAGGTAGTCCCGCCCAAAAAGGCGGTTTGCAAAGTGGCGATGTTATTTTGGCAATCAACAACACCAAGGTCAGCGATGCCAATGTATTGCGGCACGAAGTTGCCAAAGCCAAAGCGGGGCAAAAAATTATTGTAAAACTTTTGCGCCAAGGCAAAGAAAAGAAAATAGAAGTGGTGATTGGTTCTAGGGAAGATGCTCCTGAACTACTGAGCGATGCTGGAGAGTCCGTGAGTTCCGAAGAATTAGGCTTAGAGTTGGCAAATTTAGATGACAATGTACGCAGACAGCTAAAAATGAAGAAAAATGAAAATGGCGTTTTAGTCCGTAGTGTTAAAGAGGCTAGTCCTGCACAAGCGGCGGGTGTGTTAGCCCAAGATGTGATTATGCAAGTAAGCAACAAGGTGGTGCAAAGTGTGCAAGATTTTGAAAAGGTGGTAAAACAAAGCAAGGGCAAAACTTTAATGGTGTTGGTTAAAAGAGGCGCGGGTCGTTTGTTTTTAGTAATAGAGAGAGAGTAAAAAAAGGTGGTTTAAACCACCTTATACATTATTATTTAACGAGGTACAGTTAAAAACCCTGTAAAAATTGTTCTATAACTTTAGGAACGCTAGCAAACATTAAAATCCAAGGGTAAGAAAGCGGACCAGGTAACCAACCGCTGCGTGGTTCTTCTGCAGGAGTGTTGGTAATTGTATCACTATTAGTAGTGTCTTTTTGAGTTTTTGCCTGTACAATTTCTTTTTGTAGCATAAGGCGTAAAGAACTCTGGTTTTCTTCGAATTTACTAGAAACATCAGTAACACCGCTGTTTAAACGATTTAATTTTTGTTCTGGTGTTTCAAATTTCTTTTTCATAAGGACGCTAAATGTAATAAAATTATCTACTTATAGTATAAATAAAAATTAAGCCATTGTCGAGGGCTACGCAAGATTGGTGTGATTTGGCTCACACTTTTGGGATATTTTCTAACATTTATTTAACTTTGCATCTTAATTGACCGATGAGGAGGTCGTTTTGAAAGAAGATATTGTTAATAAGGAACGCATTGAAGCCTTGCGCAAGCAGAAGGCAGAGATGAAATTAGGTGGTGGTGCAGACAGAATTGAAAGGCAGCATCAAAGAGGAAAATTAAGCGTTTGGGAGCGTATTGAATATTTTTTCGATCCTGGCACTTTTGTAGAAGTGGGTGGATACATCGAGTTACGCGCAGACTTTTTTGGCGTAGGTCGTATGAAAAAGCCTGGGGATGGTGTGGTAACAGGTTTTGGTAGAGTTAATGGCCGACTAGTTTATTGCGCTGCTCAAGATTTTACCATTATTGGTGGCTCCCTTGGAGAAATGCACGGTAAAAAAATCGCAGCCGTTATGGATATGGCAGTGCAAAACGGTGCTCCCATGGTAACACTCAATGACTCTGGTGGTGCGCGTATTCAAGAAGGTATCGCATCTATGTTTGGTTATGGCGAGATTTTCTATAGAAACACCCAAGCTTCGGGAGTGATTCCGCAAATATCAGTGATTATGGGTCCTTGCGCTGGCGGGGCTGTTTATAGTCCTGGTATCACAGACTTTGTGGTGATGGTGCGCGATACTTCGCAAATGTTTATCACTGGTCCTGAAGTGATTAAAACCGTGACTGGCGAGCAAGTTTCCATGGAAGAATTGGGTGGTCCCGATGTACACATGAAAAGATCTGGAGTGGTTTGTCATGTGGGTGAAGATGATGAAAGCACTTTGGATTGGGTGAAGAAGTTGCTTTCTTATTTACCTTCGAATAACTTAGAAGCACCTCCAGTATTAACTTCAAGTGTAAGTCCTAACGAAGATTTTGAAGCAGAAGTGAGAAGCCGTTTAGACCATGTAGTGCCGTCTAATCCAAATAAGCCCTATGACATGCTTGAAGTCATAGATTTGATTTTGGATCAGGGTAGTTTTGTGGAATTGCAAGATGAATATGCCAAAAACATCATTATCGGACTGGCGCGTTTGGGCGGACACACGGTGGGCGTAGTGGCTAATAACCCCAAAGAATTAGCAGGCTGTATAGATGTTAATGCTTCGGATAAAGCTGCGCGTTTTGTGCGTTTTTGCGATGCCTTTAATATCCCATTGGTAACTTTAGTTGATGTGCCTGGGTTTTTACCGGGAACCGACCAAGAATACGCAGGTATTATTCGCCATGGTGCCAAATTGCTTTATGCTTATTCTGAGGCCACGGTGCCTAAAACTACGGTGATTTTGCGTAAATCCTATGGTGGTGCATATATTTGTATGTGTTCTAAACATTTAGGAGCAGATTATGTAGCAGCTTGGCCTGGTGCAGAAATAGCTGTGATGGGCCCCAAAGGTGCTACGAACATTGTTTTCCGTAGAGAAATTCAAAAAGTCCGTGATGAAGGTGGCGACGAAGAGGCTGTGGCAGCTAAAACTGCTGAATGTGAACAAGAGTACAGCGATGAGTTTGCCAACCCTCGTGTGGCGGCGGCTTTGGGTTATGTGGACGATGTTATTGAACCCAACCAAACTCGTGATATGTTGTTAATGCATATTTCTGCCTTAACAGGCAAACAACAAGATGGTCCGAAACGCAAACACGGTAATATTCCCTTATAGGAGTGATTATGTTTAAAAAGGTATTTATAGCAAATCGCGGGCTACCCGCAGCCAACTGCGTAAAAGCGGTGCGCGAATTAAAAATGAAGTCGGTGGTTGCTTATGAAGGCGATGACTTGCGTAGTGTAGCCACCCGGACTTCCGATGAAGTTATAGAAATTAGCTCTCATTCCAAGCCTACAGCATATTTAGATGTAGATGTTATGGTGGAAGCCATTGAAAAGTCTGGCGCTGATGCGGTGCATCCTGGCTATGGGTTTTTAGCTAAAAACAAAGACTTTGCAGCAAAAATTAAGGAAAAAGGCATAACTTTTATAGGGAATGATTTTGGCTCTAAGTCGGAAATAAGAGATTTGGCCATACAATCAGGCTTAGCAGTTTTGCCTAGTTCTGGAGTATTAAAAAGTTGGAATGATGTGGATTCCTCCGCAGAAGCTGTGGGTTATCCTTTAATTATCAAAGTTTTGGATAGTTACTCTGGCTGGGGTGTACGAGTGGTGCGTTCTGCTGAAGAACTTCGCGGTGCTTGGGATTATGTGCAAAAGCAGTGCGAACGCCACGAAGTTAGTTCTCAAGTAGTGTTAGAAAAGTACTTAGCCGATGCCCATCAGGTGGAAGTTCCAGTTTTGCGCGACAATAAAGGTCGGTGCATAATATTGCCAGAAGTTGATACTACGGTGCAAAGGCGTTTTCAAAAATTGTTGGTGGAATCCCCAAGCCCAGTGGTAAACAAAGATTTGCGCAGTAAAATTGAATCGGCTTTACCTGTTTTACTAAATAAATTGGATCTTGTGGGTTATGCCACGGTAGAGTTTTTGATAGATGTGCAGGGTGAGGCTTATTTTTTAGATGTAGAAGGTGATGTCCAAGCTGCACATAGTGTAACTGGGCTTTTTACAGGTTTAAATATTATGCGCGAGCAAATTCGTTTGCACGCAGGAGAAGCTCTTAGCATATTGCCTGAAAATATTAAGCGTCAAGGTCATGTGTTATGCGTGTTTTTACACGCAGTAGATCCTTATAATAAGTTTAGACCATCTCCTGGAAAAGTAGAGTATTTCCAATCTCCCGCAGGGGAAGGAATTATTTTACAAACAGCGGTGGGAGCAGGAGATTTGGTTTCTCCCAATTACGATTCACTTATTGCTAAGGTAATTGTTAGCGATTCTAGTAGAACAGACGCTATTAGCAGAATGAAAGTGGCTCTTGAAGATACTTTTATTGAAGGTATTCAAAGTAATTTGCCTATAATGCGCGCCATTGTAAACACTGAAGATTTTGCTCGTGCAGAAATTAACATTTCTGATTTATTTAGTGAAGAAAAACGCGTACAACTTTTGCGTTCCTTGCGAAATGAAGAAGACGATGAAGTTGCAAGTGTCTTAGCTGCTTTGGCCTTGAATACTGATGCTAATGCCACTCAAATCATGGCTTCTGCCCAGCAAGGGGGACTATTGTGGTCCATGGCAAGTAAGGTATTAAACCGCAAAAAAATGGAGTTTTAAATGAAATACACTGTTCGTGGTGAAGGTACACATGTTTTCGAACTTTTGCGGAAAAACGAAAATCAAGAGTTTGAAGCTAAGTTTAAAAATCGTTCTGTAGCAGTTCGCATTTTGGAATCTAATCCCGATGGCACCATGCGCTTAGTTATGGTGGGTAATCGCATTATCCCAGTACAGGTGGAACGTCGTTCCGACAGTTTCCCTGAAAGGGTGTGGATTAATGGTGTTTCTTATGCTGTAGATATTGAAAAAGTTGAAAGTATAAGATACAGACCACCCCGTAAAATTAAAGAAGCAGATGGAACTGTTAAAGCTGAGTTGCCTGGAGTATTAACTAGTTTGTTGGTGACCGAAGGCGATGAAGTTGTGAAAGGGCAAGTTTTGGGTATTTTAGAAGCCATGAAAATGGAAAATGAACTCAACGCTCCCCGAAGTGGTGTGGTAAAATCTATCGCTGTGAAGGCAGGTAACGCTGTAATGCGTGGCGACATTTTGCTAGAAATAGAATAAACCTATCAAAATGATAGGTTTCCATTCGAATTTAGAGGAAAATTCTTAAGTTTTTCTTTTGTATTTTATATTGGTCGAATTTAAGACAAAATGATTGGCGATATCATCAGAAATTGCATAAATAATAAGTATGATTCGGGAATATCGCAATAAAATGTTGTCTTTAGCATCAATATTGTGCATTATTGGCTCAGTGATAGTTTTTTTGTCCATGGCTATGGCTAAGGATTTTAGCAGTTCTTATTTTTGGTTTTGGACAGCCTTTTTATTGCTCGGTGGGGGAGTTTTACAAGCTTCCCTTAGTCGCAGAACTAGATCAAGTATATCATCAGTATTTTTTGCGGTTTTTGCTACCATCGGTTTTGCTGTTGTTCTATTTTACGATTATAAAGTTACGAGTTTAATAAATTCCCCTTTGCTTTTTGTTTTTCCAGTTTTGGTGTTTTTTCTTTCTGGTTGTCGCATTGGTGTAGCTCTAAACGGTCTAATGTTATCGTTTATGTTGGGGTTATTGATTGCAAATAAAGGAAGTTTAGAGCTTTTTGGCGGAAATTCTCGCTTTTTAGTTTCATGGATTATTGTGGTAGCAGGGTCTTTTGGGGTGGAGTACGGCCGAAGAGTCCATGAAAAACGCATTGTAGATACTTCTTTTACCGATAATTTAACAGGGTTAATCAATCGCAATGGATTTAGGGCGCGTTTAAACTTAGCTGTATTAAGGAAAAAACCATTTACCTTAGTGAAAATGGATTTAGATTTCTTCCATCGGATAAATTTGATTTTAGGATCGCAAAAAGCAGATGAGTTATTAGTGGAAGTGTCTAATATGCTTAAAAGACAAAATGGTTTTTACGATTTAGCTAGAAATTTTGATGACGAATTTGTGTGGGTTTTTGAGGGTAAAGCCGATGAATTAGAAAAGAAAATAAACAGCTTGCAAGATCAACTAATGGAATTGGCCAATGAAATGTCAGTTCCAGTGGCACTTACCGCTTCTTTTGGCTATTCGGTGTTTGGTGAAGATGCCAAAGATGCAAGAGTGTTGTGGGGGCAAGCGGAATTAGCATTGAAAAAAGCCAAAAAAGAGGGACGAAAAAAGGCTTGTCGCTTTTTGCGTAAAGATGCAGAAATAGAGAAAAAAAATGGTGAACTTATCAGTTTATTAGAAAAAGCCATAGAACGGAAAGATTTACAAGTGCATTTTCAGCCTAAAATAGACCTGGCTAAAAAGCGTATTACAGGCATGGAATCTTTGGTGCGTTGGACCCATGAAGTTAGGGGTTTTATATCGCCGGGAGAGTTTGTACCCTTAGCCGAACAGTCGGGGATGATTCACCCCATGAGTGAATTAGTTACTGAGAAATCCATTGAGTTTTTGGGGGAGTTGTTGCATAGTGGCTATACGGATATGACGGTTTCCATCAACATCTCGCCTGCCCAGATTTTACGAGGAGATTTAAGCGATAAATTGTTGATTTTATGTGCTAAACATAGAGTTAGTCCAGAAAGGGTGTTTTTGGAAATAACGGAGGGATTACTGGTGCAAGAAGGGGCAAATCATGCAATGATTGCTTTGCGTGATGCAGGATTTAAGCTTTCTTTAGATGACTTTGGTACTGGATATTCGTCTTTGAGTTATTTACATAAATTTCATTTTGATGAGTTGAAGGTTGATAAGGCTTTTACTGATGGCATTTTGCGTTCTGATCGGGAAAGGAAAATTTTTGATACGGTGTTAGAACTTTCTCACGATTTGAATTATGCCACGGTGGTAGAAGGGGTGGAAAAAAGCGAACAGGTGCAATATATTCAAAAGTTTGGCATATCTGAAATGCAAGGTTGGTTTTTTGCCAGTGCTATGTCCGACACGAAGTTTTTGGATTATTTAGACAAATTTGAGTTTGACGCTGCTGTGGCTAAAGTATAAACAGCGATTTTTTTCTAAATTGTGGCCATGGCCAAAATTTTACATAAAACCCAACTTTCAAAAACTGTATTTGCCATGCGTTTGCATGCACCTTTGATTGCCGAAGAGCGCAAAGCGGGTCAGTTTATCATGCTACAAATCGATGAAGATTATGGCGAACGCATTCCCCTCACCATCGCAGATGCCGATGTTCAAGAAGAATCCATTACTATCATATTTCAAACGGTAGGCAAAACTACGCAACAGTTAGCGCAGCTAAATGTGGGAGACGAAGTTCCCGTGTTGGTAGGGCCTTTGGGTAAGCCTTCGGTGATAGAAAAAGTAGGACGGGTGGTTTGCGTGGGCGGTGGGATTGGCGTGGCGCCTTTGCATCCGGTGGTGCAAGCGCTAAAAGCGGCGGGTAATCGCGTGGATGTCATCATGGGTGCTCGCAGCGCAGACTTGCTCATTTTAGAAGAAGAAATGCGTCAGCTCGCAAATGATTTGGTGATTTGCACCGATGATGGTTCTGCTGGTCGCAAAGCTTTGGTCACAGAACCTTTGCGGGAAATGTGCGAAGAAGATGATGCTCCAGATTTGGTGGTAGCCATTGGTCCACCTGTGATGATGAAGTTTTGCTCCGAAACCACGCGTCCCTTTGGGATTCGCACCATGGTAAGCTTAAATACTATAATGGTTGATGGCACCGGAATGTGTGGCGGTTGCCGCGTAAATGTGGGAGATGAAGTTAAGTTCGTCTGTGTGGATGGCCCTGAATTTGACGGACATTTGGTGGATTTTGACAATATGATTAAGCGCTTAGGTGCGTATAAAAATCTCGAGTCAGAATCTTGGAACGAATATCAACAATCTCCCCATGCGCATCCGCGTGGTCAAGACCACAATTGCAAAATGAATGCCTTGGCAGATGAAAAAGCTGAAAAATAGCAAGTTTAGGTCTTTAAACTTATTTTGTGTTGATTTATTTGTTGTCAGTGGTCAACAGTAAAATAAACAAACCGTAACTAAGCATAGATTCTGTTTAACTTTATAGTAGTTAACTTATGGAGTTTATTATGAGGTTATGGGTAAAGGTAATTTGTTGGTGTGCTGTTTTCACCGTAGGACTTTGGGCGCAAGATCAGTGCAAACCCATAGGTTGGGCCACAAAATCAGGGCGTAGTTCTACTAATACAAGTGTTACGGGCGGAGGGAATGCCACGCCCATTGTGGTTAAAAACTTTGCAGACCTGCAAAATCACGCTAAGGGTACCGATGCCAAGGTGATATACATCGATGGAACTGTGGGTGGTGGTTGGTCAGGTAAAACAGGAGATAGGCTCAGCGTGGGCTCAAATAAAACCATTGTGGGCCTAAAAGCCGGAACGCAGTTGAGAGCCCCCATTCGCTTAAATAATAGTGTAAATGTAATTATCCGTAATATTGTAATTAAAGGGCCTGGCTCTAACAGTGATCAAGCCTGGGATAATATTGTGGTGGAGGGTAGTTCAAAAAATATATGGGTGGATCATTGTGAATTTTGGGATGGACAAGATGGAAATTCCGATGTGGTAAAAGGGGCTGATAATATTACCTATTCCTGGAATATTTTTGGTTATACTAAAAATTCAAGTCATAATTTGTCTAATTTAATTGCCAGTTCAGATAATGAACCTGTAAGTGAGGGTAAATTAAATATCACTTTTGTAGGTAATTGGTTTAGGGGTATAGCCCAGCGGGGACCGCGTTGTCGTTATGGTAATATTCATGTGGTGAATAATTTGTACACCACCGATGGATTAAAAAGTGATTATGTGATCTCAGCAGGTAAAGATTGCGAAGTTATTACGGAAAAGAATCATTTTATTGGAACAAATACTCCTATTTATACCAATCATAAAGGAGGAAGTTCTGCTCATTATGTAATAGACAATATTTTTGAGAATACTAGAGGTAATCAAACTGGTTATGGCAATGCTTTTAATGTGCCTTATAATCAGGATTTCGTGATTCCGGTGAATCAAGTGAAAAATGCGGTGCAAGCTTTAGCTGGGGCAATTTTAAGTAGCCCCGATGCTTGTGTGGAGGGTACGCCTTCTAGCTCTTCATCTGAAATTGTCTCTTCGTCGTCAATTGCGTCGCCCACAGTGGCGCAATGCGGAGATCGGGAATGCGCAGCTGTAATTCAAGGGGAAGATTTTTGTACCGTGGATGGAGTTTTTGAAGACAAAAACGCGGGCTTTATGGGTAAAGGATATGTAAATGTGGATAATGCTGCGGGGACAGAAGTTAGTTACAAAGTAGAGGCGACTGAAGCTTATGGCGGAAAGCTTTTTGTACGCTATGCCAATGGTGGAGATTTAGCAAGGGCTTCGCGTATATTTTTGGGAGATAAAATAGTAGCCGATTCTGTGGTTTTTGCTTCTACCTCATCTTGGACTGAGTGGGTGGAACAAAGCATTTTTTTAGATATTCCCAAAGGTGTTCATAATTTGCGTATAGTTTCTTTGACGGCAGATGGTTCTCCCAATATTGATTGGCTGGGCTGGGAAAGCGTAGATGTACAAGCAACTTCTTGTGAAAGCGAAGTTACTGCTTTATTAAAAAAACACAAGCTTCCTCAAATAAAGTTAGAAGGGCGATTATTAAAGCTTCTCGATTTAGAAAATACAGAAATTAGCATTTTCAATTTACATGGGATTAAAGTAAAGTCTGCTTTTCGAGGACAAAAAATGGTGGATTTAAGTGCCTTAAACCCAGGACATTATATTGTAAAAAGTCAAGCATCCAATAATTGGTCCGCGGTTATCACTTTGCCATAAAGATTGTATAAAATAAAGGCTGTTGTCTAAAGACAACAGCTTTTTACAGCGATTAATCTATTGGGCTAGGGCAGAGTTAATTTATGTATAAGATTAATTAGGAGTTGGTTATGGAAAGGATTTTATTCGTTGCTATTTTAGCATTTAGTTTTAGTTGGGGGCAAAAGTTGCCTGCTTTTCCTACAGCTGAAGGTTTTGGTAAGTGGGCCACAGGTGGGCGTGGGGGTGAGGTTTATCAGGTTACGAATCTCAATGATTCAGGGCCGGGTTCTTTGCGTGAAGGGCTTTCAAAGTCGGGTCGCACTATTGTTTTTACCGTGGGGGGAGTGATTAAAATCAATGATCGCTTAGTGGTGCCTTCCAATACGACCATTGCAGGGCAAACCGCGCCTGGGGGTGGCATTACTGTTTACGGAAATGGTACGGCTTTTAATACGCACAATGTTATTACTCGCCACATTCGTATTCGCATGGGAAGGGGAGGAAGTTCTGGTAAAGATGCGGTGAGCGTTGCTCATGGTAACGATATGATTTGGGATCATGTTTCCATAAGTTGGGGTAGAGATGGTAATTTCGATGCCAACCCCGATCGCAACAAAGAAATTAAAAATCTTACTATTCAAAATTGCATTATCGCTCAAGGTTTGCAAACTCACAGCACTGGTGGGCTAATGATTGCTGATGGTGCTTCGATTTTGCGCACTTTATACATAAACAATAACTCTCGTAACCCAAAAGCCCGCAAAACCACGCAATTTGTGAATAATGTGGTGTATAACTGGACGGTTTCGGGCTATATTTTGGGTGATACTCAAGGCCGTTCCGACGGTTATATGGTGGGGAATTGGTTTGGAGTGGGGCCGCAAACTAGAGGTGGTGTTTTGAACAAGCCTACTCCTAGTTATCATCTTTTTGCTCGGGATAATTATTACAGTAATAACAAAGATGGCACCATGGATGGGCGTTATTTTGGTAAAGGGGATTTTGGTACGGTAACTTGGTACGAAGATCAACCTTCGGTGGAATTCCCTGCGGTGACAGAATGGACTGCCATGGAAGCTTATGAACGAGTTTATGATAATGCCGGAGCGAATCGCTGGCGCGACGAGGTGGACAAGGTGTTTTTTGGACATTTGCGCAGTTTGGGAAAGTCAGGTGCGCAGCCTAAAGATGAAAAAGAGCTGGGTTTAGAAAATGGTGTGGGTATTGTGCCTGGGGGTGAGGCTCCTAAGGATAGTGATGGCGATGGTATGCCCGATGAATGGGAAATAGCCCATGGTTTAGATCCTAATAACCCAGCGGATCGCAATGGTACAGAACTGTCTGCGGAGGGTTACACGAATTTGGAGATGTATCTCAATGAGCTTGCCGGAGATCCCGTGATTTATAAAGATGGTTCCACCCCGCCTCCGTCGTCTTCTTCAGTGGTGAACCCTTCCTCTTCTTCTGAGAAAATTGAAGCACCCACAGTGGCGCAATGCGGGGCTCAGGAATGTGCCTCGTTGGTACAAGGGGAAGATTTTTGCGCTGTGGATGGGATTTTTGAAGAAAAAAATGCGGGTTTTATGGGTACAGGCTATGTAAATGTGGATAATGCAGTGGGGACAGAGATAAATTATAAGATCGCTGTGGAAAATCCTGTGGATGGCAAAATGTATGTGCGTTATGCCAATGGAGTGGCAGCGGATCGACCTGTGCGTATTAGTGCAGGAAGCCAGGTTATAGCCGACTCCCTGGTGTTTCCTAGCACTGGAGCGTGGACTGAGTGGCAAGAAGTTAATTTCCCTGTAAATTTGAATCCTGGAATTTATGAATTGAAAATCACTTCACTAAGCGAAGATGGTGGCCCCAACATAGATTGGTTGGGTTGGGATGTGAAAGGTATTGGTGCGACAAACTGTGATGCAGAACCCACAAGGATAAATGTGCGAGCAGTTGCAGCTCCGCAAATGAAATGGAGTCTAGGAGCGCTGAATATTTCAGGTTTAAATAGCCCTGCTCAAGTGGAAATTCGCACAATTCAAGGGCAGGTGCTGCAAAATTATAATATTGCTGGTGATACCAAAATTCAACTGCAAAACTTACCCGCAGGATGGTATGTGACGCAGCTAAAGCAAGGCTCTCAAGTTTATCGTCAACTGTTTAAAGCTTTTTAAAATTCTTATTTTACCCTACCAACACATTAATTCCCCTAGCGAAGGCTGGGGGAATTTTTTTAGTATTTAATCTCATCTTCATAGCTATGTTTTTTAATCAGATTAGCTAAAGGTATGTAGTTTAACTTGATTGCTAAATCGAGGGGTGTTTCATCGGAGTTGTTTGCAATATCAATGTAGGCTTCATTTTCTAGTAGAAGTTTAGTCATTGCATAGTTATTTTTATAAACAGCAAAATGTAAAGGGGTCATTCCTTGTTTGTCTTGAATATTTAGGTCAACTCTATGGGCAAGCAATAATCTTGCCATGGTTGTTTCTTGTTGGCTAGCAGCATAGTGTAAAGGTGCCCAACTACTGGTATCTTTTGAGTTGGGGTCTGCATAATTTTCTAATAAGAGCTTGGTTATTTCTGGGTTTCGTTTGGAAACAGCAATATGCAAAGGAGTTTTACCTTCGGAATTTTTCATGTTCAAATCAGCTTGGTTTTTAAGCAAGAGCTTTACTATATCAATGTTTTTACTTTCGATAGCCAAGTGCAAAGGGCTTTGTTCATCAGAGTTTTGAACATTTACCTTAGAATTGTAGTGTAAAAGGAGCTTAGTTAGACCTATATTATTTTGTTTAATCGCAACATGAAGCGGCGTCCAATCTTTAATATCCTTAGCATTGATGTTGGCTCGATTGCGAATAAGTATTTTTACGGTATTAAAGTGTCCATTAAAAACCGCTTGATGTAGGGGAGTGGCTCCTTCGGGATTTAACTCATTGACATTAGCACCCATTTCTAATGCGCTTTGCAGGTATTCCAAATCTCCATTGCTAGCAGCTTTGTGTATGTGAGAAGCCGCAAAGGCATTAGCAGTGCTTAAAAGCACTGCTAATACAACAGTGTAAGCTTGCGTTGAAATTGATCCTAAAATATGATTAAAATTCATAGTATGAAAACTTAGAACTAATAGCGAGAATGCCAAGCAGCGGTACTGGCCTGTCGAGTTTGCTTTAAATATGTGTGTATGGATTTGTTTTTTTGCCGAGCAGCTAGATTTATAGCAGCGTCATCAACATCAAAGTTATGCTTAATAAACAGCTTAACTAACTTAAAGTTGTTGGTGGAAATAGCATTGTGAAACAGCTTTATAGCTGAATTGTTGTGCTTATCTGGAACGGCACCCTTAAGCATTAAAGTTTCAGTTGCTTCACTAAAGTTTTTTTGAATTGCGTAGTCTAAAGGACTAAAGTTTTGTTTGTCTTTGGCGTTGATATTTGCACCATTTTGTATCAATAAGTTCATCAGCTCCAACTGGTTGGCCTGGGTGGCGTAATGCAATGGAGTGGTGTCGTCTTTGTCTTTTGCGTTTACATCGGCGTCATGTTCTATAATAAGCTTAGCAACATAAAAGAATTTTTGCTGAACAGCGTAATGTAGGGGCGTGTTGTCTATTTGATCTTTAGCATTAACATCAGCATTGTTGAGTATTAATAATCTTATTAGGTCGAGATTGTCATTTTTCATAGCAAAATGTAAAGCTGTGTTACCATATTTGTCTTTGGCATTAACATTTGCATCCTTTTGCACAAGTAATCTAGCTATGTCAAAGTTTCCCTCTTTGGTGGCATAATGCAAAGGGGTGCTTCCATCCATGTCTTCGAAGTCTACGGTGGCGCCGTTTTCAGTGAGCAAATGCACAATGTTTAAATTACCCTGTTTGGCAGCATCGTGCAAGGGCGTGTTGTTTTGTTTGCCTTTGGCGTTTACATCGGCTCCATTTTGTACAATGAGTTTTATTAAATCAAAATTGTTGTGCTTTAAAGCCAGGTGCAAAGCAGTATTGCCGTATTTGTCTTTGATATTGACATTCGCCTTATGTTGAATAAAAAGCCTTACTAAATCAAAATCCCCTTTTTGAGTGGCGAAGTGCAAGGGGGTATAGCCGTCTTTATCTTGTTCATTAACAGAAGCGCCTTCTTCTATCAGTAATTTACAAATATTATAGTTGTCATGTTTGGCAGCAAAATGTAAGGCGGTGTTATTTTCTCTATCTATTTGGTCTATATCAATTTCATCGCTTTCAAGCAACGCTTTAATAATATTGTAATTTTCCTTTTTGGTAGCTAAGTGCAGAGCTGTTGTGCCGTTATGATCGGACTTGTTGGGGTCGATATTTATTTTCAAAAGTAGCTTTATTGCATAATAGTGTTCATTCTTTATTAAAAACTCTAGAGCTATTTGTGGAGAGGATTTGATTAATGCAAAAGTAGCCATGCTTATGGCAAAGACTATTACAAAAAAAGCTGTTGAAAGAAGTTTAATTGTCTTATCTATCATAGATTATTCCAAATTTTCACCAATTTAAATAATTGGGTCAAAAATAATATTATTTAGAACTATTTGATTATATCAAAAATATTACAGTACACCACCCAAACCAATTTTTAGTTCATGATATATGTTTTTTTTGCCTGGAAATATGGCTATTTCAGCACCAAAAGGAAAGCTAAATCGCTTTGAGTTGAAATAATCGGACCCTATTCGGAAACCCCAGTCTGCAGCTGGGATTTGCCCAGGTTGATCACCATAGTTAAAGGCGTATTTGTTATGCAAATAACTTAGTTCTCTTATGGATTTGTATGCGCAAAACATTAGATCTATGTAAACTTCAATGTTTTTATAATAAGATGCTTGAACTTTGCTGTTTTCTATCTCGTCAAATTTAATCAAAGGGCTTTGCCGCATTAGAACAGATAAGCCTAAATATCCATTTAAGGTGTTTTCCATGGTCCATTCTTTAACATATTTATGGGAATTGTTAGTAAGGTTTTCTCGCAGTTCTATTTCATAACCTGCAGGGTGCGTGCCATGTATATAATTATCAACCCCATTTTTATATGAAATAGGGATATTCTGAACCAAAAATCCTGCTCGAGCGCCTATGAATCTTTGCGTGCTATACAGGTACTGAATTAAAAAAGCATTAGCAGTGTGTTCTAATTTTTGATAAGTTACACTTTTTTTAGTTTGCTTAAGCCCTTCAAAAAACACGAGTTTAGTGCCCAGCTCTAGCTTTTGGGAGTAAGCTTTTTGATATTTATTGATAGTAACAAAATTGTACATGTATTCTGCAACTAGGCTAATTTTACTTGTAGGAGAGTAGCCGATTTTAGCACCTGCACCAAAAACTAAGTCACCTTCTGTTCTATGATTTGAAATAATAGGGGTAATAGTGCTAGTTAGAGCAAATACACTATAAGAAAATTTAGGAGAAAGAGTGTCATCTACTTCGATTTCAAATTCTTGTTTTGTGCTATCAAGCTGTTCTTGACCTAATGCAACTATCGCTAAACAAAAAATGGCGATAAGCATGTTTTTCATTGTGATTTCTTTGAATTTCATATAAATGAAATTTAGACAATTCAAGGTTGTGTTTTTAAAAAATTAAAGAACACCACCTATACCAACTTTTAGTTCAGCATAGAAGTCTTCAGTGCCAGGTCTTTTACCAATCTCTGCACTGTAGGGAAAACCTATGCCTTTTTTAGTATGGGTGACATAACCTATCCGAAATCCAATTACACTACCACCAACTTGTCCCCTTAGCTTGCCATGGGAAAAATTATAGTTAAAGTCATAATAATTTACGCTTTCTAAGGATTTAGATGCGGCAAACATCAAGTCCGCATAAATTAAATTAGTGCGATAACCTTCCACAGTGTATTTTGTGTCGTGTTTGCGCTCAGTGGCTTCAATAGCAGAACCTTGGCGCAACAAGCGCGCAATTCCCAAATAACCGCTTATTATAGTTTCAGTAGTCCAGCCTTGGGTTTGTAGCATGTTTGTTGAATGAATGGATATATCATCAAGTGTAAGCATCGCACCTGTTTCGGGGTTAATTCCAACCATAATATCATCAACGCCGGATTTTGGGTAAACTGGACTATTGTGCATGATCAAACCTGCTCGTGCTCCATAGGATTGTTCAATGGTTACTTTGTGCTCAAAATATGATAATTTAGTCACATTTGCATCGGGAGTACTTAGCATGCGATTAGCTCTATATATTTGTGGTTGTACAACTTGGGCTCTTTCTTGAGAAAAGAAATAAGTTCCACCAAGTTCAATGTTTTGGTAATAAGGCTTGTAATCAGGTCTAGCAAAAGGTAATTCTATCCAGCCCGCTACAGGGTCATTATATGAACTGGGAATTTCAATGGGTAATAATAATGGCACAATGCCGCGGTTATAAATACCGTGTACTGCTATGTTTTCTTTGGGATGGTATTCAACATTTGCTCCAAGTAGAATAGCGAAATCGTAATCTAAGCTGAAATAGCCACCTGCTAAAAGGCGGTAATAAAGCTGAGTGTAATATGGCTCGTCATCTACAAGTTTATGGTCAAGCGCTTTGCTGATTTTTTCTTCTATGTAAACCTGTTCGGCTAGTTGTTTAAGGGAGTCCATGTTCCCTTCTTCGGAATAGAAGCTTTCTTCGGAATCGTAGCTTTCATCATCGTATTCATAGTCGTAGTCGTAGCTGTCAGAAAGAGAATTGGCCATGACAAGTGCAACTAAAGTTAGTGAAAGGGCAAAGATTTTTTTCATGATATTCCTTTGGTGGTTTATAGCATACATTGTAGGACTTTATTTTTCATTTGTCAATAAGTTACTAGCTATCTTTTTAATAGTTGAGCGACTTTCTGGTAGGCCAAAGGCACGAGAAATACCGTGAGCATTAAAGAGGATAGTAAACCGCCAATTAGCACCCAAGCGAGGCCGTTTTTCCATTCGGCAGAGGTGCCAGTTCCCAGGGCAATGGGCAATAGCCCCACCACCATGGAAATAGTGGTCATTAAAATGGGGCGCAACCGGCCGCTGGCTGCTTGAACCACAGCGGTTTTCAACTCCACCCCATTGCGGCGCAGTTGATTAGAAAAATCCACAATTAAAATTGAGTTTTTGGTTACTAAACCCATAAGCATAATCATACCTAAAAGCGCAAATACACTGAGGTTGGTAACGGATAGGTTTAAAGCCCACAGTGCACCAATTACTGCGGTGGGAATAGCCAATAGCGCCACTAAGGGGAATATATAGTTGTCGTAGAGCGCTACTAAAATCAAATAAATCAAAATAAAGGAGATAAATAGCACAGAACCCAGAGCGCTAAAGTTTTGATTTTGCATTTTAATATCTCCGCCCCAAGTCATTTCAATTCCTGCAGGTAAAGGATTCTTTTTTAAGTGTTTTACCACATCGCTGGCCACGGAACCCGAAGGTCTGCCCAAGGTATTGGCGGTGATGGTAATGGCATTTTGCCGGTCTTTGCGCTCTAGTAAGGTAGGGGCAAAGTCGGGAACTATTTCTGCAAATTGTCCTAGTTCTAAGGCTAATCCTTGGGGATTCACCACAGTTAATTGGCTTAAACTATGCACAGAGTTGCGATCTAAGTCGCTTAATTGCACTCTGATGGGGTGTTCATAGCCGTTTTCCGTAAAAGTAGCCTGGTCTAAACCCGCAAAAGCTGCTCTGAGATTCATGCCCACCCAGGCGGAGTTTAACCCTAAGCGTTGCATTTTGTCATTTTGGGGAATTACCTGCAGTTCGGGGGCGCCTTGTTCCACGGATAGTCGCGCATTGTCGGCTCCGGGAATAGTGGCAATCACTTGACGCAGACTTTCGGCAGTGCTATACAAGTGGTCTAAATCTGCACCGCTCAGGGTGATTTCGATGGGCGCAGATTTGGGAACCAAGCCCAATAAATTCACCGCAAAATTCACTTGGGGAAAGTTTTTTTGCAATTCTGTGCGTAAATCTCGCATAAATCTGTCAGTACTAGCGATGCCGGTTTCCTTTTTGTCTTTAAGTTGAATGGTGAGTTCGCTAACATATTCTACACCCACGCCTAAGCTTCCTATACCTGCACTGGGTCCGCCAATATTGCTAAAAACGGTAGCAACTGCATCGTTTTTTAGAATTTGTTCTTCAATCTGAGCGGTAATATCATTGTTATAAGACAATGAAGCATCTTTGGCAAACTCTAAATTCATGTTAAACTTGCCTTGGTCTCCAGTGGCCATTAATTCAGGTCCGATAATATTTTGCTTCATCACCGCTGCCGTGCTCATAAATAAGAGCAAAACTATGAGCAAAAATGATTTGGGATGGGCTAAAACCCATTGCAAAGCGTTGGTATAAACTTGGATAAGCTTTTCTAAGTAATGGGCAAATCCTCGCAATATCCTGTTAAAAATATTATTTCCTTTTAATTCTGTTTTAGCTCCCATGCGCGAGGCCATAAAGGGGGTCAGGGTAAAGCTCACTAATAAACTGGTCAAAACTGTTACAATTACCACTACCGAAAACTGTTTGAGCATATCGGCCACAAACACTTGTAAAAACAAAATAGGCACAAAAACCACCACATCTACCAAAGTGATAGAAAGTGCTGAAAATCCGATTTCCATGCGACCTTCGTAGGCTGCGGCGACCTTGTCTTTCCCCATACCTAAATGGCGTTGAATATTTTCGATAATCACTGTGGCATCGTCCACCAAAACCCCAATTACCAGGGACATGGCCAATAAAGTCATTAGGTTGAGAGTGTAACCTAAAATCCACATAGCACCAAATGCGGTGATTAATGAAGTGGGAATAGCAACTATTACTATCAAAGAGTTGCGATAGCTCCCTAAAAACAATAGCATAACTAGGGAAACTAAAATCACCGCTAAAATCAAGTCAAATACCACTGAATTTACTGCATCTACGGTGTTTTGCGAGTTGTCATCGCTTATGGCAATATTCAGCTCCATGGCGGCATATTGTCGCTCTAATTCGGAGAATTTCTTTTGTAAACGGCGGGAAACATCAATGGCGTTGCCATCGCTTTGCTTTTTTATCAACAGTCCTATGCCACTGCTACCATTGTAACGGCTGTAAGATTCCATGGTTTTAGTGCCATCAACGATTTCGGCCACATCTTGGAGCAAAATCGGTGTGCCTTGGTGGGGAATGGGCAATTGAATTTGGGAAAGATCGTGAAGATTTTGGAATTTATTGTTTAACTTTATCCCATAACTATGCTGCATATTTTGAATATTCCCCGCAGGAACATCTAAACCAGCTCTATTAATAGCTTCGGCCACTTGCAAAAGGGAAATTCCATAGTGTTTGAGCTTGTGATTGGAAATATTCACTTGGATTTCTCTTTCCACAGCGCCTAAAACAGTGATTTCTGCCACTCCACGCAATTGCTGCAATTGGGGTAGAATTTCATCTTCCAAGTGTTGGTAAAAGACTTTGGGTTCTAAATTACTGGTCAAACTGGCGGACATCATGGGTAAATCATTGGGTGAAACCTTACTCATCACGGGGTTGAGCACTTCGGTGGGGAGTTCGTGACGAATATTGTCTATATAGCGCTGGGCATCGCGCATGGCATTGTCTAAATCCACGCCGTAATTGAGGTGGGCTATGACCACCGAAGCATTGGCCAAAGATTTAGTGAGCAAATAATCCACGCCTTCCAGGTGGGAAAGAGCTTTTTCTATTCTTTGGGACACCGAAAACTCAACTTCGTCGGGATTGGCTCCCGGATAAGCGGTTTTAATCACCACCACGGGTTGGTTGAAGTCGGGCATTAGCTCATAAGAAAGATTTTTAAAGCCAATGATCCCCACCAAGGTGAATATGCTAAATAAAACAATAATCAGCGAGGGCCGGTTTATGGCCAATCTGGTTAAATTCATGGCAATACCACCTGGGCAAACATGCCTGCTTTAAGTTGTGCATCGCGGTTTTGGAACTTCCACTGCATGGGAAATTGGTTGGCGGGGGTGGCCCGTGGGCTAATGACGATCAATTCTCCAGAAAACTCACTTTCGGGGTAAGCATCTACGGTGATTTTATGACTATCGCCAAGTTTAAATTTACTTAAATGCGCTTCGCTAACACTAGCTTGTAAACGCAGCTGGCTAATGTCTATAATTTGCACTAAGGGCATACCAGGGGCGGCAAATGCTCCGATTTCTGCCATTTTGTGGCTGATTATTCCGGCAAAGGGGGCGCGAATGGTGGTTTTATGGATTTGTTCTTCTAAAACCGCTTTTTGGTTTTGCGCCGATTTTAATTTGAGGGTTAATTGGTCTAATTGGTGCCCGGGAATCGCTTGGCTTTCGTGCAAAATGCGCAGACGTTCCGCGTCTTTTTCTAAGGCATCTATCTGGGTTTGCACGCCTTGAAGTTGGAGCTTGAGCAAAGAATTATCCTGTTGCACCAAGACTTGCCCTGCTCGCACCGAGCTACCCACATCTACATTTATGCGCACAATTTTGGCTTGGATTTCGGCGCTGATTTTGGCTTCTTGCCAAGGTTGAAAAACACCGTTTATGCGAAAATCATCTGCGCTGGGGCTAAGTGCACTATCTTGAGTGGTGCTCTGGGTGCTAGGGGGAGGCGCAACATAAATATCCCGTTGTACTTGTTGTTTATTAGTCTTAATTTTGACCACCACAATCAAAACCACTAAAATTAAGGCGATAAAAGTTGTGAATTTAGATTTTTTATTCATGGAATCCTCCACTAAGTTGGCCAGTTATTTGCTTGATTTGCAACAAGGCTTGTAGGTGTGAAATAACTTCTTGTAAATAACTTTGCTGAATTTGGCGCAGTTCTAAGTCTGCGCTAATAACATCTATTAAATGGGCTTGGCCCTGGGACATTAACAGTTCGGTTTGTTGATGAATTTTGCTTGCCAGTGCTATCTGCTCCAAAAGATTTTGGGCATTGCGACTGGTGTTTGCAGCCTCTGCTTGTAAATTGATTAGACTTAAGGTGTTTTTATCGTCTAAAGCTTGGCGTTGTAGCTCCAAGTTTTGAATTTCTATGCTTTTTTGCTTGATTTGGGTGCCACTGGCATTACCTGCAAAAAGAGGGTAAGAAAGCTGTAAACCCACAAAATTTAAGGCGTAAAAGTCTAAAAATTCATTGGGAGCTTTGTCGTAACCAAAACCCTGGGTTCCCAAAGCGCCAATTAAATGCAAAGAAGGTAACCAGTTTTTTTTGCGCAGTTGCGAAACTTCTGTTTGGGCCAAGGAGATCTTTTTTGACAATAGTTTGGCTGTGGTATTTTGCTGGATATTCGCCTCTAAATCCTGAGCGTCTTTTAAAGCAATGGCGGTGTCGATTTGCAGATTTTGGTCTAAATTCCACCCCATTTGCACTTTAATAGCGTTTAAAATTTGCGCCGATTTTTGTTGTCCCATGGCAATTTGCAGTTCAATTTGTTGATATTGGAGCTGGGCTTTTTCCACATCGGTGCTTTTGATCATTTCTTGGGCATGTAAAAGCTGGGTTTGTTCGTGAATTTTTTGTGCATTTTGCAGGTTTTTAGTTAAAAATGACAGTTGTTGTGCAATTATTTGCGCATTATAATACAGATTGCTAATATCTAAAACCACCTGTTCGCGGCTTTGTTCTAAAAGGATTTTTTGCATTTCTGTGGCAAGTTCGGTGCTCTGCAAAGCGTTGAATAGTTGCGGATTGTATATGGGGATAGCCATTTGCAGGTTGGCGTTAATATTATGTGCCACGCCGAATTGCACTGCATTGAATTTACCCTCAGGAGCCATGGGGTTAAGGGCATTCATGGGCATAAGCTGATGGGGCAAATCCACAAAGTACTTATAGTCGGCGTTTATGGAGATGTTCGGGAAAAATTTACTACGCACCTCACTCTTTTTTTGCTGAGTTTTTTGCACATTATTTTGTTGAATTTGTAACTGCTTATTGTGCTTTAAAGCTTCACTAAGGCATTGCTCTAAGCTTAAAGTATCGGCAAAACTAGCTAGGGCTAGAACAAGGAGTCCCAAAACAAGTTTGTGAGTGTTAACTAACTTATGCATAATAAAAAAACCTTATTTGAGTAGTAGTTTAAATAAGCCGTCGAGTACAGCTTGCCCATCTTGGTTGAGATCGCTTTGATGTTTAGAGAGTTTCCATTTTAAAACCGCCATTCGCATAGCTCCGGTTATGATGGTCACCGTGGCTTTGGGGCTAAGAGTGGAACGATATTCTCCCTGTTTTTGCCCTAAAACAATATTATTTTCCACGGTTTCAGACATTAAAATCATTATTTCCTTAACTTTTTGGCTTAATTCAGGGTTGAATTGAAAAATGCTTTCGGCAAAAATCACGCTGACAATGGCTGGGTTTTCCGTAAAAATTTGAAATTGCTGTTGAAAAATCTGCTTCAAAGTAACCGCGGCGCTGGCTTTAGTATCTAAAAGCAAAAGGCGTTGCTGTAGTTGGTGCTTAAAATATTGTAGCAAGGTGAGTAAAATATCGTTTTTACCGGCAAAATGCCTATACAAAGCCGGTTCAGATATGCCAATATCTTGAGCCAAGGTCTTGGTGGTCAAGTTTTGAATACCATATTCATCAATGCGTAACGCTGCCGCTTCGATGATTTCTATTTGTCGTGAACTTAGTTGCATAACATAAAGTTAGTGTTTGCTAACCTAATTGTCAAGTAATATTTAATTTTCTTTACTCCAACATGCCGCGGGGTAGCTTTTTGTCGCTTTTAACGCCGAGTTCGGTGAGCATTTCCGCTTGGCGAACCAAGCTGCCCTGGCCGTCGCGCAATTGTTTCAAAGATTTGGCGTAGGCGTTTTGAGCATCTTCTAGTTTGCTTCCCACATTTTCGAAATTAGCGGCAAAACCCACAAATTTATCGTAAAGCAGCTCGCCCCGTTTGGCGATTTCCATGGCGTTGCGATTTTGCCATTCGCGCCGCCATAAATCTGCAAATAATTTGAGCGAAGCGATTAAGTTCGTGGGGCTTACCAGCAAAATGTTTTTGCCATAGGCGTAGTTCCACAAATCATCGTTGCCTTGGATGGCTAGCATAAAAGCGGGTTCAATGGGCACAAACATCATGGTGAAATCCAGGGAATCTTCGTGCTCGTGGTATTTTTTGCGGCTAAGTTGATCTATATGCAATTTAATGGCGCTAATATGGTCTTTTAATGCGTTTTTTTGCTCATCAGAATCATGTTCGGCGGCGCAATACTGGTCGTAAGCCACTAGCGATACTTTAGAATCGATGATAATATCTCTGTTATCGGGCAATTTTACCAATACATCTAAGAACTGGGTGTTGCCCGCATTATCTTTGATGGCATGCTGCAAAAAATACTCGCGATCTTTGCTGAGGCCAGAGCTTTCCAAAATGCGCTCTAAAATCATTTCGCCCCACTGCCCGCGTTTTTGCGGTTTGCCTTTGAGGGCAGTGGCTAAGTTATTGGCTTCGGCGCTGACTTTGTTGGTTTGCTCGATTAGCCCTTTGATACGTTCTTCCAAGGCGCTGCGCTGTTTGGTTTCTTCGGTATGCGTGGCTTCTATTTTGCTTTTAAATTCTTTTAATTCCGTTTGCAAAGGGTTGAGCATTTGGGCCAAAGAGCTTTGATTGGCTTTGTTAAATTGCTGGGATTTTTCGTCGAATAACCTATTGGCGAGCTTTTCAAATTCCAAACGAGCTGTTTTTTGCGCCTCGGCAAAATTGGCGCTTTGTTCCGCAAGTTTTTGCTCTAAAACAGCGTTTTCACTAGATATTTCAGTGATTTTAATGCGTAAAGCGGTTTTTTCTTCGCTTAAAAATTCATTTTTTTCTTGTTTCAGCTGTAAATCTTCGCGCCATATTTCGGATTTTATTTTTAGTTCAGTCAACTCATTTTGCAGTGCTTGGACCTGTAGGCTACTGACGCTTTGACTACGCCCGCGCCACCAAAACCAAGAAGTTAATCCAAAAAAAAATCCACCACCAATTACACCAATCAATAAAAACATTACCGTATTCATATAAGGAATTTAGTTAAATGACCGGGTAAAACATAAAACTTTGCTTGGGCTTGAAAACAGCAGACTTTGCCCTAAAATAAGGCATAACCCTAAAGAAAAGCGTCGTTATTAAAAGTAGCTGTTGTCCTAAAAAGAAGTGTTGTCCTCAGACAACGAGAAAATATCGCCATTAAGCTTAATATTTTGTCTAAAACTATCTTATTTATAATCACTTAAAGAGGTATGTTATGGGAAAGTTATTGGGAGTCTTAATTTTGGCTTGCTCTTTTGCTAGTGCAGCGCCAATTTTAATTGATTTTGATATGACTGGTAGGCCTTTAGCTGAAGGCAATGAGCCGGGTTTTGAACCATGGGCGGTGGGCTCCACCACGGGAAGCGCATCTAAAACAGTAAATGGCATCACTTTTACAGTTTCGCGCAATGGTGGTACAGGTTCGGCTATCAGGTCTTATTATTGGAAAGCTGGAGTGCAGGCACCCAATAGTGCTCGCTTAATTGGCGATGCTCTATCCATAGAAGATGGTGATGGTGGTGCGAGTATTAGAGTGAGTATTAGCGGTTTAAAAGCTGGCACGCACACTTTACAGGTTTATCACAACGGTATTGATGGCAAAGATCACAGTAATATCAAAGTAGCGGTAAATGGCAATACAGTTATCAACAGTCTCAAACAAAGCAATAGGGAGCTTATAGTGGCCAAAGCTGCATCGTCTTATATAAGCTTTACTGTAAGTGCAGGACAGACTGTAAATATCGACTACACTTCGCTTAAAGGTGGCTCTTATAATAATGTGTTTTTAAACAATCTTACCCTAAACTTGCCCAATCCTGCTATGCAAGCTAAATCTCCTCGGCCAGGGCATAAAGATTTCCATGCCGATGGTGATGATGGTTCTATAACTTTAAAATGGGTGGGTGGCGATGGCGCGGCATCTAGAGATGTGTATTTGGGTAGCGACTCGGCAGCGGTTGCCCGTGCAGATAAAAATTCTCCCGAGTTTAAAGGCAACCAAACAGCCACTGAATATGGCTTTAACGGCGTGGATTTGCATAAGATTTATTGGTGGCGCGTAGATGAAATTGATCTGAATGGAGTGGTTACCACTGGTCAAATGTGGAGCTTTGCTCCCCGGCGTTTGGCGTTTAGAGATGCTGAGGGTTATGGGCGCTATGCTCGCGGTGGGCGTGGTGGAAAAGTGGTGAAAGTTAGTAATTTGAACGATGCCGGACCTGGAAGTTTGCGTGAAGCTGTGGAGAGTGATATTGGACCACGAACTATAATTTTTGATGTGAGTGGTGAAATTAAATTGAAATCTCGTTTAACTATTAATCAGAATAATATCACCGTGGCAGGGCAAACCGCCCCGGGTAAAGGAATATTGGTGCGAGACAACTCTTTTGGCATGGCTGGCGCCGAAGATGTGATTGTGCGCTTTATGCGAGTGCGTAGGGGCGCTGGGGAAACTGGCGATGGTATGGGTATGACTGGCTCTAATTATTGCATTTTTGACCGCAATTCTGTCAGTTGGACCATAGATGAAGCTTTTAGCTCCCGTAATGGTAAAAATATCACTTTACAACGCACCTTGATTGCCGAAGCTTTGAATATTGCAGGGCATAAAAACTACCCCGCAGGGACTGGTCACGGCTATGCGGCTACCATTAGCGGTGATACGGGCAGTTTCCATCATAACTTATTGGCTCATAATGCGGGCCGCAACTGGAGTTTAGGTGGTGGTTTAGATGGCGCTGGTTATTATGCTGGGCATTTGGATATTTTTAACAATGTGGTTTATAATTGGATGAATCGAGCCACGGATGGTGGGGTCCATAAAGTAAACTTTGTAAATAATTATTACAAAGAAGGCCCCGCCACCGCTTTGCATCGCATGTTAAGCGCTGATTTAGAAGGCGCAGGTAAAGGCTCCCAAGCCTATTATTATAAAGGCAATGTGTTGCAAGCGGCCAATGGTAGCTTTACTTGCGACGGTAGTAATGACGATTGTGGGCGGCGTTATACTTTGAGTAATGGGCAGGTACTGGACTGGAATGTGTGGAATAGTACGCCTTTTTTCCCCTCTTTTGCGAAAATTCAGAGCGCCAAAGAAGCTTATAAAGATGTGCTCAGTGATGTGGGTGCTAATATGCCTTTACTAGATGACCACGACCAACGCATGATTAAAGAAACTTTGGCGGGTAATGCGAAATATTCAGGAAGTCAAACTAAAAAACCTGGAATTATTGACCACGAAAATGATGTGGGAGGTTTCGAACATTTTCCTAGCAGTAGCAGGCCCGCAGATTTTGATAGTGATGGTGATGGCATGCCCGATTGGTGGGAACTTTACATTGGCACTAACCCCCATTCAGCAAGAGGCGACTTTTCCGAGTCCAATGCTGATGGTGATGGCAGCGGTTATACTAATTTAGAGCGCTATTTGGATTATATGGCTACTCCGCATTTAGAGCTAGCTGTGGGCGAAAAAGCTACGGTGAATTTAGAAGATTTGTTTAAGGGTTACGAAAAAAGTCCTACTTATAGTGTGGATGCGGATAATTGCGTGAGCACCCAGTTAAGTGGCAAAAACCTACAACTCACTCCCCAAACTAGCTGCGGTTTGGTAAAAATGCAGATGGGCGTAAAAGACAGTGAAAATTCCACCAAAAAACGAGATTTTTACGTGTTTGTCAAAGGCTCAGAAGCGCCGGTGTTACAGAAAGCAGCTGCGGTAGTGCCCAAATTGCAATGGAATATACTTCGCAATCAAGTGCAACTTTATAGCAATGTGCCTGGTAAATTTGTATTGAGCAATTTGCATGGACAACAAGTTTTAGTGCGGACAGTGCAAGGCCAAGCGCTAGTGGATTTAAGTGCATACCCCACAGGAGTTTATGTGGCGCGCTTTAGCAATGCTAGTATATGCGAACAAAAAACATGGCATAAGACAGATTAATAGGATGCTCGTAGTCAAAGACGCAGCCTTCAGGTTGCGCCTTTTTTATTTAAATGCAGCTAGTGTTTTTGCTTTTTGCAAATATACTCCTTGTATTACAAGGAGTTTAAGTTTAGTTTAAGCCTGTGAATGTGTATGGGATGTTTAGTGCATTATTACAAAATAGGAGATATAATGAAGTTATTTAAATACATGTTTTTAGGCTTAGCTTTTCTTTTAGTTGCTTGTGGCTCCAAAGGAACAGATGGTGGTGCAGGCGCGACTACTTTTACTGACGAGCGCGACGGCAATGTCTATAAAGCAGTAGATATTCATGGGCAAACCTGGATGGCAGAAAATTTGCGCTATTTACCTAGTGTCAATGGCAATAAAAATGATATTGATGTTCCTACTTATCATGTTTATGATTACGATGGCAGCGATGTAGAAGAAGCTAAAGCTACTGATGCTTATGCTGAGACTGGCGTATTATACAATCTTTTGGCTGCCTTAGAAGCTTGTCCAGAAGGCTGGCATTTACCCACGGAAGCAGAGTGGAATTCTGCCATAGATAATATAGATCCCGTTTATGGTGGTAGTTCGGGGCGTAAACTTAGAGCCAAAGGTGTTTGGGAAGGGGAATATCCTGGCACTGATGATTACGGGTTTGCCGCCATACCTGGGGGTTACTTAGATTTCAATAAATTTATGAAAATAGACGAATCTGCTTACTGGTGGAGTGCCACTGAGGGAGAAGATTGGCTGGGTAAATTAGAAGGTCATTACTATAGTGTTAATGGTGAGTCCACAAATGTATATGATGACAAAGCTAAAGGGGAACGAGCCTACTCTGTCCGTTGTATATAAAGATTAATTAAACATACTTTTTACAGCAGGTGCTGCCCGTGGGCGGCACCTTTTTTGGTTGAGGAACGCAATAATTTGCTAAAAATTGTAATTTTGTGCTATGACAAATTTAAATCCCACTCTTGATCAGGCTCAACGAGATGCTGTAGAAGTGTTACAAAACATTATTTCGCGACCAGAACCGCTTAAAGTGAGAGATCGATTGGCGATTCCTTTGCAAGAAATGCCCGAGCTAGACGCTAATTATCGCGCCACTAGTTTAGAAGAAGTGGCCTTGGGTTTCACTCCTGAAATGGCTCGTTTAGAGGCTATGCGCTGTTTGCAGTGTAAAAAGCCCGCTTGTGTGGAAGGCTGTCCGGTGCACATCGATATCCCTGCTTTTATTCATTTTATCGCCGAAGGGGATTTCCAAGGGGCCGCTGATAAAATAAAGGAAACTTCTTTGTTGCCAGCGATTTGCGGTAGAGTTTGCCCCCAAGAGATTCAATGTCAAGAAAACTGTGTGGTGGGCAAATCGCTTAAAAGCGTGGATAAAGCGGTGGGAATCGGGCGTTTAGAACGCTTTGCCGCGGATTATGAGCGCAATTTTGGCGGCGTGGCAGTGCCCGAAGTAAAAGCACCCACAGGCAAAAAAGTTGCGGTGATTGGCTCCGGACCTGCGGGCTTAGTGGTAGCCGCCGATGTGCGCCGCGAAGGGCACGAGGTGGTGATTTTTGAAGCTTTTCACAAATTAGGTGGAGTTTTGCGCTATGGAATCCCCGAATTTCGTTTGCCCAAAGAAATTGTTGACAAAGAAATCGAAACTTTAGAGAAAATGGGAGTGCAATTCCGCACCAACTTTGTGGTGGGGCGCACCCGTCGCATCGATGATTTATTAGATAAAGATGATTTTGATGCGGTTTTTGTAGGGACTGGGGCAGGTTTGCCCTTATTTACGGGAATCGAAGGGGAAAGCTTGGTGGGCGTGTTTGCTGCCAATGAATATTTGACCCGTGCCAACCTTATGCGCGCTTACGAAAAGGATAAAGCGGATACGCCAATTTGGGGAGGGAAGCATGTGGCGGTGCTAGGCGGGGGAAATGTAGCCATGGATTCAGCCCGTATGGCCTTGCGCATGGGCGCAAAAAGTGTTAAAATCATTTATAGGCGCACCGAAGCAGAAATGCCTGCCCGCGCCGAAGAAGTGCACCACGCTCAAGAAGAAGGCGTAGAGTTTTGCTTTTTGCAAAATGCCAAAAGAATTTTAGGGGATGAAAATGGCAGAGTGCGCGCTATGGAATGTATAAGATATGAATTAGGAGAGGCTGACGAGAGTGGGCGTCGCAGCCCCGTGGAAATTCCCGGTAGTGAGTTCGAAATAGAAGTGGATACAGTATTGGTAGCCATTGGCAATGGCTCTAATCCATTGATCCCCCAAACCACTCCAGAGATTAAAACTGATAAAAGAGGTAGAGTCTTAGTAGAAGAACTGACAAATAAGACTTTTATGGAAAAAGTTTTTGCAGGAGGTGATATCGTACTCGGAGCCGCTACAGTCATACTAGCTATGGGTGAAGGTCGAAGAGCGGCAGCGGCTATAAATGAGATGTTAGTGTGATTTAAATCACATTTTAAAGTAATTATCACTTAATTGCCATAATATTTTATAATTTTATCTTAGTGAGAATGTTTATGAATTATAAATTGTTTTGGATTGTGCTTTTTTCAGCACTAGTAATGGTGTGTGCGCAAGCTGCACCAGATAACCAAGATACTGTTAGTCTAGTAAAAGTAGAGATGTCTGAACCTGTTGCGGATGAAGTTCCCATTGCAACTTTGACTGATTCTTTGATAAATGCAAAACTAGATTCAATTTCCAAAGTCTTTGAAAATAAGTTTGAACCGCAAAAGCGAACAGAGCAAGAAATATCAGATTCGGCGCAAAAATTGCGCGATGCTGTAGCTGAAGGTAAGTACATTTCTCGTTCTAACTACGATAAATCAAATTTTGATCATTGGAAATACGATTCTTTGCTTCAAGAACGCAAAAAAACAGAAGTAAATGGAGATTGGCATACCAGTGTAATCCCTCATGGGCATGCTTTTAGAGATGCATCTTTGAATTTTGCTAAAAATGATACTTTGTATTCTTCAACTTTTACCTATGCAGATAGTGGCCGCTATCATCAAACAGGTGAATATGCTTATTTAGCTCGTTATCGCTTTGATTCAGATAGCACTTACCGCTCTCGTGAAGTTTTTCCAGATCGCAATGTGGTGCGTTGGGATTATGTGCAATTAAAAAATAAAGGTGATACTTTAAAACATCATTTGTATAAATTGGAATTTCGCGACTTGATGGATAATTGGTTAGATGCCATTCAAGAGTTTGACCGCATTCCACCAGAGAGATATCAACGGGGTAAGCGAGAAAAAACTGTAAGTAAGCTAAAGCATCGAAGTTAATTTTATATGCGTAGTTTTTTGATTTTAGTGCTACTATTGGCTTTATCCATAGTAGCATTTTTTGCTAATGTGGCCTTTGGTGCAAGTCCCATTACTTTTTCAGATTTATGGTCTGTGCTTTTTTCTAATAACTTCGACCCGATTTTAGGCCAGATAATATATGATTTGCGCTTACCGCGGGCCATTACTGCAGTAGTGGCAGGAGTGGCTCTTTCTTTAGCTGGTTTAGTGATGCAAACGGTGTTTCGCAACCCTTTAGCAGGGCCTTATGTTTTGGGGGTTAGTAGCGGGGCTAGTTTGGGTGTGGCTTTAGTGCTATTGCTGGGTTTTGGCAGCATGGGGATTTTACCTGCAGCCACTTTGGGTTCGTTGATGGTGATGTTAGTGGTAGTTTTTGCAGCTCGACGCACGGTAAATACGGTAAGTTTATTAGTTATAGGCCTAATGATTGGTTATTTAGTGGATTCTTTGGTTAGTTTAATGATCCATTTTGGAGACCCTGAGAGATTGGCGTCTTATGTAGGTTGGGGTTTTGGTAGCTTTTCACGGTGTCGAGGCGCTGACCTTTTGAGTTTTAGTAGCATAACTATCATTGCTACCTTAGCAATATTACCTTCTTTAAAATATTTAAACAATATTTTGCTGGGTGAAGAAAGTGCTCGAAGCTTGGGTTTTTCATTGGCAAAGCACAGGGTATGGGTGCTAACTATGGCTTCAGCCTTAGCGGCTGCCGCCACTGTTTATTGTGGTCCCATAGGTTTTTTAGGTTTAGTAGTGCCACACTTAGCTAGGCATTTTTTTCGCACCGCCGACCACAGAATTTTGATTCCAGCGGTAATGTTGATAGGCTCCACCATGGCTTTATTTAGCGGATGGGTGGTGAATTTACCCACCAAAGGCGGAGCTTTACCTTTAAATGCTATTACAGCTTTTTTAGGCGGTCCTGTGGTATTATGGGCTATGCTCAAAAGTCCAAGAGGGGTGGATGGCTAAGAACTTTTATACTAAAAATTTGTGCGCAGGTTATAAGTCTAAGACCAAAGAATATGCTGTGGTAAAAAAAGGTGATTTAACCTTTAATCCTGGAGAATTGGTTTGTTTAATTGGCCCTAATGGATCGGGGAAATCTACTTTATTGAAAACTTTGGCAGGCTTGATTCCTCCATTGCGTGGTTCAGTGTATTTAGGAGGGAAAAACATCCAAGAATTGAGTGCCAAAGAAAGGTCTAGGCAGCTAGCTTTGGTGCTTACAAGCTTTCCTCGTGTACATGGAATGACCGGTTGGCAAAGCGTGGCTTTGGGGCGATCTCCCCATACGGGCTGGTTGGGAAGCTTAAAAGAAGCCGATGAACAGCAAATACGGCAAGCTTTGCAAATTACGGGTTGCGAAAAACTCGCCCACCGTTTTGTAGATTCCATGAGCGATGGCGAAAGGCAACGCTTAGCTATTGCTCGCGCTCTGGCCCAAGAGGCAGAAATCATTTTGTTAGACGAACCCACGGCTTTTTTAGACTTGCCCCACCGCGTGCAGCTTTTCGTATTTTTACGCAAACTAGCTCGAGAGCAAAAGCGTACAGTGGTGCTAAGTATCCACGATTTGGAGCTAGCATTGCGTTTTGCCGATAATTTGGTGGTTATAGATCAGGGATTTTTGCATTCAAATTTACCCGAAGAGTTGGTGTTAAATGGTACTATGCAAAAGGTTTTTTCTAAGGATGAGGTGCAATTTGATGTGCAAACGGGGAGTTTTAAGGTAGATGAAAAGAAATTACGGCCTATAAGTTGCGTGGGAGAGGGCTTAGCTCAATATTGGACGCAAAGAGCTTTAGAACGTCATGGCTGGGTTTTAAGGGAGGGTGTTTTTCCCAGGATAGAAGTGCAAATGCGCGCTTCAAATGTACTATGGAAAATGTCTTTAAATCAAGACCAAGAATCTGAGTTTGTAAGCCTTAAAGAACTGCTGCATAATTTACAGGAATTTTAAAAAGAATTATGAAAAGTATTACTCAAAAAATATTCTGCACTGCTTTGCTATTAATATGCTTTTCTTGTTCCCAGGCTCCTGTAGTGAAAAAAGAAGTTTCGCAAAGGTCATTTTTGTGGTCGGTAAACAATGCTAAAGATACTTTGTGGCTTTTGGGATCTATACATTTAGGTAGAGAAGAGCTTTACCCTTTAGCCCCAAATATTGAAAAAGCTTTTGCCATTAGCCAAGAATTGGCGGTGGAAATGAATATAGAAGAAGACAATACTGCCCACGAAGTTAATTTATTATTACAAAAACAAGGAGTTTTTCCGCCAGATAGTAATGCGGCTATGGTTTTAGATGCGCAAACTTTAGAAAAAGTTGATTCTATATGCGAAAGTTGGGGTTTACCTGTAGGGTACATGCATCAGTTTAGACCGTGGCTCATGGCGGTACAATTAAGCGCACTTGGGGTAGAAACTTTGGGTTTAGACCCTCATTGGGGTATAGATGTGCACTTTATGCGACGGGCGCAGCAGCGGGATATGCCAGTTTTGGCGCTGGAATCAGCTAAAAGCCAGGTAGAGGTTTTCAAGGATTTAGACCAAGATGAAGAAATAGAATATTTACAACAAACCTTGTTGGAGTTAGATGACCTTGAAAATCAGGTGGACAGCATGCTGTGTTTTTGGCGAAGTGGAGATACATTAGGCATGGAAAAGTTTGTTTTGAATTCCATAGATTCAGTGGGGGACAATTTAAAAAATAAGATTTACACCCAGCGCAATATTAAAATGGCACAACAGATTTCTCGGTGGATAAAGGAGAAACGTAAAGTTTTTGTGGTGGTGGGAGCGGCACATTTTGTGGGGCCTCAAAGCATTTTACACTATTTGCGCAAAGAAAACCTAGAGGTTAAACAACACTAATCTTCAATACTTTTTTTAATTTGGTGCATAATATGTTCTAATGAGTCATTGGCATAGTCCGCCAATGAGCCTTTGGGATGGTTTTTCAGATAATATTTAAAAAGCCCCATGGCGCTTTCCAAATGGTTTTCGTTTTTTGCAGCGTCGGCTATTTCTACTAGAGTTTTTCCAGCATCTTTTATTTTACCATCTAAAACCGAAGCTGTATGTAAACACCATCCTGCTTCGCGGAAGTCTTTTTGCTTTAAAAAATTGTTTCCAATAAAGCTTAAAGTTGTAGGAGAAAGATTAATGCTGTGTCTTTCTTTCTCAAAAAGCAAAAATAATTGTGTGGCAAAATTACCTGCTTTAGCTTTTTCTAAGGCTTCAAAAGCTATAGGAGCTAGCTCTTTAGATCTGTATAGCTTTCCCAATAACATCAAAATTTTTATTTCGGCTACTAAAACAGAAGCATCTTCGGGGTGTTGAGCTTTCAAATTAGTGATTTGTTCTAAAGCATTTTTTGGGTTGATTTTAGAGTTTTTTAAAATCTCTCTGATTTTCGGTGTTAAATTGAGGCTTTGCTCTTGTTCTGGTTTGATAGTGGGCATTCCTATGGTAGGCCGTTGTTCAGCTTCTTGTCTAATAGGAGTTTTTGCATTGTTGCTCACTTTTTTTGCTTCACCTAAATCTAAGGGGTGATTACGAGCAAAAGATCCTGCCAAACGCCCAATGATTATGGGCCACGCAAAAAAGGGTAATGTGATGCCTGTAACTGCAATTAGCTTTCCTAAAGTGGGGCTTGCATTGTAGCCTAAAAAAGCGGCGATTCCCACAAAAGGTAAGTATAGGAACATAGGTAAGAAAGTAGAGCCTAAATGCGCTGCAAAAGTGGAAAGTAAATTTTTGCCATGCTTAAAAGGGAAAAGCATAATGTTAATTATATGAGAAAGACCGTATAAGCTACTATAAGAAGTAATTATTGCTGTATAGAGGGGTAAAAGGAAGAATGCGCTGACACCAAAGAGTAAGACAATAAAAAGGATGTTGGGATTAAAAGGCTGAGTTCCAGATAGATACATATTGTGCACAAACCACTCCAAAAACCCCACCCCCATAATTTCTTCTATGGGGACTAATGTTAAAACCAACACGGTGATGGGTAAGGTCCAAAATAGTGTTAGTAAGGATTGCATCATTGTAAAAAATGGCAGATGCATAATGGGGAATTTTTGATATAAATCAGCGTGGGGGTTACCACTTAATGAGCCGATGGTATAACGAGAAATAAAAAGAGATTGCAGTATTATCCAAAAAGTAGCTGTTAAAGGCAGAGGTAGAGTGTTAAAAAATAATTGCTGCATTACCCAGAAAAATATGGAAATTATGAAAAGAGGAATGATATTAAAAAGAGTTTCCACACCCGCAAAGCGAGCAGGAACTTCTTTTAATTCATTTGCAAAAGAATTTTGTATATCGGAAGACATCAAAATTTCATCCTAATGTTGTTTAAGCGCTTTATATAGAATTTAAACATAATTGATTAAAATAAGCAAGCTAAATGCAATAATTATGAAAATAAAACTTATTGCGGTAGCTAAAAAGAGGCCTTTTTGCATATCACGGTAGTTTTGTGCTGGTGGATCCGTGTCTAGGCCTAACCATAGGGTGTTTACTAATACACCTTGATTCCAAATAGGACCAGCTAAACGCATTTGTAAAGCACCGGCAAAACTTGCTTCGCTCCATCCAGAATTAGGGCTTGGAATCAGTTTGTATTGTTGCCAACCGATTTTAAAAGCTTTGATTCCGCTAAATCCAGGTAATAAAAAGGCAGTAAAAGCGGTGCAAAGCCAGGTTAAACGCGCAGGAATCCAGTTCATTAGGTCGTCTAGGCGAGCCCCTGCCCAGCCAAAATACAAATAGCGTTGGTTTTTATAACCCACGGTGGAATCCAAGGTGCTAGCTACTTTAAAAAACACCATGCCAGGAACTCCTCCTAAAGCAAACCAGAAAATAGGACTGAGTACGCCATCGGTGAGGTTTTCAGATAAGCTTTCTAAACCTGAGCGTATGCAAGCTCCGCCGTCCATGGTGTGGGTATCTCTGCCTACTATATAAGAAGAGAATTTGCGCGCGTCTTCGAGTTTTCCCTGTTCCACTGCTTTGCCAATGCGGTGCACATGTTTAAGCAAATCGCGCAATGCCAGGCAACTAAATCCCCAATACAAGTTCCAAACCCACCACGCAATGGTCCAGCCTTGGTATTGCAAAGCGTAGCTTACTCCTGCGATTAGACCCACAAAAATAATGAGCATTAGTATTACCAAAAACACTCCGGCAAAGCGTTCATTAGCTATGCGTTTACGCAAAAAAGTCTCGATGGTTAAAATACTGCTTCCCATAATGCGTATGGGGTGAAATTTATAGACTGGATCGCCAATTAAGGCGTCTAAAATGACTATTCCTATGAGTAAATACGCAGAAGTTCCTATTTCCATTTGTATTCCCAGCCTAATTCTATGGCGCGTACCACTAGTTTGCGTATATCAAATTGTTGAGTATCTTGTAGAAACTCTTGGTGCAAAACGGGGTGAATTGTGCTGTAGTTTTGGGCTTTTCCTCCCAGTTCGGTGGCCAGCAAGGCGCATTGCGCCACTAAGTTTTGCTGCACGCTCGCTTTGGGTAGAATCCCATACTGTTTGCGGTCTAGCACTGCGGCGATGGCGTAGGCTTGTGCGCTGACTCGAGGGTCATTTTCTAGCATTTGCAAAGAATCTAGCAAAAAGTCTGTTTGGGGCGCGTTTTGGCCTAGTTTTAACTGTTCTACCAAGTATTTGCGCGTTAAACCGAAGCGCCCCAAAGCGTAGCTCAAATGGCGAGTGCGCGAAGCTTCTAGGCCGTTTTGCCAGCGTAAAGCTTCTTTGACGGCGCTTTTTACGGCTAGGCCGATAAGCTCGCCCAGCTTGGAATGATGGCCGCACCAGTGGAAACGCGGAGAATCTGCCAGGGGGCAGATAGCGGCAATTTGATCTGTGCCAGTGCCGGTGGACAATGAACTGCTGTATTTACTGGGCACAGCTAGCTCTTGGAGAGCGGCGCTTTTGGCTTCGGTGGCGGAAATGGTGCTACGAACCAATGCGCTGGGACTCAGGGATTGGTGCAAAATTAAGATGATATTGATGGTTCCGCTAAAACTTTTATCGGCGGGAACAATGCCGTCTGGGCTTTCGTGCCATTGGGCGGGATCCCCGGCGCAACCGGCATTGCCTTCGACTCCTGCAGTGGCAATAGCTGTAACTGTTGTGTCATCGTAAGTTTGGGTGTTTATTGCAGCGTAATCCATATTGGCGGCGGTGGTAATGACGGCTGAGAGTTTAGGGTCTGTTTGGACTTCGGCGCAAACTTTTTGATGCAATTCTTGGCGACTGAGTAAATGCAAATCTTTTGCCACTGGGTGTAATGCACTGCCCTCACAGCATTGATTGTTAATCACATATTTCAAATCGCTGTGCAACCCACCATTTTCACTACTGCTGCTAAGCACTAAATGGGGCTGTTTTAGACTTATTAAAATAGAACGGTGAGTTTTTTGTGCTTTAAAGCTTGTAAAATCAGCTAAAATCATATTAATCTTCCATAAATTGGTAAAAGACTGAACTGTCGCTTAAGCCTAGTTCGGGGTGTAAAAAATGTAACAAATCGCTGAGTAGAAGGTCGGGGCGTACCATTCCCAATTCCCAAAACTCATTGCCACCATTTTTAGCTCTGCGTTTGTTAGGGATTAAAATATGGTTCTTCTCCCAAAAGCTAAAAAGTGATAATCGACTTTCATTTTTAAGGGTTTCGCTACGAGTGTTCCAAGGGCTTGGGTTTATCCAGTAATCCACTTGGTGAGCTTTTATAAAAAGCTCTTCGAAGTTGATTTTAAAAGAATTGCGTGAAGTGCTATGGGCAAACAAATAATCCGCTTGGGCGTCTTGAAGTAAACGAGCGAAAAAAGTGTTGCCCCCTGTCAAACGCCAGTTTTCCCCTTCAGATGTACCAGTAATTACTTTAGGGTGCTTTTTTACCTGGGTGGCCAAAGAGCATAACTCTAAATATTTGTAAGTGCGTAGTTTAAATACAGAATCTGCCCGGTTTTCGGTGCCAGTGAGTATTCCCAAAAGGCGTATCCATTCTAAGCGCCCCAAGGGATGAACTTCTTGCCAATCAGCTACGATTAGTGTAGGGATGTCGTTATCTAGCAAAATACCATAATCGTCGAAACGACTATCGCCCACGGCGAAGGTTAGCACCACATCGGGCTGCAGGCGTAAAAGCTGTTCGATTTGTAAGCTTGGCCCAAAGCCCACTTCGGCCACGGATTGTGATTTAATAGCTTGGCGTATGGAGGGGGCGTGTATTAAGTGCGCTTGAGAAACTGCTACCACTCGAGAAAGCAGGTCTAGTTCACTTAAAATCCCTAAATGCGTGGACGAAAGCGCAGCGATGCTATACACAGGGTATTCTATGAGGGGGTATTTCTGGAAGTTAATAGGGATTTTACATTCAGGGCAAGCTGGATTGCGCTTATCTTTTAAAATCCAACCATAAGTGGTGGATTTTTCATCAAAAAACTGTTCTACATGCAAGATTAAATAGCCTGGAATGGAATCTAAGCGGTAATTAACTGCATACTCGGTGCTTACATTTTCCGAAAAGTTCTGGTTTTGGGGTATTTCCGCTCTACAGGACCATAACAGCAGCATTATGCTACAAATTATTAGAGTTTTATTCATTTTTTTTGCTTTTGGGAGAACTTTTGCTCCATAAGTTTTCTCTTAAACCTTGGTTTTTAACGATCCAACGACCCACAACAAAAAAGTAATCCGAAAGTCTGTTAATATAAGACAAGACTTCTTTATCTAAGTGCATGTCATTTTCTATCATGCGCACTAAAATCCGCTCCACTCGTCTGCAAATAGCGCGGCATAGCTGGGCTTCAGCTTCTAATACGCTGGTTCCGGGTAACACAAAGCTTTTTAGAGGTTGTAAATCAGCGTTAAATTGGTCTATCCAAGCTTCTAGGGTGGCAATATCGTTTTTACTCACTTGGGGCATGTCTTTCCATCGTTTTTCAGGGGTGGTGGCAAGCATGGTTCCTAAGTCGAAAATACGGTCTTGAATGCCTGCTAGTTGGGGCAATACTTGCTGTCGCACGGTTTTTAGCACACGATTTTGCTCTAAAGTTGCGCGTAATCTTCCCACTTGACAATTAAGCTCATCGCTACTGCCATAAGCTTCAAGGCGAAGGTCAGATTTACTGACCCTTTCGCCCGTAGCTAAGCTACTTTTGCCTTTATCGCCCCCTCGAGTATAGATACGAGTTAAATTAATGGACATAATAGCACCTCAAAAAGTTTTACCAATTAGCAATATGGATGCTATATGGGGGCATGGCGCCACCACTGGCTAAAGTTGTGAGTTTGTCGTTGGCAAAGACTTTAACTCCTGGATTGTTCATGCCGCAGTCACCTATATATAATTTTTGATTTTTGTTATCAAAAACTAAGCCTCCAAAAGAATCTTCGATGCCATCTATCTGCTTAACTTTTCCACCTTTTATGGACATATATACAACTCCAGCATTGCCGAAAGAATTAAAAGCTGTGATAAAGAGTCTAGCGTTTTTTTCGTCAAAAGTAATGTGCATGGGGGATCCACCTAGCTGTTTATCATAGGCTAAAGTGCTTACTTCTTTGGTTTTGCGATCCACTATAACCACTCCATGGGTGCTATCTCCAGGCACAGGACTACCATCCCAGGGCAAAACACCAGTGCATGAAACATAAATGTTGTTGTCAAAACTAACCATAGAACTAGGATTAAAAAGACCTAAGTTTACGGTATCTAGCACAGTGAGTTTAAGAGCGTCAACAATAACTAATAAACCGTTTAACTCATTGCTAAAATCACTTTTACGCCTTTCAAGGGTAATAAATAAACTATCGCCACTGATTAGCAAATTTTGCATATTCGGATGTTCACTACTAGGGTCATTATATTCACTTAAATCCAAGGAGTCCACAGCTTTTCCGGTGCTGAGGTCAATTTTAAGCAGGTGGGGTAAGTTACCTTGGGCTAAAAATCCATGGGCGGTATCATTTGCAGGAAAAACCATATCTAATGGGTTGGAGTTTTCAGGGAGCGAAACTTGATATTTGATTGAACTTTTGCCAGGTTTTTTAGCGTCGAGGCGTAGTAAGTTGTCTTTGCCAAAACTTTCTAAAACCATTAGCATATCTCCACGACCTTTTAGTTTGGAGTCTTGGTGTACTAAAATACCTTTGTCAACTAAGGAGTCTGCATTATCGTTTAGCCAAAGCAATTCGCCAGTTTGGTAATCTGAGGCCAGCACAAAAACCCGCTGAGAAACTTTGGGATCTTCTTTGTTATCAACTTTTTTCTTGTCATCGCTGCTAAAAATGCAGCCGCTTAGTAATGCGATTAGACCGAGGGTAAAAATTATGTTTTTGTTCATGATTGTTCCTTGTTGTTAAATTTTTTGGTTCCAGGTTAAATGAATTTCACGGCCTGGAGTAGGGTAAGTTGAGTGAATGTGTTGATAGTCGCCACCACGCAAGTTAGTGGCATTAAGACTGATGCGAGCAGTGGTGAAAATATCCCAAGAAACACCCAAATGATGGTTGTCTTGTGGGGGGATTTCCATGAGGTTAGCTTGATCGTGATAAAGTGTGGATTTCCATTCGGCACGATAGTTGAGTTCTAAATTCCACGGGAGTTTAAAGTAGCTTTCCGCGCTTAGGGAAAACTTAGGCTCATTGGGAGTTAATTTATTGTGATAATGTTTTGGAGCAGATAAATTACGGGGATCTTGCCAAGTGCCATGTAAAACAAACTGTGCAAAACTTGTGGGTTTTGAGTCTAGGCTTAGTTCTAAACCCCAGGTGCGATTTAGTCCCATATTGTGAGGTTTAGCAAAACCTGCGGCATATACATATACGATTCCGTTGTTTACTTCGGTGCGAAATGCGGTGGCGCGTAAAGTAGTGTTGTGAATGTGCGCTGCTGTGGCTGCTTCAAAGTTCCAGCCTGTTTCGGGGTTTAAGTCATAATTGGGTAAAATGCCTAAATGTGTACTGTATCTCTCGGTTAAATCGGGAATGCGAAAGTGCCGGCCAATAGATATATTAGCTCTTAAAGGACTGTTTTTGGCACCAAATCCCATGGCGGCTTGGGCAGATTGATGCCATAAATAGTCGGTGCGCGCCTGCATAGTGTCAATGTATGTGGTTTGTAATATTCCTCCAGGGTTATGCTCTCTAAAAGCGCCAATGTGGTAAATACCATTTAAACTTAACCAAGAAAGAGGATCTACAAAGGCTTCCCAGGCACTGCGGGCAAAACTGCGATCTAAATCCCACTTCCATTGAGCGTCGGTTTCAGGATATTGACGCGGGCTTAAACGCTCGTGACCAGCCAGCAAATGCCATTCTCCGCCCCAATGATCTTGGCTTTGATAAACCAGCCGATACGATGGTTCAATGCGCAAATCTACGCTACCAGATTCTTGGTATTCCATACTTCCATAAGAATATCCCAAAGCATCTAAGCGGTTGGACCAGTGCAAAATGTTTTTTTCAATGCGGGTATTAATCTCCGCTTCGTGTTGCCACGGGGATTCAAAATTATTACTGAGCCATTGTACGCGCGGTTGAATCCATTGTTGCTTAAATCCCGAAACCTTGGTTTGGTGATCTTCGCGTCCAGGGCTGCCTCCTTGTTCTTGAGCATGGGAAAACATTAATCGCCAAGTGTGGCTAGGTTTAAGCCACGACCAACCGTGCGTTCCGCTAAGTTCGTTGTATTGGGCGTTGCGTCTCTTTACCCAGCGATCATCGTCTAAATTGTATTCGGTGCCGTTGCGATCTAAAAAATCATAGTCATTGTCAGAAAATCGCCAGGCCAAAGAAGAGTGCCATTGCACACTATCGCGCAATTCACCAAAAGCGCTTAAAGCGGCTTCCCCAGTGTGATGACTACCGTATCCCAAAAGCAAATTAGCTTGTTTTTTTAAGCCTCGTTTGCTTACCAGGTTGATAACTCCCCCCAAAGCATTGCCTCCAAAGCGCGCAGGAACTTGCCCTTTCCAAACTTCTATGCTTTCAAGTTGGTTTAAGTCTATGGCTCCTAAGTTTACTGTAGAGTTGGCGCCATTTCCCAAGGGTACGCCATCTAGGCAAATCAATACTTTGTTGCCCGTAACGCCTCGCACCGAAATAGATTGCAAACTACCCATGCCTCCCATACGGCGACTTTGGATGCCGGGTAAAGTAGCGAGCAAGTCGGCGATACTCATTCCTTGTCCTTGCCAAGCTTCGGATTTAATGGTGGTGGGAGTTCCTTGGGCGCTTAAAAGCGGTGCTTTTTGCACCAAACGCATAATACCAAGGTCTTGAGTATTAGAATCGACTTGTGCCCATAAAGGGGCAACCATAAATAGGCACAAAAAATAAACAAAGAAAAACACCAGTGCCCAAGGCGTTTTTCGGATCTTAGATGTCTCGCGCATCAGTTCCTCTATGTTATGCACCATTGGTGCTGTGAGCGAAGTAAGTAGGTGTTCTGACTCAGGGATTGTTCTACTGAGGCGCCTTCCCAAACTTATGTTCAGTGGCTTTGCCTGTTCGTCCTCCATTACAGCGGCGGGACCGTTCTCGATTTTCACGAGATTCCCTCTTACGACTTTACAAGGATAATTAAGCAATAAAAAAGTGTCAATTTATTTTTAACCTTTGCTTTCGTAATTAATCTTGGTATTATTCTTTATGGAAGAGGTGAACATAAAAAAGGTGAAGACTAACCATGAAAAACTTATTTCAATTCAAATCCATTCAAAACAGATTATTAGTATCGTCATTGATCTTAGTATTTGTAAGCATTACAGCCATAGTGCTTTATTCCATGGTTCGCACAACAAGATTGCAAGAAGAAAGCATTGAATTATGGGCAAACACCGAGGCTGAACGCTTGGCTTTAGATGTGGAAACTGATTTAGAGTTGTTAATGGGAACAGTGCGCCAGTTTGCTAAGTCGGCGGAAGTGCTTTATGATTTACCAGCAGATCAAAAAGAAGACGCTCTAAATAAATTAACTATTGGCATGCTAGATCACGGTGTAAAAGCATCTTATGTAGTATTTGAACGAGGAGAATATTTCGCTGAAGAACGCACCAGTGCTGGGAACCATTTTTATATGTGCTATTTGCTAAATGAACAGGGAAAAACTGTCATAGAAATGCCTAATATGGAATATACCATTACTGCAGAAAATGAGTGGTACACCCTTGCAAAACAAAGCAATAGAGAGGCAATTTTAGACCCTTTTGAATATGATTTTCACGGTAATGTAACTTGGTTAACATCTCTAGTGGTTCCAGTGAAAATTAATGGTAAATTTGTGGGAATAGCTGGGGTAGATATTGATCTAACTCAACTGCAAGACAAAATGAATGCATACTCTCCATTGGGGGGCTATGTGATTTTATTGGGCAATAATGGTTTAAGGGTTTCTCACCGTAATCCACAGTTGATAGGTAAGCTAATAGGAGACGATGTTCCCGAAGAACAGCCAAAACTGTTAGAAAGCATTAAAAGCGGAAAGACTCACAGTTTGGTAAAAACATCGCTTTTAGATGGTTCGCAATCATTATTAGTCTTTAAACCCATTGAAATTGGCGTAACCCAACACTATTGGTCTTTATCAGCAGTTTATCCTATTACAGATTTGATGGCCCCTATTAGGGATATGCGCAAGGCCATGATTGCCTTAGAAGTAATAGCTTTGCTTTTGATGGGAGTATTTATTTGGATAATAGGAATTTCTATAACAAGACCTATTAGGCGTACTGCAGATATCATGCGTGATATCGCCGAAGGTGAGGGAGATTTAACTCAGCGCATGCCCGAAGATCGCATAGATGAATTAGGGGATTTATCCAAAGCTTTTAATGTTTTTGCCTCTAAAATTCAAGCTTTAGTAATGCAAGTGGGGGAACGGTCAAATTCATTGGCTGGGGCTTCTGAGGAACTAAATACCCAAGCTCAAATGATGACTCGCACCGCTGATGCACTTAATGATCAAGGTCATCATGTGGCGTCGGCCATGGAAGAAGCAGCCACAGGAGCAGGTGCTGTAACCAATGCTGCGGGAAACTTAGCAGAATCCACCTCTAAAGTTGCAGAAGTGTCAAATTCCATGCAACAATCTTTAAAGGATATAGCCAAAGGTTGCGAAAGGGAGTTTGAAATAGCCAATGAAGCTAGTGCCCAGGCAGAAAATATGCAGGGCCAGATGGAAAACCTCACCCAAGCAGCGGAGCAAGTGGGTCATGTGGTGGAATTAATAGAAGATATAGCTGAGCAGATAAACTTATTAGCTTTAAATGCCACCATTGAGGCGGCCACCGCTGGTGAAGCGGGTAAAGGTTTTGCGGTAGTAGCAGGCGAAGTTAAAGATTTAGCGAGGCAAACCGCTGATGCCATTGGTAGCATAGACAGGGAAGTTTATGCCATGCGCAACAGTGTTGACGCCTCTAAACAAGGGCTTAGTCAAATGACTAATATAATAGCTGAAATTAACACTACATCAGAAAACATTTTAGCAGAAGTGGATAGGCAAAACCAAGCCATGTCTGGAGTTGCTCAAGTGGTACAAGGCTTAGATAACGAAACGAGCCATATTAATAGCAATATGAATGAAGTTTCCCAAGGCTTTCAGAGTGTGGCTAGCGCTGCTTCAGAAATGGAAAGCACAGCCCAAGAGTCTAAAACCGCTAGCCAAGAGCTACTTGCCGCTTCAGATTCCCTAGCTAGTTTGTCTGCAGAACTAAACAATCTAGTGGGGCAGTTTAGGGTTTAATTTTCCTACGGCAAGTGAACGCTCTCCAAAAAGGAGGGCGTTTTTGATATATTTATCTTATGCAAAAATATTTAGTTTTAATTTTGTCATTTTTGTTCTTAGTAGCATGTTCTAAAAATGAAAGCCATGAATGGTGTACAGAACGCAGCATAGCGCAAATTTTAGAGCTTGAAGGTACAACGCCTACCACATCGTGGTGTTCTACAGTTTTAGGCGATATTGTGTTCAAAACCACAGATCGGTGCCGCACAGGAGCTTATTATATAGAAGATGAAACTGGGGAGATGTTTTTGTGCAACCCTAATGCCGATGAAGAGGGTGAAGTTTTTGAATGTCATAAGAAAATTTTAGATTTAGGTACAGACACTAATCGACGAATAGCTAAAAAAGTTGAATTAGAATACTTTCCCGCCCGTGAATTATGCGGTGGTAAATTGAAGTGTGAGTGCCAAAATGGCTTCAGTGTTTTATATGTAGGAAGTCCTTAATTGTTGTTGATTGGTTACTATCGTAACCGAATAGCTTGTTTTTGTTTCACTTAGTTTCTTTTAAACATGTATAATATATTAAGAGATAATTATGAGCAAAAAAAAGAAAAACAAGGAATCTTTGCCTGAACCCGATGTGTTGCATTACACAAACTATCGTGTTTACTTGAAAGATTTTTATAACTGGCGGAAAAAAACATCTTCCGTGTTTTCTTTGCGTTATTTTGCTGAAAAAGCAGGTTTATCTAGTCATGCACATTTAAAATTGGCCATGGATGGTACTCGCAATGTCACTAAAAGTACCGTAACTAAAATAATTGTGGGTTTGGGGCTTACTGGAAAAAAAGCTGAGTATTTTGAAAATTTAGTTTTCTTCAATCAGGCTAAAGATAGCGTAGAAAAGCAGATTTATTATGAAAATCTCGTTAAATGTACTCCACGCTCTCGTTTTCGCAAGTTAGAAGATACCCAATTTCGTATTTTTAGAGAATGGCATCATATTTTAATACGCGAGATGATTGCTCTTGAGGGATTTAGTGCAGCACCAGAATGGTTTATGCGCCGCATGCGAACTAAATTGAGTAGAGCAGACATTCAAGATTCATTAAAACTACTGCAAGAATTAGGCTTAATAACTAGAACTCCCAATGGTTATAAGCAAAATGATACAAATATCACTACAGATGACGAGGTTCAGTACGACTTAGTCCGTGATTTTCATGAGCAGATGCTTAAACAAGCTTCTTTGGCTATGGGAGAGGTGTCAGCAGAAGAAAGAGATATTAGTTCATTAATTTTCCCCATTAAAGCCAAAGAATTTCCTAATTTAAAGAAACATCTGCAACTTATGCGAAAAGAGATATTAGATTTCTCTGCAGATGAAGGTGAAGGAGATGATATAGTCCAAGTGAATATACAGCTCTTTCCTCTAACTAGGAATTGATATGTTGCGTAAAAAAATATTGGCGGCTTTTTTAGCTAGCTTCTTGTTTTGGTCCTGTTCTAGTGGCGATTCTGTGCAAAATGCAGGTACAGAAATTGGTAATCCTATGGTTTCCATGAGTGCACGGTTTAGTCTTGCCCCAGGTGAAGCTTATTTTGATTTTTTAGGAAAAGTTATTGCCATGAATGTAGATTCTGTGCAATGGCAAAAAGTTAGCTTTAATCTTAAGCGAGTGTCTTATTTTGGCAGTTATTATTACTACATACCTATAGATGCAAGTGTAGGTACTATTTTATGGCCTAAAAACGAAGAGGATCCTTCGGTACAGATAGATTTGCTTAATGGTGATAGTTTAGAAGTTAATTTCCAAAACATAAACATTCCTAGTCGTAGCTACCTCAAAGAAGTAGGCTTATTATTGGATTTGTCCAAACAAGAATTTGTTTCTCACTATATTCCTTTGGATGCACAAGTTAAAATCATTTTGCCAGATTCATTGACATTGCGATTGCGTTACCATCATGCGCAAATTATCAACGATTTATCTCGTTCTTCTGAGGAAGAGTCGCCGAAATATGATCTTAGTGTATTATTTCACCCTGAAACTTGGTTAAAAACAGTGGACTTTAGCAATGTAGAAGTTGAGGAAAACCAGGAAATAATTATCAGTGAAACCAGCAATGCTGATTTATTAGATAGTTTGGTAGCATATTTCCCCAAAGCTTTTAATGCTACTCGCTACCAGATGATTGTTGGTGGCGAAGAAAAAGCCTGGGAGATACAAGATTGGGCGGTGAAGCAGTTTGATAAACCCAATGGAGAAAGGGTAAAAAACGGTGATTTTAAAGAGTTTGGAAATTCATGGGTTTTCTTAACCCAATTGGACGGTGTAGCCGACACTATGGTTAATGACAATAAAGTTAAGATTAGTGTACATGAACCTGGTACCCACGATTATTCGGTGCAATGGATGCAAGAAGATATTGAAATAGTCCAAGGTCGTTGCTATGAGCTGAGTTTCGAAGCGTGGTCCGATGTGGAGCAAACTAATATTTTGACTCGTTTAGGGCGCTATATGGCACCCTACGATAATTTAGATCATGGTAATATGAACTTTCGAATTCATTTGCAAACCACACCAACAAAGCATTCTTTGCAACTTTGCGCCAAAGAAACCACGCCTTTTGGGCGTTTAGAGTTTAACCTTGGTTTATGGAAACGCACGGTTTGGCTGCGCAACATAAGCTTGGTGCAATTACCTTAAGCACTTGGTTACAGCAGTAACCAAAATCAAATATACTCCAAGTTGCAATATGCCAACTGAAACTAATTTAATTGTATAAACTAGATGAGGTTGATTATGAAAAAACACATTTTTAGCTTAATAATATTATTAATGAGTTTTGGTTTTGCCGCTGAAATCCACATAAATCATTTAGGCTACCATCCCCAGGCAAACAAATGGGCGGTGATTCCCCACGGTGGAGCTGATTCTTTTTATGTGCGCGACGCTCTATCCGATAAGGTTGTGTTGCGCGGGGCTTTGACTAAACCAGCTTTGTGGAATAGTTCCCAAGAAATGGTGCAAAAAGCTGATTTTTCTAAGCTCACTGACGAAGGTTTGTACATCATAGAAGCCGTGGGAGAGAGTCGTTCCATGGCTTTTCGCATTCGCAAAGATGTCTATGCAGATGCTTACCAAGATATTCAACGAGCTTTTTACCTGTGGCGCGCCAGCACAGAAATCCCCGAAGAACACGGCGGGATTTTCGCGCGGGAATTTGGTCATCCCGACGATGATTTAGCCTATCACGAAGATCTGGATAAACCTAAAGGCGCCACTCGAGATGTATCTCGGGGATGGTACGATGCTGGGGATTATGGAAAGTATGTGGTAAATGCAGGAATGTCTGTGGCAATGTTGCAATTATTTATGTATTTGCACCCAGATTGGACGGGAGATGAAATTTTAAATATCCCCGAAAGTGGTAATGGTATTCCTGATTTATTTGACGAAGTACGGTGGGAGTTTGACTGGCTTTTAAAAATGCAAGACGATGATGGTGGGGTGTTTTTCAAAGTTACGCCTAAGAACTTTTCGGGTAACGTGATGCCTGCAGATGATCCCAGCGTGCGTTTTGTAATTGGTAAAAGCACTTCTTCTACCCTGAACTTTGTGGCTATGACTGCCCAAGCCTATAGGCGTTACAAAGACATTGATCCCGCTTTTGCAGATACTTGTTTAGCTAGAGCCAAATTAGCTTGGGCCTGGGCCAAAAAGAACGATAAAATTCCTTATACCCAGGGTGCGAACAGTAAATTGTTTAAAGATGTCCGGACTGGTGGTTATGGAGATAATAGCTTTAGCGATGAGTTTTATTGGGCTGCAGCGGAACTGTTTTTGTCCACTAAAGACAAAAAATATAAAGAAGAATTAACTGGTAATTTCAAGGTTAATACTGTGGGTTGGAACAGTGTAGCTTCTTTGGGTATTTATTCTTTGGCATTAGAGGCAAAAAGCATTGATAAGGATTTGGGAGATTCATTGGCAGAAGTGGTGCTGGCAAAAGCAGATGCAATGCTCACAGAAATTGAGAAAAGTCCCATGCGTTTGCCTAATTTGTCATTTTATTGGGGATCCAATGGTGCGGTGGCTTCAGCAGCGGCGACTTTGTTGGTGGCACATAAATTAAGTGACGATTTATCTTACCTCAAAGCTGCGGGGGAAATGGCGGACTACTTTTTTGGCAAAAATCCTTTAAATCGCAGCTATGTAACAGGAATTGGATACAATTACCCTCGTAATCCCCATGCGCGTATTTTGATCGCTGATAAAATCCCAGAACCCATTCCCGGTTATGTGGTGGGTGGTCCCAATGGTTCGGGCGGAGATGGTCCTTTAGATAGGTTGATTAATACTGGCTGTGCATCAGCTAAATGCTACACCGATGACACCAAAAGTTATGCTAGTAATGAAATTGCCATTAACTGGCAAGCTCCTTTGGTGCTTCTTATAGGAGCAGTGGAAGCAACATTAGGAGAAAATGAAAGTCTTGCTAAGGGCGAAGTATTTGCTCCCGTGGTTTTGGCTCAAAGCAGTGCGGGTTTAAATGTAGAACTAGAACCCCAAAAAGACTCGTACCAAATTGGAGATAGCGTGCGAGTAAAAGTCAAAGAAAGTGGCGATATTAAATTTAAAGATTGGATTGGCGACTTAGCTGGCAATAGCGGCGATACAAGTTTCGAAGTTACTGGAGATATGTGGCTTAAAGCTCTTGGAGTGGAATACGAAAAAAGCATTTTGAAAAATCGTAAATTTACAGACTCTATAAATCACTGGAAAAGCTCTCCTTACAATTCAAAGCAAGACGCTTATGGCGATGCTAAATGGGGTGAAGATAGCTCATTGCAGCTGAAAACCTATGAAATTGGCAAACAATTAGGGCAAGTTTATACAGCCCAACATGGTTTAACTTTAGTTAAAGGAGTGGATTATACCATAGAAGTTGAAGCTAAATCCAATAATGTGCGTGATTTGGGGATTAAGTTAAGTGATGGAACTAATTTATTTGCCCAACGCACGGCGGTACTCAGTGCTCGTTATTATAAATATGCCTATTCCTTTAAAGCACCACGCAGTTCAGAAAATGTTTCACTGCATTTAGAGGTGGGTTTAGATACTAGCACGGTAAATGTTAAGTCAACTAAACTTTTTGCTACTAAAAAGCCTTTAGCTGAAGATGAGTTGGCTGATGGTGTTTTGCACGCTCCTACTCAAAGGAATTTGGGGGCAGTGATTAAAGGAGATTATTTGCATGTAAATGCTTTGTTTGGCGATAATTTAAAGTTGGAAATTTTTGATAAACAGGGTCGTATGCTAGGACAAAAGCATCATATTAGTTCTACTGTGGCTTTAAAAGAGTTAGTGCCGCAAAAAAATATGGGAATTTTATGGGTGCGGGTGCGTAACCACTCTGGTCAACAAGTTTTACCCTGGGTTAACAAGTAATATATGACGATATTATACAATACCATAGGTTATCATATAAACGCTGACAAATTTGCTTATTGGGCGGGAGAAAATTCTATCCCAAAGCAATTTGTGGTGCGCCAAGCTGATACAAATACTGAAGTTTTACGCAAAGAACTTCCACCTTCGCAGTTTGAAGCTCTTTTTGAGTTAAATTTGCAACTATGCGATTTTAGTGAAATAAGAGAAAAAGGGGAATATATTCTCGAAGTGGGGGATTTTCAGCAGAAAATTGTCGTGGGCGAAAAGCCTTGGGAAGTTTTGGCCCAAGGGGTACTTAAATCATTTTATTTCCAGCGGGCGAGTATGGAGCTAGAGCCGCAGTTTGCGGGTAAATGGGCTAGGCCCGCTGGGCATCCCGATACTGAAGTTTTGATTCACGCCAGCGCCGCCGAAGCTATTTTACCCGAAGGCGCAGTGATTTCTGCTCCCAAGGGCTGGTATGATGCTGGAGATTATAATAAATATATCGTAAATTCTGGGATTAGTGTTTGGAAGATTTTGGCGGTGGTGGAACATTTGCCCCAATTAGCTTCAAAAATATCTTTTAATATTCCGCCAGATGAACTTCAATTGCCCGACTTATTAGTAGAAGTTAAATGGAATTTAGACTGGATGTCCAATATGCAAGCCCCCGATGGAGGTGTGTATCATAAGCTTACTAATTTGAGCTTTGACAGCATGCAAATGCCTCATACTTGCCTTAATCCGCGCTATGTGGTAATGAAAAGCACGGCAGCGAGCTTGTATTTTGCCGCATCCATGGCCCAAGCGGCGAGAGTTTATAAAGAATATATACCTAAAGTGGCAAAGTTTTGGTTAAATCAGGCGGAAAGAGCGTTTGCGTGGGCTTTGGACAATCCTGAACAGCATTATGTACAGCCCGAAGATATTAACACAGGGCCTTATGCAAACTCCCATACCGACGACGAGTTGTATTGGGCGGCTTGGGAATTGTGGATAAGCACGGGAAAAGATACTTACCAAAAGCGCATTGCACCCCAAGCATTGACAGCGGAGCTACCCCAGTGGTGGAGTGTCAGCTCTTTAGGGGCGATTTCTGCAGCTATGGTAAAAAAGGACCAAGGAGCCCAGGAGCATATTTTACAAATGGCGCAACAGTTGCGCGCCCAACAAAAGCAGTCGCCAGTGCATTTGGCCATGCAAAAAGATGATTTTATTTGGGGAAGCAATGGCATAGTAGCCACTCAAGGGATGATTTTGTTGATAGCAGCTCAGATAAGCTCAGAAAAGCAGTATATCCAGGACGCAGTACGACAATTGGATTATTTGCTGGGAGTGAACCCTTTAGAAAGGAGTTTTGTCAGCGGTTTTGGTAAAAATCCACCGCGCTTTTTGCATCATCGGGTTTCAGCTGGTGATGATATTGATGAACCCATTCCCGGTTTTTTAGTGGGAGGTCCTAATATTGAGCAGCAAGATGCTCATCGTTTAGATCCTTACCCCAAAGATCCACCTACGCTTTCTTATGTGGATAAGCGTGCTTCTTTTGCTACCAATGAAATAGCCATAAATTGGAATGCTCCTATGGTTTATTTGCTTTGGGCTGTAGAAGAACTCTTGACTTATTAGGGGTAAATTTGATAGAATAAAAGCATGCTTGGGCTACAATTAATTTTGAGTACGCTTTTAGTGCTGCTTACGTTTTTTTTGTTGAAAAAAAATCAGCGCATACATAGATTAGAACAAAAAAAGAGCAAGTTAGACAAAGAGCTGAATTTATTTAAAGATATTGAATCTTTATTGGATAACAGCCAAGAGATGTTGGGTGTTATTAATTCTAATGGCGATTTTGTCTATATGAATATCAGTTTAGCCAATACTATTGGTATTAACGCTACTGATGAAGTCAAATATGACATATTTAATCTTTTTAACACTGAAAACTCTCGCAATAGCGTGGAAAAATGGTTGAATGGAGCGCTAATCAAAGGTTCTGTTCATGTTCAAAGTGAAATGATAACCATGGAGCAGACTCAACTGTTGTCTGTGGATATCAGGGTTTTTGCTTTAACTCCCCAAGTTCAAGACTCTTATATGGGTGTCGCTATCAGAGATATAACTGCTGAAGTTCATAATATCCAAGAAAGAGAAAAACATGAAAAACAGTTAGAGAGTTTAGTGCAACAGCGCACGCATGAGCTAGCTGAAATGAACAAACAAGTATTAAAAGAGTTAAATGAACGGCGTTATTTGGAATCTCGTTTGGCAAAAACGCAAAAATTAGAGGCCATGGGGCAATTGTCGGCAGGAATAGCTCATGAAATCAACAATCCCATAAATTTTGTGAATATGAATATTGATGCGTTGGGCTTATATGTGGAGGAAATTTTTGATAGTTGTGAAAGCCAAACTTTAACGGAGCAGAGAGTGGAATATTTGCGGGAAGATACTAAAGAATTAATACAAGAATCCAAAGCTGGGTTAAACAAGATTACTGAGATTGTCCGTGGCTTAAGATCTTTTGCTCAACCAGAATCTGGGGAGAGAGCGCCAGTAGATATCAAAGCTATGTTAGAAGAATCTTTGCTTATGGTAAAAGGTCAAATGAAAAGACATCAATTAAAGTGCGAGTGGGGGGAAACACCGCCAGTATGGGGTTCTGCAGTGCAGTTATCTCAAGTTTTTGTGAATATCTTTTTAAATGCCCTTGCAGCTATGGAAAAGTCAGGAATTTTGAGTATAACAACTAATTTTCACGAAAATAAAGCTGTTATTCAAGTAAAAGATACTGGTGTAGGAATAAATGAAGATATGGGAAACAAGCTTTTTGAGCCTTTTTACACTACTAAAGGAGTGGGGGAAGGAACGGGTTTAGGTTTGTATATTTCCTATGGGATTATCAAAGAACACGGGGGCGAAATGACTTATTGGAAAAGAGTGGGGCCCGGCACAACTTTTCGCATAGCTCTGCCGGTGGATTTGCGTGCCACTCATAGATCATAACTTACCATTTTTTTCCGCTAGTGCGTGCTTCAGCTTTGGGCAAGTCTTTTAACTCTTCTTCGGCTTTGGCGATTTCTTCGGTAGGGTGGTCGTAGTTGACAATTTCTCCGTTAAGATATTTCTCATAACCTTGTAAATCCAAGAGACCATGACCAGATAAAGTGAAGACGATGGTTTTTTCCTTGCCTTCTTCTCTGGCTTTAATAGCTTCTTGGATAACCCCAGCCACAGCGTGGGAAGTTTCGGGAGCAATGATAAATCCTTCGGTGCGAGCCCAGGTAACAGCTGCTTCAAAAGCGTCTAATTGGTTGATGGCTCGCGGTGCCATTAATCCTTCTACTACAGCTTGACTCACGATGGGAGACATACCGTGATAGCGCAACCCGCCAGCATGGATGGGTTTGGGCACAAAACCGTGACCTAAAGTGTGCATGGCCATCATGGGGGTCATACCAGCAGAATCGCCAAAATCGTAGGTGAATACGCCTTTGGTCAATGCTGGACTACTGGCAGGTTCGCAGGGGATAATCTCAATATCAGCACCGTGGATTTTATCTCGGGTATAGGGGAAAGCTAAACCGGCGAAGTTACTGCCGCCGCCAGCACATCCAATTACAATATCGGGCTTTTTGACGCCAATGCTAGCGAATTGCTTTTGAGCTTCTAATCCTATGATAGTTTGGTGTAGCATAACATGATTAAGTACAGAACCCAAAGCGTATTTTGTAGAACCTGTAGAATCTTTAACTGCTGCTTCTACTGCTTCGGAAATAGCCATACCTAAAGAGCCAGGAGAGTTGGGATCTTTGGCTAAAAATCTGCGGCCAGCTTCGGTTTCCGTGGAAGGACTGGCTACACACTCTCCACCCCATGTGCGCATAAGCATTTGGGGAGTGGGTTTTTGGTCAAAACTGACTTTTACCATAAACACTTTACAGTCTATACCCATAAGTTGGCAAGCTAAACTGAGAGCGCTGCCCCATTGACCTGCACCAGTTTCGGTGGTAATGGTTTTGGTGCCCGCTTGTTTGTTGTACCAAGCTTGGGCAATGGCGGTATTGGGCTTGTGTGAGCCACCCGGTGAAACAGATTCATCTTTATAATAAATTTTGGCTGGAGTTTTCAAATGCCTTTCTAACCATATAGCGCGACGCAGAGGAGTGGGTCTCCAGCGCATTATATGCTCGATGATTTCTGTGGGGATATCTATCAAAGGCTCTGTGGAAAACTCTTGCTCTACTAAATTCATAGGAAAAATAGCTGCGTAGTCTTCGGGAGCGGCAATTTTGCCATCAGGTCTTAATGCAGGATGGGGTGCCACAGGCAAATCGGGTACTAAGTTGTACCATTGTTTTGGAATATCTTGTTCAGGAAGGTTGATTTTTATAGGTTCCATTTTATCTCCAACAAAGTTATACAGTATCAATTTAGCAAATTGTAAATATATCTCTATTCTTATATAAAGACAGCCTTAACTAAATATTAATTGCTTTTTGTTTTTTATTACTTAGCTTTGGAGTATCCAAAAACAAAGGGACATACACAACTTTTAAAAGGAACTTTTATGAAAAATTATAAACTAATACTTAGTCTAGCTATGGTAATATCTTTGGCCATGTTTTCTTGTACAGGGAACAATTCTACAGGAAGTGAATTAGATGATCCCAGCGATAGTACAACCGTGGATCAAAACGGCGAAGTTTCTAGTGACTCTGGAGATGGTTCAGAAAATTCATCTAGCAGCGTTGTAACTGTTTGTGGGTTTGAAACTACCGACAGTGAGTGGAGCTATGTGGTGAAAACTGCTGATGCTACGGAAGAAGGAACCACAGAGTTAACTTATCAAATTGAGGGTGATAATCTTGTGATATTGCAAAAAGAAACTACTAATGGAACGGGTTCTTCTATGGTTTGTGGTTTACAAGGCAGTACAGAAAATGTTATGGACTTTTATGATGATGGCAGTTATATCAAAATAACCAAATGTGAAGGCAGGACATTTATAGGAAATATAACCATAACTAAAGAAGGCTTTTTTGCAAATAATTCTTTAGAAGATTTCCATGCTACGGTGGTTAATTCATGTAAAATAGCCAATGGTTTAGCAGAAGCTCCAGAGATTTCCACGGCAAAGCTTGTAACGACTTGCGATTTCAGTGTGGAGACAGACTTTTGGGAATATAGCTACGGTGATTCCAGCTCTTACACTACCCAGGGCTATGTTTTTGATGGCGAAGATATGTCAAGTTATAGACATGAAATAACTGCTATGGATTATGCAGAGTGTCTTGCTATTACTCCCATTGCAAACGAAAACACTCATTGTATCGATGCGGGTTTGCTAAAGAGATCTGGTAGCGGAACAAGTGTTACTGCTGAAAAGAAACAAGGGTTTTTCGATGCCAGGCAAAATGACTGTAAAGAGTACATAATTGAAGATGAAAACGATGATGAACTTGAGGGCGATGATTCCGAAGAGGAAACTGAAGAAATAGAATAATAAATTTTAAATTAGCTGTATAAGAGCTGGAATTGGGCATATTATAGCCTAAGTTCAGCTCTTTTTTTTATTGCTACATTGCGGCGCACTTAGTTTATTAGCTTGTCAGTACAGGAAGTGCGTTATGTGGTTAGTTTTAACATTTATTTCCGCCACTTTTATAGGAATATACGAAGTGGCGAAAAAGTTTGCCGTAAAGGATAACGAAGTATGGCTTGTGCTATTTTTTACTTCATTGAGCGCAGCCATAATATATGCGCCTTTTATAGTGCTTTCGCAGCTGCAACTTTTGCCCCCTGATTTTATGCTTTTTGTACCGACTATGACTGGAAAAGAGCATGGTTTGGTGCTGCTTAAAACTTCCTTGGTGCTGTGTTCTTGGGTGCTTTCGTATTTTGCGCTTAAACATTTACCTATAACCATTGCAGCTCCCATTCGTTCAACTTCGCCTTTGTGGACTATTTTGGGAGCTTTGCTGATTTACCGTGAAAGTCTATCAGGGCAACAATGGTTGGGGGTGGTGGTAACATTGGGCTTCTTTTTTATGTTTTCCCAGGCTGGAAAAGCAGAAGGAGTGAATTTTCGCACCAATAAATGGGTGGGACTAGCTCTGTTAGCGGCGATGTTTTCGTCATCTAGCGCTTTGTTTGATAAGCATTTGATACGCAATATTGATAAAATTGCAGTACAGGCGTATTTTACTCTATATCAAGTGTTGCTTTTGGCTCCAGTGGTATTTGTGATTCGCCGTACAGCTCCCCCCAGCACAAGTTTTCAATGGCGTTGGGCCATTCCCATTGTGGCAGTGTTCTTATTGTTAGCTGACTTCTTCTACTTTTCGGCACTCAATCAACCAGATTCACTTTTGGCGGTGGTTTCCACCATTAGGCGCGGCAGCGTGTTAATCACTTTTGCCTTGGGCGCTTGGTTGTTTAAGGAAAAGAACCTATGGCGCAAAGGGGTGTTTTTACTGGGTATTCTCGCAGGATTGATGATATTATTGCTGAGTTAGAGTTAAGGTTAATCCTCTAAACTCTCCAGAAATTCTACATCAGCAAGGTCTTGTAATCTTCCGCTACTTTTTTTATTAAGGATTAAGTCTTCACGGGCAATCACGGCGATTTCAATACCATCAACTAACACTCTTTTTCTGCGCTTGTAGCATTGGACAATGTCTATGCCATCTGCTTTATTTCACCTCATTTTCGTTTAAAAATTTGATAAACTCTTTGAACTCTTCCGGTAGTAGCTTCGGTGGAGCGCATTAGGCCGCCTGTACTTTTATCCATTTTCATTTCACCACCTCGTGATGGGGCTATGTTTTTCCATGCCTTCTACTTGGCGCATATACCATTGCTTGCGCAGGGCGTTTTTTGCATCTTCGTCTAAAGTCAGGCTTTGGCGGCCAACTTTTTGCATATACATATCTAAATAAGTCATTAAAACTCCCGCCGCCACACTTACATTCATGGATTCGGTGACGCCATATTGAGGGAGCTTAAAATGCGCATCGGCTTGGGCCAAGGTGTCGGGATGGTTACCGTGATATTCTGAACCCAAATAAAAAGCTGTGGGCTTAGATAAATCCAAGTCTAAAACCGAGTTTTCAGTGTTGGTACTAGCTACTGCAATGGTATAACCTAGCTCTTTTAAGCGGGTAAAACAAGTTTGCCTTTGCTGATATAAATGCAAATCCATCCATTTAATCGCTCCTTTTAAAATAGATTTATTGACATTATAAGGATTAACTTCTTCGATGATATGGGCATCTTGCAAACCAAAAACTTCGGAGGTGCGAATCACTGCAGAAATATTGTGAGGATCGTAAAGGTCTTCAAGCACCATGGTAAAATGTCGGGTGCGGAAGTTGAGAATGCGCTCCATCCATTGGCGGCGGTGTTCAGTCATTTTCACATCGGGTAATAAATCGGCGTTGGCAGAAGTTGGAATCATGTTTATTTATCTAGAGAAGGCGGTTTATATTGTGAGTTTTCTACCACTTGGTTAAATTCAGCCAGTTGTCGTATTAATATCGAATTGCTTTTAAAAGGTTCGTAATTAGCTATTTGTTCTCGTTCTCCTTGGCCGTACAAGCGAGCGGACTTTTCTATATGATTTACAATTTCGCGGATTTTTGAAAGAACCACATTGCGGAACATATTCATTTCCATTATGGTGTTTAAAATCCCATTGGCGGGAAATACCGTGGCGCGCAAATCATAGTCTAAGTGGTTTTGTTCTACCTGGCGATAATCTAGGGTCATCATGGCCATGCCCCACAGTTTCCACATCAAAACTTTGGCGGTGCCTTTGCCCCAAAACAAGTTCAGCCCATCTACGCCGCTACTATCAGCAAGTATCCAGTTGAATTGACCTTTAAGGTTTCCACCATTATCGCCGTGAAAATACCATTTATTGCCAAATGTATAGTTTAGAGTGTAGTTAGTTTCTTGGTAAGCGTTAATCAAATGCGCAGTAAAAGGCATATTGTCCATTAAATAGTCCATCATGGCTTTATTAATGGGCAGTCTGCCGCTGACATCGTAATTGACGCGTTGTCTTTTCCCTAAATATGAGTTGATTTGCAATGATGCTATGCTATTGGGGTTTACGCCTCGTTGCAAATTGTTGAGCACAGGTGCACAAAATTCTTGGTTGTAGGTGATACCTTTTTGGGCTTGTTTTTGTTTTTCAGTACAGTGGGGAATGTGGTGTTGCAAGCAGTTCCAAGTTACGCTACAATAAGCAGTGGTATCTAGCATGCCCTGGGCAGCAACTAGTCCAACAAACAGGGGAATGTAGCGCAATAGTTTAAACATATTACCTCATAGTGAGACTATCTAAACTTACAATATTTATATCGCCCCAACCCAAAGAATCTAACTCTACTTGGTTTACTGTGTCTCGCATCTGTAGTTGTTCTAGAGGACCTACTATGGAAACTGTCATTTTAGTGGGGTCAAAGTATTTTTTGATACAGCGTTTTACATCGTCGGCACTAACTTTTTGGATTTGTGCAGGAAATTCTTTGAAATGTTCGGGAGAACGCCCCCAAACCTGGGATTGGGCTAAAGCTTGAGCGGTGGCGTGGGGGCTATTGAATGTTCCTGGTAAACTTTCCACCAAACTTTGCTGGGCAGAGAGTAATTCTTTTTCTGTGGGACCTTCCGCAGCGAGTTTTTGAACTTCTTGACGAATAATTTGCAGTGCATAAGCAGCGCTTTCCACTTTGGTTTGTAAAGCTATGCCTGTATTTCCTATTTCGTCGTAATCCGAGCGAGCGTAAGAATATACAGAATAGGCTAGGCCTTCATCGGAGCGTACGCGGGTAGTCAATCGTGAAGTAAAGCCCCCACCGCCCAAAATATAGGAAGCCACAGCGGTGGGATAATAATCAGGATGAGGGCGTTTTACAAAGGGCTGTTCCATGCGAATGTTAGCTTGGGTGGCTTCTTTGTCGCATACATATATACCAGGTTTGTTTTTGTAAATTAAAGGAATAGTAGGGTTGGGCTTTTCAGTTGCTTTAGGCCATTTTTGCACCCACTTTTGTAAAGTTCGCAGCATAGAATCTCGTTGAAAATTACCTGAAATAGCTATAACCATTGGGATGCCGCTAAAACGATCTGCAGATAAGCGCACTAAATCTTCACGACTAACTGCACTAACTTCGGTCTCTAAGGAGCTCCAGGTACGGGCATTGCTTTGGTACATGGCGTAGCGATGCAAATATCGCAACAAATCAGCGGGACGGTCATAGCGGTGTTTTAGGTTTTGCAAATACACGGTTTTTTGCAGTTCTAAGCGAGTAGAATCAAAAGTGGGTTTAAAATACACATCCTGGAGAATCTCGAGTACGGTACCAAAGTCTTCACTTAAACTTTGCAGTTCTAAAGTCGAGTGATAGACTCCTAAGTTGCCTGCTATACCCGCTGCTAAAAATTCTAAAGTGTCATCAACTACAGTGGCACTAAATTTGTCGGAGCCACCGCGTCTATACATCACATCGAGTAAAGATACTGCCGCCACTTCTTCAGGTTTTTGCGGTGATGTGTTTTGAGGCATAAATACTTTTAATTGTATCCATGGTAAACTAGGATCTTCTACCAAATATGCGCTAACTTGGGGGTTAAGTTGCACTAAATAGTCCGGGCCATAGGGAGGAGTATAGCTAAACTCAGGGTAAGAAATTTGACTGTAATGGGCAGGAATATTGTGGTTGCTAGTATTTAACTTTTCGGTAATTGAAACTTCTTTGCTTTCTGTAGTCAATACAGGTGGAGTTGCAGGTTTGGAGCATGCCAAAAGAACAAAGCTAATGCTAAAAATCAGGAGTTTTTTCATTTTACGGTTCCTCCGCTTTCATATAACCTATGGTGGCGCGATTTCTTTGCAAATATTTTTGTACCGCTGCTTGTACTTCGGCAGGGCTTATTTGTGCTACTTCGTCGAGCCAACGATTTACCAAATTCCAATCACCATAGAGTTCGTAATAAGCCATGATAGTAGCAACATGCTCCATATTGCGAAATGAGCGGACTTGGCTCGCAATAATAGAGTTGCGTACTCGTTGTAATTCACGGTCGCTCACGGGTTCATCGGCTAGCTTTTGCAGTTCTTCCCAAACGATTTTTTCCACTTTTTGATGCTCTACGCCTTCCCGTAAAATGACACTCAATTCAAAACTACTCATGTAGGGTTTGATATTGTTAGCTGCTCCAGCGGCTACGGCTAATTGTTCTTGTTCTACCAAACGCCGATGTAAACGACCTGAACGGCCATTGAGTACATTTTCGGCTATATCTAAAGCAAAAATCTCAGGACTTCCTACAGCAGGTGTGTGAAAAAGCATGTCTAAACGAGGTTTAGAGTCGTTGCGGCGTACTACCAAACGCTTTTCTCCGGCGGCCTCGGGTTCATTCATTATTAAAGGTGGGAACTCACTGCCCCGAGGAATGGGAGCAAAATATTTTTTTATTTTAGGAATGAGCTCTGCACTATTAAAATCCCCGGCAAAAACTAAGATAGCGTTGTTGGGTTTGTAGTATTTTTGATAGTGATCTACAGCTAATTCTCGGCTATAATTGTTAATATCTTCCGCCCAACCGATGGTGGGAATACGGTAGGGAAAAGCTTCGTAAAAAGTAGCTTTGAGGCTTTCAAAATAGCGACCAGTGGGGGAGTCATCGTAACGCATACGGCGTTCTTCACGGACCACATCGCGTTCAGGGTAAAACTCCCGCAGCACAGCGTTTTCCATGCGATCGGATTCTAGCCATAAAAATAATTCCACCTTGTTTTTGGGCAAAGTAACATGATAAGCAGTTACCAACGCCGAAGTATAAGCGTTAAGTCCTGTACCGCCGGCGTTGAGGTAGCTTTCCCACAGTTCATCTTTAATGAACAGTTGTCGGTGAACTTCTTGGATGGAGTCATGTTGGGCAATAAAGCGAAGGGCGCTAGCGCTATCTTGCCGTGCAAAAGCTTCCCGGGACAATGCGCGCAAAGAGTCTTCTTGAGCCAAAAAAGCAGCATCGGCAATACTATCGGTGATGCCAATTTTTTTGGTGCCTTTAAATAGCATGTGCTCCAACATGTGAGCCAAACCTGATTGTCCAGGCTTTTCATGCACAGAACCAGTGGCGTAAAATAACCTACATGCCACCGTGGGAGCTTGGGTGTTTTCGTGAAGTAAGACGGTTAAACCGTTATCCAACACCAGTTTTTCTGCCTTAAGGTTTACTTTAGCCGCCCAAGAAAACGGGATGCAGAGTAAAAAGCCTAGTAGAAATATCTTTGAGCGCAATTTAATCTCCTTGTTTAATTTCCTCCAAGAAATCAATTTCTTCGCCTAACTCAGGACTGACAATATTATAAGTATAGCCCTGTTCAGTTAAAAATAGTTGCCTATTCATAGAAAACTCTTGTTCTCGAGAATCTCTACTTACCAATGTATAAAAGTATGCAGAGCGACCGTCCTTTTTGGGGCGTAAAACTCGTCCTAAGCGTTGGGCTTCTTCTTGGCGGCTACCAAAAGTACCAGAAACTTGTATTAAAATATTGGCATCGGGTAAATCAATGGCAAAATTTCCCACTTTTGATACGATTAAAGAAGTAATTTCACCGTTTCTAAAAGCGCTGTATAGTATATCGCGATCTTTGTTTTTGGTTTTACCAGTAATTAGAGGAATATCGTATTCAGCCGCAAAGTCGTCTAATTGGTCTAAATATTGCCCAATAATTAACACCCTATCGGTGGGATCTTGGTGATGATTTAAAATTTGTTTGGTAATTTTAATCTTTTGGGGATTGCAACTGGCGATGCGTATTTTTTCGCGCATTTCTGCCATGGCGTATTTCATTTTAAGATTTGTATCCATGGGAATACGAATTTCACTACAAATAGCTTTGGCAATCCAGCCTTGACTTTCGAGTACGCGCCAAGGAATATCGTACTTTTTGGGACCAATCAGCGAAAAAACTTCGGTTTCTTTGCCATCTTCGCGAACGAGGGTGGCAGTTAGACCTAGGCGACGAGTGGCTTGCATTTCCGCAGACATGCGAAAAACGGGGGCAGGTAATAGATGAACTTCATCGTATATCATCAAACCCCAGCGATGCTGGCTAAAAATGTCGAAGTAGGTTAACTCTTTAGAATCTTTACCGCGCCTTTGGGTTAAAATTTGATATGTAGCTACGGTGACAGGACCAATCTGTTTGACTTCTCCGCTATATTCAGTTACTTGATCTTCGGTGAGGTTAGTTTTGTCTATTAATTCTCTAATCCATTGCCTAGCTGCAGTAATATTAGGAGTTAAAATTAAAGTTCGGGTTTTAACTAGGGCCATGGTGGCCATACCTATTATGGTTTTACCAGAGCCGCAAGGGAGTACAATTACTCCTGAACCGCCTTTTTCGCTGCCTGAAGCATAAAAGACTTGGGCGGCTTCTTGTTGATATTGCCGTAATTTAAATTCATCGCCAGAATCTAATAAGTGAGTGCGCAGCTCTATATTTAAAGCCTCTCCTTCTACATAGCCCGCTAAGTCTTGTACGGGGAACCCTGTGTTGGTAAGGGCCATTTTGATATGACCACGCAAAGCAAGTGGTACACTTATGCGATGCTCATCAATTTTTTTACCCAAATATGTCGCCACAGATTTATTGCGCTGGATTCCCATTAGCATGGCTTCGTCTTCAGCTTCAAGTATCAGACTTTTGCCTTTCTTATAAAGCTTAAGGCGACCATAACGGCTCATATATTCTTGAACTTCTACCACCACGGCAGCGGGGGTTTCAAATTTGCCAAATTCTTCGAGGCGAGCTAAAACCTCATCGGGGGTTAAGCCTGCTGAAGCTGCATTCCACAGGGATAAATGTGAAATTTTGTATGTGTGTAAGTATTCTGGACTTTTTATAAGCTCGGTAAAAGGTGCGATAGCATCGCGCGCTTCTTCGTAGCGTTCATGGTTGACTTCAATTAGTATTTCAAGGTTACTTTGTATAATTAAGGGACCAAGAGGATTCAAATAACACCTGCATTTTATTAAAACATGCCTTTGGGGCATTAAGTTATAGTTTTACCACTAAAATCAACAGAAAAACGCTGATTTAGAAAGGCAAAATACAAATTTAGTATTGTATTGGAAAGTTGTGGCTTTAGGTGGACTCATCTAAAATCATAATTAAATTCCATTTCCCCTCAGTGCGTTTAAAAAAGTAAGAATAATAAACGCCATTGTCGTTTCCAATCAAAGAAACCACCCTTTCGTCGGTATCCCGAAGCTTTCGGGTAAAAGAATCAAAAAACCTAACTTGAAAACCTGAACGCAAAAGACGGAAATCATGAAACTTCCATCCCTCTGCTTGGATTTGCACCGTATCAGCTTTTTCTGTATCCATTCTTATGGTAATAGAAGAGAGTGGAAAAATAATGCGTTTTTTTTGGAAGTCTGGGCTTTCCTTGAAGTTGTTAAAAAAATCTTCAAAAGCCTCACCCTTGCTCTGCGCCAAACAAGGAGTTAAAGAAAAAACCAGAAGAATGTACAGAAGCTTTCTCATAAATCTTATTTAAACATAAGAAAAAAGCAACTTAAATACTAGAGTTTTAATGTGTTTCTTGGGTCCATCCAAAGTGTTTTACTTGTAAAAAATGTAAATCCCCCTTTTGGTCGGTGCGTAAAATATCATTTTTCCGAGACTTTCCCATTACTAGTTGAAGTCTATCTAAAACCTCTTGTCGAGGTAAGCCCCAGGGGTTTTTGCCCACACTAATGGCGGCAAAAAAAGGGTTTACTGCGCCTACAAAAGCTACAGACGAAGAATTGCCAGAGCCGTGATGGGGAACGATGAGTATATCACTTTCAATGCTGTTGTTATATATTAATATTTGTTCTTCTTCAGCAAAACCAATGTCGCCAGTGAATAAAAACCAACCATGTTGGGGAGAGCCGACTCTTATAACTAAGCTACTAGGGTTTCCTTCAGCAGTGTTAGTGTGAATTTGTGGCCAAAGTACCTGGGCTTCTAGACTATTCCATTGTAGATTTTGCGGGCCTTGAAGTTTACGCGTGCCGATTTGCTGTTTTTGGGCTGTTGAAATCAAAGTTTTGCTAATGTAGGCGTAGCCATTATCGGGACCATACCAAAGAGAATCCACAGGAAAAGCTGTTATGATTTCTGTTAATCCACTGTAATGATCCAAGTGCCAGTGAGAAATAAGTACTCCTTTTAATTTCTTTACATGGTGTTGTTTTAGAGTTTTTTCCCAATTAAGGGTAGAGTCTCCACCTGCATCTAAAAGCCAAAAATCACCTTGACTTTGCACCAAGCAAGATAAGCCTTGGCCCACATCAATTACCACTAAACGGTTGGGGTCATAGTTATGATAATTATCGGTACAACGGCAAAAAAGAATAATATTTAAGCAAACAAAGAGCTTAAAATATCTGTTTATAATTTTAAATAAAATAGCTTCCATACTTTATTTGACGATAAAAAAACCTTTTTGTGCACATTTTTTTAAATTTTAATTATGGCAAGTGGTAAAAGTTTAGCTAGCTGGATTCGAGCACCCTACGAAAAAGAGAAACCTTTTTTGTCGCAAATCCCTCGTGAAGCTCATGATTTCTTTATTTTAAAAGCTAAAATACAAGAATTCGATGCGGGGGAAAGCATATTAATAGAAGGAACCGAAGGGAAGCATTTTTTTGTATTGCAATCTGGTCGTGCTCAAGTGTGTGGTGAAGTTTATAAAGGGCAAACCACAGAGGTTGCTGTACTCGAAAAAGGATCTTGCTTTGGCGAAATGTCACTTATAAGCGATGAGTTTACAAGCAACACAGTGTTAGCCATGGAAGATTGCACTGTGCTATTGATGAATAAAGCCGATTTTGTGAAGTTTGTGTCTGATAATCCAGGGGTATTAATTTTATTATATAAAATTATGGCCGATCGTTTAAGAGTTAAAAATCAAGCGTATAGTTCTATATTGCGCACAAGCTTAATGGGGCATGGAAAGGTAATTCCTGTGGAGGATGTCGCACAAACTTTTGAAAAAAATGCCTATACAGCTACACTTTTTGTAAATAATGACGATGAGGGGGGCTTCTTGGCGTTTAAAAAGGGTCAATTGTTCTGTGCTCAAACAGAAAACGCTGGCGGAGCTGATGCGCTAGGGCAAATTTTGGCCTGGGGAGGCGATGTGTTTTTCCGAGTAGATGACACTCAATTACCTGACAAAGCTAATTTACCTAAAGCTAGTACCACGAGCTTAATTTTAGACGCCATGCGCTACATTGACGAAAGTGGCCGGTAATTATTAAGCTATTCTCCAAAAATCCAAGCTTGCGGCGGTCCTTTTTTTATCAAGGGTCTATATATTTGTTGTTCTCTCCTTTTTGGGCTAACTTTTTTTGTGGCAGTTTTATTATTGATTAAATCTAAACTGTGCCATAGAGGGCTATCATCGGTTTCAATATCTACACTTAAACCTTTGGTATGATAGTCGCGCCAAAGAGGGGTGCGTATGCTAATGCTAGTAATGGAAGCTAAACCACTATCTGGGGTACTCCATCGACTTTGACCAATGCCTTTGCCATAAGTAGTTTTTCCAATGACGGTAATGTCCGGGCGCAAATCTTGTATAGCGCCTAAAAATATTTCTGCACAAGAAGCGGAATATTCATTGGCTAAAATGTGAAAAGATGATTTTGCTGCTACTCCACTTTCTTCATTTATGTATGTAATAGTATCTATGGTTGCTTCACCACGAGGATTAAATGAATGGGAGATTATATGGAGCAAAGGTTCGTTGGCTTCGATAAATTCATGGGCGGCGTTTACACAAACAGATATTTCTCCTCCGGGGTTGTTGCGTATATCTATAATTCGAGTTTTTCCATGAGAGTTGTTTCGCAAAATATGCAATAACTCTTCGGAAGTTCCACTACCATCTGGTTGTGTATGTCGTTTAAATTCTGTGACTTCTACAACTTCTACACCATCTAAAGTGTCTATAAAAACAGTGGGCACATAAACATGACCTTTTTCTATTTCTATTAAGAGCGTATCGACTCCATCATCTAGATATCTAAGCACTTTTAGATTTAAAATTTTGTTTTTATCACGGATTTTTTGAAAAACACTAAATGCACTATCGTGGGTAAGTTCAGTATCGTTTACCGCAATAATTCTATCCCAACGCTTTAATTCGCTTTTTCCTGCTGGAGAATGTGGATAAATGCGAAAGATTTCAATGCGCGCTGAATCGGCAGTGGGATTATTAATCATCTCTACCCCCAACGCCCCAGGAACTACGGTACTGGTATCGTGATGGCGTTGGTCATCTGCTTGTTCAGGGGGAATATAATAGGTGTATGGATCACTTAAGTAATTATAAAGATGATCAATGTCTTGGTAAAAACTCAAAGGAAAAATCTCTTTTTCGGCGTGTATATAAAGCCTTTCGAGCAACCAGTGGTTATAACTGAGTTCGTCAACTGTTTTTACAGGTTGCACAGGCATTTCATTGGAGCAGGATATTAAAAGTATTAATCCAAGTAAAAAGTTGTGATCTTTTAATTTAAAGAATTTCATGCAATCAAAATGTTAGATGGTGTTTTATCTTACTCTAAAGATAGATTAACTCTGTTTTAAAGTTCCAAATTAAAATCTAAGAAACTGAAAATTGGCAAAAAATGTAAATTTGCATTATGCAAGTACGAATTTGGACAGATTCCTTTATAATAATAGGTGAAATAGACACTTTAAAAGATGAACGGCTTACTGATTATATCCGTGAGCGCAAAGGTTTTATCGCGGTTACTCAAGCTAGAGTGCTAAATCACGGGGGCGAAGAACAATTTCGCGCTCCTTTTATCAATGTTTCTACGCGTCACATAGAAATAATCATGCCTGGAGAATAATTATGCAATATGGGAAAATTTCGAAGTTTCAAGCGGGCGTAGCAGTGCCAGTCTTTTCTTTGCGTTCTGAACAAAGTGAAGGCATTGGCGATTTTTACGATTTATTAGAGTTTGGTGTCTGGGTAAAAGATTGTGGTTTAGATCTTATACAGATTTTACCCATAAATGACACTGGCGAAGAGTCTTCTCCTTACAGTGCCCGTACAGCTTTTGCCTTGCATCCGGTGTATTTGCGCGTTTCTGAGATAGATGGCGCCGAAGTATTGCAAAAAGAATTAAAAGCTCTACAAAAAAAGTATAATAGTACCGAAAAAGTAAGTTTTTTAGAGGTGGTACGCGCCAAAAGGGAATTGCTTCACAAAATATTTGTGACCAAACAAAATTCTATTAAAAAAAGTCGTAAACTACAAAACTGGATGGCAAAAAACTCATGGCTCAAAGCTTATGCGGTTTATTGTACCCTTAAAGAACAAAATCAACAGGCATCATGGCGGCAATGGCCCGAATATCAAGACCCTAGCCCAGAATTGATTGAAGAGTTGTGGGAAAAATTTGCCAATGAGGTCTTATTTCATAGCTGGTTGCAATACCAGTGTGAATTGCAGTTAGAAAAAGTGGTAAAAAAGCTTGATAGGTCAGGTGTGAAGTTAAAAGGAGACATACCTATTTTAATTAACGAAGATAGTGCCGATTTATGGTCTGAGCGACAATATTTCGATCTTTCTAATAAAGCCGGTGCCCCTCCCGATATGTTTAGCTATACTGGACAAAATTGGGGCTTTCCCACTTACAGATGGGATGTTTTGGCTCAACATTCTTACAGCTGGTGGCGCAATCGTTTACTGCAAGCGGCTAAGTTTTACCATTCTTATCGCATAGATCATGTTTTGGGATTCTTCCGTATATGGACAGTGCCTGCCAATGAAATAACGGGTTTACTAGGTAAATTTAATCCGGCCATAGCTTTAACCGAGCAAGATTTTGTTAATCGCGGGGTTCCTGCAAGTACTTTGCATTATCTAACCCATCCAAATTATGGCTGGGACTGGTTGCATGAGCTTTTTGGTGAAAAAACGACAAAAGTTATTGAAAAATACTTTACAGAGATAGAATATGGTCGTTTTGAGTTAAAAAACGAGTTTTATAGCGAGCAGGCCATTGTAAATGCCGATGATAGTCAAGATGTTCGCGATGCACTGCTCAAAGTGTATTGGAATCGTTTATTCATCCCTTCTAGTACTCCCGAGCACATGTGGCCTTTTTGGTATTGGTACGATGCTCCAGTGCTTAAAACTTTACCTGAGCATGAGCAAGAAATTGTCGCTGAATTATTCACTCATAACGAATCCATTCAAGATTCCCATTGGGAAGAAATGGGTTATACTTTGCTTAAAGTTTTAGTGGATGAGACTGATATGCTCGTTTGTGCTGAAGATTTAGGTACAATACCACCCAGCGTGCCCGTGGTACTCGACAAATTAGAGATCTTATCTTTGCGCATAGAGAGGTGGGCGCGAGATTGGGAACAAAACGGACAACCCTATTATGACGCTCAAGAATATCCCCGTTTATCTGTGGCTACAACTAGCAGTCACGATACTTCAACTTTAGAAGGTTGGTGGCACGAAAAAGATTTAGATAGGAAAATGTATTGGGAGCATATTAAGGGTAAAAAACCTTTGCCTAATAAAATTAATGCTAAGTCTGCCTTGCATATTTTATCAAACTTAATGGCAGGGAATTCCTTGTTAGTTATTCCTGCTTTACAGGATTGGTTGGCTTTATCGGGTAAATACACCTCTGTAGATCCTGAAAGTGATCGTATAAACATTCCGGGTACTGTAGGACCACATAACTGGACCTGGCGTATGCCAACAACCATTGCTAGCTTGCGTAAAAATAAGAGCTTGCAAAAACTTATTACAGAATTAGTGCAAAAGCGGCAAGGGAGAAAATTATAATATGGATCTGTTTAATCAGTCCTTATATAAAGAATCTGGTGAATTGTTAAGAGGCGCTTCTCCTGTTCCAGGGGCTGTGCAGTTTCAAGGTGCTATGCAACAATTTTTACAAAAAAATGTATCGGATCCTTCTGGGGCTTTACTTCATGTTTTGGAGCAAAGTGTAGTGGCGCATCGTTTTGCTATGCTCCATGAGAATGAGCCGTTAATAGCGCTAAAGAAGTATGTAGAGTTGACTTTATCCCAAGAAAGTCGTTTGCGAGAGTTTACTCGCAAATGCGATATGCAATGGGGGAAAATTATGGGAGAACGCCCTTATTTTGATCGTGAAGGTCAAGAACCTCATCCCGACGATGAATATACATGGGATTCAGTACGCGCAAAATTGAAAGAAATACTGGCTTTATTAAAATAAAAAACGCCTTGTTTAACAAGGCGTTTTTTTGGAATAAGAAAATTACTATTTAGGTAGCTTAGCGTTTTTAGCTGTTTCTTTTAAGGCTGCGCCAGCTTTAAAACCTACAGTTTGAGATGCTTTAATGGTAATTTCAGCGCCTGTTTGCGGGTTACGACCTTTGCGTGCTGCTCTTTTTCTCACGGTAAAGGTTCCAAAACCGATTAGTTGTACAACGCCATCTTCTTCTACGCCTTTTTGGATACCTGCTAAAACTGCGTTTACAGCTCTTTCAGCAGCTGCTTTGGTTTCGATGTTTGCACTTGTATCGGCTAGTACAGCTGCTACTAAGTCTTGTTTGTTCATGAGAACTCCTTTGGTTGAAATGTTTCGTTAAAGTTATCTTAACTTATTTTTTGGGTGTAAACAAGTGGAAAAATGAAAATTCGACTAAATATTAGCTTTTAAAGGCTAATGTAGCCGTATTTTCGTAATAAATTAGAAAATCTAACTTGAAAAACAGCTGTTCTCTATTATTTTTTCACTTTTACCATAGTTTTTAGCTAAACGATCATTTAAGTTTGTTTTAAAGCTTATAGCTCTATCATATATGTCTTTGTCTAACATCTTTGTGTATAGCTTTGCGATAATAAGCAAGTACTAAGCAAGTAAATGGAATGGCTACAATTAATCCAAAAAAGCCTAACAGTTTACCCCATACTGACAAAGAAAGTAAAACCATAACAGGGGATAAACCAGTGATATTCCCCATGATTTTAGGGACTAAAAAGCCATCTTGAATAATTTGTACTATAGCATACACTAAAACCACAAGAAATAAAATTTGACCAATGGAAGTGTTGGTGTCAAAAGCGTGTAAAATCGCCAATATTGCCGCTAAGGGAATACTAGCGATTTGCAAGTAAGGCACCATATTTAATAAACCTACAAATAACCCAAAAACTATGGCTAAAGGAAGTCCAATTATGCTAAATCCAATGGAAAACATAACACCTACGGTAAAAGCTACCAATGCTTGAGCACGGAAATACTGACTCATGGCTTGATCAAAAAGTTTGATGAACTCTAGGATATCGGAGCGGATTACTGTGGGAATAAGTTCTTGAGACTGCTTTACAAATAGGTCATAATCTAGCAGTAAAAAGACTAAATACAGTAAGATAATGGTAAATCCTAAAATCCACAATAAAAAATTTAAAGTTCCAGACAAGATAGAGAAGGCGCGGGGTAAAAGGTTGGATATCGCCCCACCAATAACACTGAGGGTATCTTTTTGCTCAACTAAGTCAATGAATTTGAGACTACCTAAATATGAGCGCAACTTTTGCCAAATAGATTCAGGCATCCATTGAATAGCTTGCTCTGAAACACTTGCATCATAAATGGTACGTTTTAACAGGTCAGCTGCTCTAACAGCTTCGTTTTGTATTAGTGGTATCAAAAGCCATAAAGCTGTGGTTACAAAAACAAAGAGTGCTATTAACACTATGGCTACAGCTAGGGGGCGTGATTTGAGTTTGAGTTCTATCTTTTTTACAATGGGATTTAGGATGTAAGCTGCCAAAAAAGCAATGCCAAAGGGTATTAGTACATCGCTTAATTTGGCAACTAGCCAAAATAAGAAGCCCAAAATCGTCAGAGCTATAATTGCTTTGACAATACGATCTAAAGTCCATGGGGGTTTAGTGCTCATAGTTTAAAAATAACATTGTTTTAAGATTTTTTCCTGTATTCATTGGGTGTTTTCTTAAAAAAGTCTTTAAAATTTCTATTAAAATTAGAAATATTGCCAAAGCCAACTTGTTGGGATATTTCTGCCACTTGCAAGTCCGTAGTTTTCAACAATCGAGCAGCTTCTTTTAAACGAAGTTCAATGAGGTAGCTTTTGAAAGTTAAGCCCATTTCTTCGCGTAGTAAATGAGTAAGTCTATTGCGATTAATGCCAATAGCTTTGCAAGTGCTTTCTAAATTGAGTTCACTATCTAAATAATTTTCTCCAATAAAGTTCACGATTTCTGCTGTATCTTTTACACTTTGAGAGCCTAGAGTTAATTTTTTTGAGCTAGAATAGGCGAAGTTGCGATTTTTAACAAATTGCAACTCTTTTTCAATTTTTTTGCGTTGATTTTCTATGCGTTTAAGACTATAGGCACCTGCTAAAAATATTCCCGCGAATATAATTAAACCAAAGCCTAAAAGGCTGTTTTTACCCACGGCACTAATGCTTTTAATTTCTACAGTATCACTAAACCCCATCATCATTCTACTGCTGTTTTGAAAATCAATATTACTTACGCGCTCCAAAAACTTATTGCTTTGCTCAGCTTTTAAAAAATTTGATGAAAACCACCATTCTGGGATAACAAAATCTTGAATAGCTACAGAGTATGTGTCCCAACGGCGGTTTGTGGGGGTATGGTGCAAAAGGTGCCTATAAGAAAGCGAAGATTCGTTATTACTTAAATCGGGGTCGTGAGTAAGAATTTGAATTCGCAATTCATCGGAAAGAGTGCTGCGCAGAGTGACTTTTAAGGTATCGTATTTACTGAAATCCAAAAATTTAACTGGATTTTTTATCAAGTCTTTTTCGGTTAAGTCCAAACCCATGCCTGCATAAGGATAGGCAAAACCTGAAGATAATCTATAGATAAACTGGATAATACCGTGGTTTTCTAAGACTTGGGCACGAGAAGAACCGCCGTCAGCGGTGTCAGAATAAGCATAGATATAAAAATCGTTTCCTGGGTAAATTTGCAACTCTTTAGTGCGAAAGGCCATCCATGATAAGGCCATCTACAGCAAAGCTATCCCCAGGGCGAATGATATTAACTTGTTATTCATCTATATCCTATACTAATTTTATCTTATAACTTTAGCAATCTTTAGAACTTCTATAAAGTTAAGCGCAATAGCTATTTTTTGGAAGGAATTAAGCCTATGGCTATTAATGCTAAGATAAATAAAATTGATAATAAGATTTTTAAGTGAGTTTTTTGGGTTTCTTGAACAGAAATGCTATGAATTGTATAGGAAAGGTCTTGATGGGTTTTAGCTTCTCCAGTAGTGCTGAGTTCTAAGTAACCAACTTTTTCCCAGTGCTTGCTTGTGAACTTTTTTTCTTTATCTTTTTGCGCAAACCACCATTCAGGTATATAAAAGTCTTCGAGGCGTATGCCAATTTTTTGGCGCCCTTTTTGGAGTGGAATTTCTTTGCTAAGTACTTTGTAAGTGGAATATTCTTTGGGGTTGCTTAAATCTGGATCGAAAGTAAGTATTTTCACTTGTAATTCAGAAATATCATCACTTTCAACATCTATAAACAATGTGTCAACAAACATCCAGTTTAAGTGTTTGTCAAAATAGTCCCAAAGATTTATTTGCACCGCTACCCATGGTGCGTGCCCAGTTTCCCCTTGTAAAAACAGGGCTACCTGAAGGTTACTATCGCTTAATGTGGTAGTAATTTTTGATGGTTGTTCATCCCAGTTATGAAAGCTCTTAACATATTGGTTTGATTTAGGCAGAATTTGATTTAAATGGTGCGCATCAGTAGAAAAATGGAAGGTTAACAGCGAAGCGACTCCCACCGCAAAAAGAAAAAGATATTTTTTAAAATATTTGTCCATACCGCACTTTAGTTTATTTGATTTAGTAGATCTTGAGCTTTTTGTCCCAAAGTTTCTCCCTGAAATTCATTTTTTAGTCTTTGCAAAATATCAATGGATTTTTGAGGTTCGCAATCGTGTAAAACGCGTATTTCAGCTAACATTAGTGCTGCTAAGGGGGCTAGCTCTGAGTCCATTTTTGCGTTTTTTAAAATAATTTCCAAGCAGGAAATTGCTGTGTCATAAGCTTGTAAATGGCGTAACTTCTCTGCCCATTGGTATAAATCTTTCCCCTCAAACGGCATTATGACTTTTTCTTTTTTGATACTTTTAAAATGCACATTAAGCATAGATAAGTCGCTTTTATTTTTAAAAATAACTTTGTTAATGGCAGTTTTAAAGGCTTGAGCTGCAGCTTCTAGTTCTAATAAGCCAACTAAGCGCCAGGCATCATCAAAATGCTCTTGTATAGATAAGTTTTTGACTTTAGAAGTGTTTGGCGTTGATTGAACCGTTTCTTCTAGAAATTTGGGACTAAGCCAAAAAACTGTGGTAAATGTCAATGCATTAAGGATAAAAATCAATACGAAATTAGTGGGATTTGCTAAAACATTGATAATTAGGTCGATAAATAAAAAGATTGCTACGGCAGTTTTATAAGAAATTTTTATGGGGATATCTTTGATTTCCACAATAAATGTCTGGGGGTGAAGGCTAAAGAACATGCCTGCTAAAGCAGCAAGGGCTGGGCCAAGTCCCATATATAATTGTTGGGGAAACAAGTCGAAGTTGATAGTTAAAAGTGCATATAAGGAGCTTGCAAGGAACAGGGAGGCAAAGGGGGTTGCGTAGAGCCAGTTTTTGTTTATGGGGCTTTTGCGCAGTTTTCCATAAAAAATAAATCCCATGATTATAATAAAAAGCAAGTAAAGCCAACTAGGTTGTACCATCCATGAAAGTAAAAGACTAGTGGGATAAAACCAATGGGGACAAAGGACAACTTTATAGAGTAATGTTTTGTTTATAAAGGGAGTTAAAAATTCTTTCTTGGAACAGATTTGTTGCTCTTGGTTGGGCACAATACCTTGTTTTGCTAAGTCGTGTTTTTTTTGCGTATCCCAATAACTTTGAAATAGGAACTTTTGGTTTTCTAATTCGGGAATAATGCTTTTTTGCTCTGAGCTTAAGAAACCATGAAAAACAATAAGCAAAATAACCACCCATGTTATAGGGCTTTGTATTGTTTTTTTTGGCTGTAAGCGTGAAATGAGCTTTTTCATGAGATAAATTTAAAGTTTTGAAAATATTTGGTACAATTTTAGAAAATCTTGCAGAGTTAATTGCTCTGCCCTGATATTTATGGGAAAATTTAAACTGTTTAGCTTTTCAAGAACTAGAGGTTTAGGCCAAAAATGCGCGAGAGAGTTGGTTAGCTGTTTGCGTTTGTGGAAAAAACATTTTTGCACAAATTCAAAAAAAGCTTCTTCGTAGCCAACTGGTTTATGGCTTTGTAGCAAAAATGTTGCGGATTGGACCCTAGGGCGCGGGCTAAAATGTTCTGGTCCAATGGTGCGAAGGATTTGGCGTTTTTGCGCATAAGCCTTGGTCATTACGCTTAGAGAACCGTAGGCTTTGCTGTGCGGTTCTGCACAGAACCGCAGGGCAACTTCAAGTTGAGTCATTACCATGCCCCCTTGAAGTTGATGCAAAAACGGGAGAATCTTTTGCAAAATAGCCGTGGCTACATTGTAAGGCAAGTTTCCCACTATCCACAAATTTGGATGTTTAGCAATGAATCCAGCTAAATCGAAGTCCATAAAATCGCAATTATAAAGCTGGAGTTTAGGGGAGTCAAATTTGTTTTGTAATACGCTGACACACTCTTTATCTATTTCCACAGCGTGTAATTCAGCAATTTGTGGTAATAAATGTTCGCTGAGAGCTCCATGCCCAGGACCGACTTCTAAAACGATATCTGAAGGCTTAAAATCTATGTCGTGGGCGATGGATTTAGCCATATTATAATCCAAAAAATTCTGCCCAAATTGCCGCCGGCGCATTCTGTTCATAACAAAAATGTAGTATTAGTGTTTAAACTATGGTTTTAGTGTGCTTAATTCAGTATCTTAAAGCTTTGAATTTTGCTAGAATTGAGGTATAATAGGGCAAGCCCTTAGATGAAAAGTATAAGAGGAGAATTTTTGAGCCGAAAGTTGCTGGTTTTGCTTTCGCTGGTGGTGTGTTTGGTTAACGCATCCGATTCTACACTTATACCCTCTTTAGATTATTTAACTAAGCCTCCAGTGAGCGAACCTTTAAAGGGTATGCTTCCCAAAGGCGGTATAGAACAGCACCCTTCTTGGGGGTATTTAAACTTCCCCAAACGGAACATTGTGAATGAGCATGAAGTAGATTTCGCCTCGCGAGAAGTGCGTATTAAATCTAACTATGTAAATGCTTTATCCCAAGATACTGAAAATTTGTGGACTGCTTATTATCAAGAATTAACCTCCTATACCTTTGATATGTACGATGTGGGTTTACAAAATTTATGGTTAAACTCTTTGATAGGGCAAAAAGATGGTGGTCAAGATGGGGCAGAAGGCTCTTTATTTGATATTGCTATTCCCATAAATATGCCCGCATGGATGAAGGATTTAGGTTTAGATAAGCCCAAACTCCAATTGCAAGGACAAATGGATATTCGCTTGTTGGGTAAAGGAGTTTATGACGATGCTCCGGGAAGTTTGCAAAAATCACTGTTTCCTTCTCCATCATTGCATTATGAACCTAGCTTTTTGGTTAAAGGAAAAATAGGACGCCATATTACGGTGGAAGTCAACAATAGTGAAAGCGGTTTGGGAGTGCGCAACCAATTAAGGGTGATTTATGCCGAAGCCACCCCAGGAGAGTTTGAAGATTTTGTTTTGCAACGCTTGGAGCTGGGATCTACCTCACTTTCCTTACGGGGAACAGAACTTACGGGGTATTCAGAGAATCACCAAGGACTTTTTGGGGTGAAAGCGGACCTTAAATTTGGGGATTGGGATGTTACCGCTATTGCGTCTCAAGATGCTGGCAGCGCTGAGAGCTATACTTTGCGCGCTTCAGATCAAGAAAGCGAAATGCGTATTTTAGATAAAAATTTTGTGGGTTATAGGTATTACTTTTTGGACCATCGCTGGCGTGATCAGGCGGTGAGTCAAGCCGTTGCTAGGGGGGCTTTTGGTAATTTATCGCCCCCCACGGAGCTTAAGCTTTTTAAACGCAATCCCATCAATAACGAAAAAGATGTGCTTAAAGATATGACGGCTATTTACTACGATAGTGATGGCAAAGAGTATCGCAATAAAAGAGATTTGCGCTTGGTAGAAATGCGCAAAGGGGTAGAATGGGATTGGGATAGCCGTTCGGGAACGGTAAAAATTCTCACCGGGGGAAAAGGTGTGCTAATTGCAGCGAGTTGGGTGGGAGATTTAAGCGGTCGCACCAGCGCGGTGGTGCGTTCAGGACAAAATGTGATTTTAGTGCAAGATGACAATAATGGCAGTAATTTGCCGGGAATTGGAAAGCTAATGTTGCGCAATGTGTATCAGGTGGGCATTAATGAAAACAATGCTACGGGTTTTGTGTTGCGTTTTAAAGATCAAAATTTGAAGTCAGTTTCCAATGCTCTTACGATGTTGGGTTTGGTAGATAGCACCAGTGGGGCGGTGCGTTCTAATGATCCCGACATTTTTCCTAAAATAAATGGTAAATATACGGGAGAAATGTGGTTGCCTTGCTTGCCAGAATCGTGGTATAGAAATCAAAATATGAGCCCGGTAGAAGCCTCCAAGCGCGCCCGCCAAAACTGTTTAGAACCTTTGCGCAATGTGGATAGCTCTGCGGTAATGGCACAAATTTATGAAAATCCTGTGCATAATCTCAATCAATTTGCCAGTAGATACTTTTTTGAAACCATTGGTAAAAAACGGCAAACCACCATTAATGTAAGGGATCCAGGTTCATCTTTTTCAGTGAGTTCAGGAAATTGCATAGATATTGCTCCAGATTCAGAAAAACTTAAGATTGGTTCTGATGTACTCAAAAAAGATGTGGATTATTCGGTGAACTACGAATTGGGTAGTATAGAACTTTTAAGCGAAAAAGCTTTAAACCCTAACAATGAAATTAGCGTTACCTATGAGTGTGAACCTTTATTCGAAATCGACAATAAAATCTTGTTGGGAGCCCGAGCAGAGTATCCTTTCCGCTCTTTGGGAGATAACTCGCTTTTAGGGATTACTGCTTTGTACAAAAATCAAAGTACCAGCCAACAACAGCCTCGTTATGGAGGAGAACCATTTTCTAGCGTACTTTTAGGAGCTAATTTACGCTTGCAAGACACCGCCCAATGGATGGACAAGTTTATTAATGCTTTGCCTTTTATAAATACAGATGCTAAATCATCTTGGGAAATGGAAGCAGAATTAGCTGCAAGTTACCACAATGCCAACAGTTCTGATCGCAAAGCAGCTTTGTTAGAAGACTTTGAATCTAGCTCACGCTCATTATCCTATCCATTATATCGCACATCGTGGACCCACGCTTCGCCGCCCGGAGGTACCGACGATGATTTATCCACCTATATTCCCGAGTTAGATCACCGTTATTTGGGAGAGTTTATATGGCATAGCAACCAATATGAACGCTACCGCAATGTTTATACTGAAGTTAATAATACTGATATAGATACCAGAGAAATGCCAGTTTTGAAGTTTACTTTACGCCCCAATGATAACCTAGAAGGCAAATCCTGGGGAGGAGTAATGCGGGCCAATAGCGAATATTGGAGCGATTTAAGTGGCATGAATATGCGTTATATTGAGGTGGTGGCGCGGGGTAATGTGGGCAGTATTTTTGTGGATTTAGGTGCGCTAAGCGAAGATGTTTCTATAAATGGTTACAAACCCAATGGCGTTTTGGATTCCGAAGCGCGGGATGGGACTTCCACCGCTATAAATGACTTTGGGTTGGATGGGGTAGATGGTTCCACACAAACAGAGAGTCGTTTAGATTGGGATTGTCGGGTTCCCGGTTGCGTTTCCACTGAAGTATTTTCTTCCGGAGCCAATACCGATGCGGCTAGAGATAATTTTATAGAGCAAAAAGATGCCACTGATCCCACTATTCATATTAACGGTACCGAGGGGAATAACGGTCCCGATGAAAGGCCTTTTGATACGGAAGATTTGAATGGCAACTGGACTTTGGACACAGACATTCGCTTTGTGCGCTATCGCATAAATTTAGAAGATGATGATCGTACCACTTATGACGAACTGAAAAATGGTTGGCGGCGCTGGCGTATTCCCTTGGATGCTTTTGATACCATAGTTTCGAGTACAGGGGGCTCGTGGAAGGAAATTTTGTCAGATGCGGGTTTTACCCGTTTGTGGTATGGTAGCTTGAAATCCGGTGTTTCCGAAGGCCAAGCGCAAATTGTGGATTTCAAAATTGTGGGAAATCAGTGGCAAGAAAACGATATTTCCAACCAATATGGGATTATCACCAGCGGCCCTGGGCAAATAATTGAAGTCGATGGCTCTTATGTAGAAACCGATGCCCCGGGACAAGTGATCAAAGCCGACAGCAATTATTTGCATGTGCGAGTGATCAATAACCGCGACGATTCTCGCACATATTTTAAATCGCCAAATACCGTTTCTGAGCGCGACTCTGAAACCAGTGCAACCCTTAAAGAACAAAGTCTGGTTTTGGACTTTGGCGGTTTAAATCCAGGGCAAGAGGTCTGGGCCACCAAGATCTTTGAAGGGGAAGATATTGATCTTACTATGTATAAGCAAATATTGATGGAAATTCATTATATGAGTGCCATGGATGACTCTCCTATCCGTTTTGCTTTGCAGTTTGGGCAAGGAGGCTTGGAAAGTTCTAGCCATTATTATGAATGGTCTTTTAAACCTATCACTTTACGATGCGAAGCCCAAGAAAGGGAACAGGATTGCCATGAACGCAACTGGCTAGACAATGCTTTTGATTTGCCCTTGGCGGATTTTGTGGGACTCAAAGCTGATCACTCGCCTTTAAATCCCAGTGCTCCCCGTCGCCCTAGTGGTGCTAAGGCTGTGGAGCGTGATGAATGGGTGCGCATTGTAGGAAATCCCACCATAAGTAGAGTAAATTGGGTGCGTTTTGTGATTATTGCCGATGAAAACACCGCTTTAAACGATATTGAGGGAACATTTTGGCTTAATGACCTGCGTTTATCTGGAATTAGCAATGATTGGGGCATAGCTGGTAGAGTGCGCGGGCAGTTAAATTTTGCCGATGTTATGTCTATTTCAGGGGAAATGTATTACCAAGATGGAGATTTTGCCACTCTAAAAAGCGAAGAAAAATCCCCTAAACCTACTTTGGCTGAATCTAACACGCAATTGGTACTCAATGGAAATTATTCCTTAATGCTCAACAAGTTTTTTAAAGATGATTGGGGGCTGCGTATTCCTTTGAGCATTGGTGTTTCTTCAAATATTCGTCGTCCTTACCTTAAACCTTCCAGCGATCAGATGCTTAGTCGGGATGGAATTAAAGATATTTTGCCCGATATTTTTGACGGCTCTATCAATACTTACGATGCCCAAAGCTTGGCCCAGCAAAGGTCTGGTGCTGTGCCCGAAGCGCGGGGTTATCAAAGTGTGGTAAATAGTAAAAACTTGAGTGTGGGCTTTTCGAAAGAGTATAAAAAGTCAGATAATATTGTGAGTGAAGTGCTGACGCAAACTTTACTTGAGCGTCCTGCTTTTAATTATAGATACGCAGAAACTGAAACACGCTCCGCTCTTAGGGCAGACTCCTCATATACTTACAATACCACCTTGGATTATAAATTAGGAACTTTTGAGCCTTTTAATTTTAAAATATTTAATGCGCTTAAAGATAAAAAATGGATGCCCAACCAATTGGGGAACGCTTCTTTTGAACCTTGGCCACAAACTTTTGATTTCACATTGATGGACTTAACTTATTCTAAAAACATTAACCAAGAACTAGATGCGGATTTTGTAGAACCTCAGGTTCCTAGAATTTTAGATTACGATGTGAGCTTGCGGCATAAGGTAAATATGCGTTGGAATATATTTCCATTTCTTACAGCATCATATAGTTTAGGCATAAATCGCGACATGGAAGCTGGTGGTGACAGAGAAAGATTTACCAAAGAGAACTTCTTTAGCACCAAAAAAGGATCGCTTTTTGCCAATGGGGTGATTTTTGACCATGACCATACCGACCGTGATGTTTATGGCTCTTACGATTTTGATTCAGTTTTGGCTGTGGTGGAAAATTATTCTCTACGCCGTCCCAAGCTTACTCCCAGTGGCGATACCATTCCCATGATTCCTGGAGATACTTCTACTTACCACGCTTTTTATGATACCACTTATTGATATCGTATCGATAAAGTGGGGGATAGAGCTTATGGCAAAGATTATGGCATATTGCGCAACGAAAAAGATCGTAATCAAGATTTTAGATTGAATTTTACCCCTATGATGATTCCCTTTTTGCCTATGAGCATTTCTTATGGTGGGTCATTTAACCAAGTAAAATCCATCCCCGATGATTTTGATTTTTTCAACTCTGATATGCACAACAAAAACTTTTGGAGCATACAGCAAAGCAATAGGTTTGAATTTAACCCCACATTGAGATTGGTAGATTTATTTGGTATTGGTGGTAAAAATGCTATTACTAAGGCTCTAGACAAGTTGCGTTGGCGCGAGCTCCGAGCCACTTGGGCGGTGGATTTGGGCACTAGGGGCGAAGATTTTACTCTTTCCCACTTATATAACCAGCAGGGAGTAATGCCGGGTCAATATTGGCTTTACAGTTTGGGGCTAGGAGATGGTTTTAGGCATCGCAGCTTGTGGAATGTGGTTTCGGGTGATATGGGGCTCACTGAAAGAGAGGATTTTGAGAAATTTGGGCAATATCGCAGTAAAACCGTAGATACATTGGTTTATCGTAAAAACTTTAATCATGGGGTTAATCGTCGTGCCACGGGGGGGACTAATCTTACTTTGCCCATCTGGGATATTGGCCTTTCCACGGATATTTTGTGGAGTCAGGAATTTACCCAGCACCGAGAAACGCCGTTGTATTTAGACACTACCACCACTTGGCCCAAGGTGGGAATTGGGGTAAATATTCCCAATTTTGCCCATCGCTTAGACATTCTTAAATCTAAATTGCGCAGCTTGAGTGCCAATCACCGCACAGACTATACTTTTGTACGCAGTGTGCGCACCGCCCAAAGTTCTGAAGATGAGTGGCGTAAAACTTGGAATTTCAATCCATTATTGCGAATTTCGGCTTTAACCCCCAAAAATATCCGCATAGACAACGATATTACTCTAACTTTAGAGCATTCCTTGCGCCGCCCTAAAATGCAAGTGGTGCCCACTCCGGGTTGGCCTACAGAAAGCACGGATACCCTGGCATCTTTTTTGAAAGTGCCGTGGATGCACACCGACAGCAACGAAACCCATAATTTCCGCATAGGCGATGAGCTAACTGTGGGCTACGACCTTAAAACCGCTCGTGGGTTCCAGCTTTTTAAGTGGTATTTCCGCCTTAAAAATGATATTAATTTGAAACTTGCTACAGGCATGACTTTTGAACGCGAAAGCTACCGTGAACGGCCTATAATTCCTGGCTATGAACCGTTAATATTAAATGAAGTGGCGGGGGATGTGGATAAATACATTCCAGATGGATGCACAGAAATTGGTCCAGAATGCTATGCGGTTTATTATCCCATGTTCGATGAACCCGTTTCCCAAACTCCCACCCGTCGCTATGAGTTTCATGTACGACCTTCCGCAGGTTATCGCTTCAACAAAATGGCCACGGCTAATGCTTTTGTTGAGTATCAATATATACGCGAAAAAATGCACGATGGTGGCACGCATAATGTGCAAATATTGCGTTTTGAAATAGCTTTGTTACTCAGGTTTGAGTAGGTTTTTGAACCGTTAGTCTGTTAATTTCTTCCAAGGTTTTTAACCCGTCAATGTTTTCAGAACCTTCATTTAAGTTTTGTTGCAAAAACTTTAGCAATGGAGGATGTTGTTTTATTGCTTGGTCTATTTCTGGATCACTACCATGAGAATATGCGCCAATTCTGATCATATCTTCAGCTTTTTGGTAAGTTGCTAAGGAAGATAGTAATGGATTGGTTAAAGATTTAAGTTCATCGGAGGCCACATCGGTGCGACAGCGACTAACGCTAGATAAAACATCGATGGCTGGATAATGATTGCGCGAAGCTAAAGCTCGGGAAAGTACAATATGCCCATCTAGCACAGAGCGCACCGTGTCTGCAATGGGGTCATCCATGTCATCACCTTCTACCAGCACTGTATAAAGCCCTGTAATAGAACCTTTGTCCGAATTTCCAGCTCTTTCTAAAAGTTTGGGAATCATGGCGAAAACCGAGGGTGTGTAGCCTTTGGTGGTGGGGGGTTCGCCCACGGCTAAACCAATTTCGCGCTGAGCCATGGCCAAACGGGTGGTGGAATCCAGCATTAAAAGCACTTGTTTGCCTTGATCTCTAAAATATTCTGCGACGGTAGTGGCTAAAAAGCTCGCTTTAAGGCGTACCAATGAAGGTTGATCCGAAGTAGCTACCACTACCACCGATCGAGCTAGGCCTTCGGGTCCCAAATCTTTTTCAATAAACTCCCTGACTTCTCGCCCTCGTTCGCCCACCAAAGCGATTACATTGATTTCTGCGAGACCATTGCGGGCAATCATTCCCATAGTTACGCTTTTTCCCACGCCAGAACCTGCGAAAATACCCATGCGTTGCCCTTGACCGATAGTCAAAAAAGAGTCAATGGCACGTATTCCAGTATGAAAAGTTTCGCTGATTCTAGTGCGTTGCATGGCGCTGGGGGCATCGGCGTAGATACTGCGTCTTTCTTTGACTTCTAGCTTGCCGAGATCGTCCATGGGTTGCCCCAATCCGTCTATGACTCTTCCAAGTAATTCTGGACCCACAGGAGCAGATAAGGTGTTCCCTAAAGCTACCACTTCCATTCCTGGTCTAATGCCTTCTAACTCACCCAATGACATAAGCAAAGTGCGACCATCGCGAAAACCTACCACTTCGGCTTGGGAAACCACTTGGGCCCCTGAATATATGGCGCATAATTCTCCAATACTCGCCGAAGGACCATCGCATTCCATAACTAAACCAATGATTTTAGCCACTCGGCCTTTGAGCTCGGCAAAGTGTTCGTCCGCCATGCGTGGCAAAATAAAATCACTTAAATTATTCATTGGATTGGTAAAGTTGGTAATGGTTGCGTACAGCATCTTCGAATTTGGCTAAGATTTTGTCTATTGCAAGTTCAATTTGCGCACCTTTTGCAGATTCTATAATGCAACCTCCTCGTTGCACTCGGTCGTCTGCACTGATTTTTATATTTCTCACCGCTGAACTCAGCGGGAGCCAAAAACTTTGACTTTCTTGAGCCCATTCTTCGTCATGGGGGTTTACGATGATGGTTAGTTCTTCTTCTTGGCCCAAATAACCCATGCCTTCGCTAATTACATTACTTATAATTTGCTGGTCGGCAGTGGATAAAATGCAAAATAATCTCTGGGCAAGGCCGATGCTTAAATCCACCGCTTGGGACTCTATTTCCTTGCAACGAGAGTCATAAGCTGCAGAAATGGATTCTAAGGAAGTGCTAGTTTCACTAGCAAAAGCATTAAATTTTTCATTGAACTCTTGTTGCGCCTTCTCATAAGCTTCGGCCATACCTTCTGCTTTACCACGCTCATAAGCTTTTTGAGTCTCTTTATCTAAACGCTGCTCAAACGCTTTTTCCGCGGCGCTTAAGTTGTTTTCGGCTATTTGTAACTGATGTTTGAGTTGTTGCAGTTCTTGTTCGATTTTTTCTTGGGGATTTACAAATTTGCGACCAGGAGTTTTAAAATGCTGGAGTTGAAACTCGTTTAATGCCTGATTGCCTTTTATAATCGCCTTAAGCGGTTTGCTCTCGGAGTTCTTTTGAGAAAGAGAGCTAAACAGCTTTTCGGCGTTTTCAGAAAAATTGCTTGCAGTCATGGGAAACCTATACGATAATATCGTCCTCGCCACCGCGACCTGAAATGATGATTTCATTGTCAGATTCTAAGCGGCGCACAATATCCACGATTTTTTGTTGGGCTTCTTCTACTTCGCGCAAGCGTTTGGGCCCCATAAAGGTAATCTCTTCTTTGATCATTTCGGCGGCCCGAGAAGACATATTGGCAAAGAACTTGTCTTGTACTTGTTCGTTGGCTCCTTTGAGCGCCAGCGCCAATTCCTTGCTGTCCACCTCTTTGAGCACTTTTTGCATGGATTTGTCGTCGAGCAAAAGCATATCTTCGAACACAAACATAAGTCCTTTGATTTCGGTGGCCAACTCGGGGTCGTCCCTTTCCAAGGTTCCCAGAATATTCTTTTCGGCACTGCGATCCACCATATTAAGCATTTCGGCGACAGATTTAACTCCGCCAACCTCTGCGGTATCTCCACTAAAGAAGCTTTTCATAGTTTGCGAAAGTTGTTGTTCAACTTGGGCTAATACATCTGGGGATATGGATTCCATGGTAGCTATGCGTGTGGCAACTTCTACTTGCATTTCAGGACTTAGAGCCGAAAGCGTGGTGGCGGCTTTGTCGGGTTTCATGTGCGCTAAAAGTAAAGCCACCGTTTGCGGGTGTTCTTTTTGTAAAAATCCTATGAGCTGGTTGGTTTCTACATTGTCCAGCATATTAAATCCAGTAGTGCGTATGGTGCTAGTTACTTTTTCTAAAATTTCCCGCGCTTTTCGCGGTCCCATAGAAGCTTCTAGTACTTTTTGTGCATATTCAATTCCACCACTGGTTACATATTGCTTTGCGGTACTCAGTTCATGAAATTCTGTCAAAACATGTTGTTTAATTTCAGGGGTTACTCCCTCTAAACGGGCGATTTGCGCTGTTAAAGTTTCTACTTCAATTTCATTTAAGTTTTTGAAAATATTAGCGCTGGATTCTGACCCCATGGCCACCATTAAAATAGCGGCTTTTTTAGGACCAGGAATATTGAATAAAGAGCTGTTTAACGATTTGTCACCGATATTTTTTTTATAAAAACCTTTAGCCATATTATCGATTTCCTTTCTTACCGTCTTGTCCTTCGTTCATCCATGTGCGTAAGAGTTCAGCCACTGCAGTCGGATTAGAAACGGAATACTGTTCCAACTGCTGCAAAAGTTCATTTTGCCTTTTGACATGCTCGGGAACTTCTTGCTCTTCTGTAGCTAAATCAATGTTAGCAAAAGAAGGTACTGGAGGGTTCATAGCCTCAATTAACCCTGTGGCTACTTTACGCAAGAAAATAAATCCAAGCAGTAACATTAGTACTAATACGCCTCTAAGCGCCCAGGTTTCATAAATTTCTCTTTTTTCCAGCTCTTTTAGGGCTAGCATTTCGTCGGCTAAATGGGAACGATCAAATTGCACCGAAGCTACAAATACATCGTCATTGCGTTCTTCGGAATAACCAACAGCATTGCGAACTAGTCGTGTCATAACTTGCAATTCTTCGGTGGAACGGGGTTTGTAAATAGATTTACCTTGGGCGTCTTTTTCATAGCTGCCATCCACCGCAACGGAAACGGTTAAGCGCCGCGTATTGCCTGGACTTTGCACAATTTGTGAAATGGTACGATTAATTTCAAAGTTAGTGATAGAACCTTCTTTGGTTTCGTCGCCTACAATGGGGCTATTGCGTTTAGTGCCATCGTCACGCTGTTCGGAACGCACCACTTTTTTGGTGGGATCGTAGGTTTCTACGGTGCGATTAATTTGATCGAAATCTAAATCGGCATTTACCTTTACTCTAGCTTTGTTGGGGCCTAAAACGCCATCTAAAATAGCCATAACTTGGAATTCCATGTAGTTTTCCACAGATCTTTTAAGCTCCATGTTGTGATCAGTGTGTTCAGCTATGGCATTGTCCGCAAAACCTTTAGTGAGCATATTACCGCTGTCGTCTAAAATTGTTACGCGGCGTGCTTTTAGAGCTTCTACGGCGCTAGCAACTAAATGTTGAATGCCTTTAATTTGTCTTTCTTTTAAGCTTTCTCCGGGGCGAAGTTTAACAATCACTGAGGCAGTGGCTTCTTCCTTTTTCTCCATAAAAATAGTTTGTTTAGGAATGTTAATATGCACTCGAGATTTTTCCACTTCGCGGAAAGTTTCTATGGAGCGCATTAGCTCAGCTTCCACCGCGCGTTTATAATTAAGATTTTGGGTAAAGTCGGTCATGCCCAATTGATTTTTATCGAAAAGTTCGTAACCCTTGCCTTGCTCACGGGGTAAACCCGCTCGGGCTAAATTCATACGCACTTCGTGTACGGTGCTTTTGGGTACTAAAATGGTGCGTCCATCGTTGTCTAGGGAATACTCAAATTTATTTTCTTGAAGAAAACCAGTTATTTCGGCGGCGGTATTCATATCTAAATTGGCAAATAAGGTCGCTTTATTAGAACCAGCGTTCCCAAAACCTTGGATGGAAATCACCACAATCAAGCCGACAAAAGTTATAAGAAAAACCGAGACCAACAAAGTTTTTTGGATGGCATCAAAGCGAACCCAAATATCCCGTAATTGGGTTAATAATTGTTTAAAAAATTCAGACATATTGAGTGACTCTCCCAATCAAAGTGAAATAATAGCAACTTAACCGCGCATGCGAATTAATTCGTTGTATGCCTCCATGGTTTTATTGCGAATTTCTAGCATCATATTAAAAGCGATTTTTGCTTCTTGTACCGCTAGCATTACTTGATGCACATCTTTAACTTCGCCTGCCACCATTTTTTGAATGGACTCATCGGCGGTGTTTTGCATTTGGTTAACATCTTTCAAAAAACCTTTGAGCATATCGTCGAATTTTGGCGCATCAGCTTTATTAGGCGCGGCCTTTTGAGGGGAAAGCCCTTTTAAAGGTTGTAGATCGTTGATTTTATTAATGTTTTCCATATCAAATTACCTCAGGCTGCTAAGCACTTACATCTATTAAATTACCCATTTTTCTCACAGGAAGGCCTTGGCCTGCCTTTATTCTCAATTCAAAAGTCTTATTCTTATAGTAATCGGCACTTTCCCCAGGATTTTTAACCATTTGCTTGGTGCTCTGTACCTTCTCTTGGACTTTTGGTGCTTGCTTTGCGGGTTTTGCCATTTTTTGCAGGGCAGCTTCTCGCAAACGCATAAATTCTTCAATTTTCACTGCATTCATCATTTAACTCACAGTTCTATGGCTTTTTGTATCATAGCTTTGGTGGCATTAAAAGCGGTGGCGTTAGCTTCATAAGCTCTAGTAGCAGCGATCATATCTACCATTTCTTCTATTACATTCACATTGGGCATGGCTACATATCCGCTTTCGTTGGCATCGGGATGGTCGGGGTCATAAACCATGCGAAAAGGTGCTTGGTCGTCTTCGATGGCGGCAACTTTTACCCCTGAACCAATATTTTCTTCGGCGATGGGCCATTCAGGTTGGGGGATGTTCATGTGTCCCAGTTGAGTTTTGCGACCGGCAATTTTATCTTGCTCTTGGATTAAAAACTTGTCAAATTCAATGGGGTCGGCTTCGAGCACCACTCTTTGACGACGATAGGGACCGCCTTCGGCAGTGCGAGTGGTTTCGGCATTGGCTAAGTTGCTAGCAATGACATTTTGCTTAACGCGCTGAGCCCTAAGGCCAGTGGCGCTAATGTTTAAACCTGTGAAAAATCCTGCCATGGGCATAAGCTACTCCTAACGAATTTTATAAGAATCTGCTATGGTTTCAAGTCTATCACGCAAAAAGCGTACCGTAAAATCAAAATGTAACTGTGTTTCCGCAAGTTTTGCGTTTTCCATATCAATATCCACATTATTTTCTTCCCCTGGTTGAGTAATATCATCACTTCTATAGGCGATGGGTTTAAGCATTTCAATATGAGGTCTGCCACCGTAAGCGTGGTTTTTATTTGTACGGGTTAAATGCTTTTGATGCTCATCTAAAGCGTCTTTGAGCTTATCCTCAAAGGCTACTTCGATGCGCCTATAACCAGGTGTGTTTACATTAGCAATATTATTGGCAATAGCTTTGCCTCGCAAAGAAGCTGCGTCTAAGCTCTTTTTTAATGTGGGAATGCTGGTGTGTTGAAATACAGTATTTTTTAAAATCATAATATTTGCCGTTGTTTTTTAAATACAAAGCAAATATAGTGCCAATATAAAAACCAACAAAATATGCACTTAAAAGCAGATTTAGGGGAAAAAATTCTAGCACTAGGCAAAAAATCCCTAGTGTAAAACAATGCTATTAATGTTATCGTCAAAAAAATCAATAACTTAAGTTATAAAAAAATAAACCCACTTTTGTTTTCTTATGGTATAATATAAAGAAGTACTTATTAAATAAATGTTATAAGGAGTTTTTATGACTAAAAAGAATAACGACAATAGCGCATCCCCTTTAATGGCTCACGAAAATATGGATTTTTTAAACAGCCCCCAGGGGCGGCAAGTGCGTATATTGTCAGAGTTTTTAGCTCCCGATGTCAGCTATGAAACAAGCAAAGTTAAGCACACCATAGCTTGTTTTGGTTCGGCGCGCACTCTGCCCCAAGAAGAAATAGATGAGTTGCGAGCAAAGTTAGACCCTAATGCGGATAATTATGAAAGGGAAAAGCTTCGTTTGGAAAGGCTAGAAAAGATTGCTCAGTCTTATGATGATTGTCGAGAACTTTCGCGTCGCTTAGCGATTTGGGGTAAAAATCGCCCTGAATTTTATGCCCTTTGCACTGGTGGTGGACCTGGGATAATGGAAGCGGGAAATCGTGGTGCTAGTGATGCGGATTGCCTCAATGTGGGTTTAAATATAAAATTACCCTATGAACAACACCCTAATCCCTATATTAGCCCAGAGTTAAATATTCAATTTCGTTACTTTTTTATACGCAAATTCTGGTTTTTGTTTAAAGCTCGTGCATTGGTTGTTTTCCCTGGAGGTTGGGGGACCTTTGATGAACTTTTCGAAGTGTTAACGCTTATTCAAACAGGCAAAATTGAAACACTACCGATATTGATATTCGGCTCAGAATTTTGGAAAACTGTGGTAAATTGGGATTACTTGGTGGAAACCGCCGTAATTGATCCCGAAGATATGGATTATATGAAATTCAGTGACGATATAGATGAATCCTATCAGTGGTTGGTTGGTGAGTTAGAAAAGAGAGCTCCTAAATACGAAGGAAAAAACATACCTTTGGGCCATTCTTTCGGTGGGATTTTATAACATTGTAAAATATGTTATTTAAAACCATATTAGTAGAGGCGCTAGACCGTTTTTCGCGCTATGCGGCATTGCAGGAAAACTGTGAGCCATCGGAATATCAATATTGGCTTAATCGCAACCCTTATTTTATATCCCATGGCGTAGAAGAACGGATTTTATTGTTGAAAAGATTGAATATCGGTGGCACCAACGATGTTTTTTTGGCGCGTAATTGGCTAGAAAAATCCTCGAAAAAACAAGTGCAACAAGAGCGCGATGTGGTGGTGAAGATCTGTAAATATTGGGCGGAGAAAGGTCCCAATCGCCACCATCGTTTAAACAGGATTCTCTCGGCGTTTCAAGATGAAATTCGCATAAATAATCTTTTGCGAGCCACCAATATCGAAGGAGTAGTGCAAAGTTTTGGCGGCGGTACTGCGGGCAAATATCCTTATTTGAAAATGGAATATATTAAAGGGGATTCCTTAGATAAAGAATTTAGAACTAATCTCAGTAAGGATGAGAAAATAGCTCGTTATGCAAAGTTGGGCTATTTGGCCAATACCATCAGTCAGTTGCATTATTACCAAGTAATACACAAAGACTTAAAACCCAAAAACTTGTTGCTTTGTCGAGATGATGATCACCCAAATAATCATAAAATTTTAATTTGTGATTTTGGTTTTGCCCAAGCAAAACTGCGAGAAAGTGTAACCGAATATGGCGGACAAATGACGCCTGGATACTCTGCCCCTGAACAGGTTTTAATGGGTGGCGATGCCTTAACTGAAATGGTGGATTATTTTTCTTTTGGGGTAATTTTACATGAATATATCACTGGCAAGCATTTATTTCCCCAAGCTTTGAATATTTTTATGGAAGATGGTTTTAGGGTGACAGAACGGTATATTGAGCATTTGCGCACAGGTAAAGAAAATGTTCTAGAATGTGAATTATGCCCAGAAATCACTGAATGGGTGGATACGCTTACTACTTTTGATAGCGTGGAACGCAAAAAAGTTTGCCCAAATTTATTCGATGTGGCTCATCGTTTGCGGGAAGTAGTCAATGAAACTGGCTATCAAGATGTAAATACTGATTTTCTATGGAATCAACTCAAGGAATATGGCAAGGTCTAAGAATATGGCTGGTTTAAAAGAGTTGGCTTTTTGAGCGTTGTTCTAAAAACAAGTCCGCTATCACAAGTGCCGCTAAAGTTTCCACAATAACTGGAGCACGGGTTACTACGCAAGGATCATGTCTGCCCTTGGCTTTTAAAATTCCACTTTCGCCTTTTTTATTAACAGTCTTTTGCGCTTGGGAAATAGTGGCGGTGGGTTTAAAGGCGATGCGAGCAACAATATCTTCGCCATTGCTAATTCCACCTAAGACTCCTCCCGATCTATTAGTGCGTGTGCGAAACCTACTATCTTCATAAAAGATTTCATCGTTATGCTCAGAGCCTTTGAGCATAGTGCCGGCAAAGCCACTGCCAAACTCAAAGCCCTTAGTGGCGGGGATGGAAAGCATGGCTTGGGCTAAGCGAGCTTCGAGGCGGTCAAAAACTGGTTCGCCTATGCCCACGGGGCAATTTCTGATTAAGAGCGTAACCACGCCCCCTAAAGAGTCTTGGCCTTTTTTAGCAGCTAAAATAGCATCTGCCATTTTTGCAGATGCTGTGGGGTCGGGGCAGCGCACTTTAGAGCTTTCGATTTGCTCTAAATTTAAGGCTTTTAAGTTTACTGAGCTTTCTATGTGGTGAATGCTGCTCACAAAAGCCAATATTTCTGTTTGACAAGCATCTTGTAAAAGCTTTCTTGCAATGGAGCCTGCGGCTACTCGACCTGCAGTTTCTCGGGCTGAAGAGCGTCCGCCCCCACGATAATCTCTAAAGCCATATTTCAAATCGTAGCTTAAATCGGCGTGGGAAGGTCTATACCATTCGATCATATCGCCATAATCGTGGGAGCGCTGATCTTTATTTCTAATTAAAAGGCTTATGGGAGTTCCTGTGGTTTTGCCTTGGAAAATACCCGAAAGAATTTCCACCTGATCTTCTTCAGTGCGAGCTGTGGTTAGCTTGCTTTGTCCTGGACGGCGACGATTAAGGTCATGTTGGATATAATTATCATCGATAACTAGACCTGCAGGGCAACCGTCTATAATAGCTCCAATGGCAGGACCGTGGCTTTCACCCCAAGAAGAAATTTTAAAGATATTACCAAAAATTGACGACATAGAACAAAATTAGCTATTGTTTTTTATATTATGTGTATAATGTGGAAAAACAAATTAATACGCAATGGGCTTGTGCTAATATTATTCTTTTTTGCTTTTGGACAAGCAGCGGAGCTTAATGGCATAGGTGGTGTTCATTTTGGCTCTACTAAAGAAGATGTTATAGAAGAAATATTTAAGCGCGGTTTGCATCATCAAGAACAGCCTAGAACGAATCAGATTATTTTGCCTAAATATAGCCTAGGTGATTTGCCCGTAGAGATTGTTTTTCGCTTTAATCGCAACAACAAGTTTTTTAGCTACGAAATTCGCACGGGCAAAGTAGAAAGAGATCGATATAGTAAAGTATTAGAAGCTGTGGTTTATATGACTGAGCAGTTTGAGGGGGTTTACGGTCGCGATAACAAGAATTTTAATCCGCAGTTTAAAGAACTACAAGAAAAGCGTTATGTTCAATATTCTTTATGGAATCATAATCAATACGATGTACTTACTTTAATTAGAACTGTGGATGCTCGCTACTTTATTCAGGGCATTGTTACTAATAAACATTTAGCAAAAGAAGCTTATTAGTCTATTTTGCATTCATTGTATATCCTATAATATCTATCATAATAAATAAAGGGATTTTGTTTTCAAATCCTTTCATTTTAGTTTTTGCTTTTCCATAAGTCATAGTCACTAAAAACTCTTCAGGATTGACAATGGCGCTTTGGCTTAGACTTTTGAAATGTGGAATACTTTGTTGGCTGTTTTTTTTGCCATCAGCTCCATGGCAAGAAGCGCAGTTTTGCATATAGTGATTTTTGCCATTTTCGTAATCATAAATTAAGGCTAAATCCTCGTCTAAATATGTGGAATACATTTCAGCACGAGTGCGTATTTTAGCCTCACGCTCTACCCTTGCGCTTTGCGAAGAGCACGAAAAAACACCAATTATGATAAAAATCATAAAAAATCCGACTATCCTATTCATATTAAAAATCTATTCTTAATTAAGCATTTGTGCTACTTTTGGCTGGCATTTTTTATATTATCATGGTGAAACCAATAAAAATCATTTTATTAAGCCTGGGAATTAGCTTTGCTTTTTCTTTTTATGGTAACCAAAGCACCATAAAATGGAAAACTGTGGATAGCGATAATTTCCGCGTGCATTACCCCCAAGAATACCAAAAGCAAATTGCACCCATGGTGTTTTTTGCCGAAGAAGTTCATGATTCGGTGGTGAGTAGATATAGGGTGGCTTTGCCTAGCAAGGTGGATTTAGTGTTGCGCAATGCGCTTTTTAGCAATGGTTTTGCTAATCCTGTGCACAATTTAATGAATATTTGGTTAACGGATTGGGATAACAAACTTCGTTCCACCCATTCGTGGTTAAGCGATGTAGTAACCCATGAATTTTCGCATTTGGTAAGTATTCAAGCTGGGGCAAAACTGCCTCCCTGGGTACAAGCTTTACAATTTTCGTACCAAGATTTTTATAATGACCCGGTGCAGACCAGCGGGGTAGGGGTTTATCCTTTAACAGTGTTTCCCTTGTGGTTTGCCGAAGGTACGGCGCAATACGAGTCGGCGCGTTTGGGCTTTGATGCTTGGGATACCCATAGGGATATGCTTTTGCGTACCGCAATTTTAGAAGATCAGCTATTAGAATTTCCTAAAATGGATGAATATAGTGATCATGCGCTGCACTCTGAATTGGGTCCTTATAATCAGGGTTTTTCACTGGTTTTGTATTTAGCAGAAAAATATGGCGATATGGTGGTGCCCAAATTGTGGTCTGAACTTTCGCAATTTCATCGCCTAAGCTTTTCGGCAGCTTTGCAAAGAGTGATAGGAGTTTCGGAAAAAGATTTGTATGCCCAATGGAAAACTGATAAGATTTTGCACTATCAAGGTATAAAAGATAGTTTGGGCTTCTTGCATGCGGGGGAGAAATTAACGGGAAAATCTTTTTGGCACGACTTTATCCAATGGGACAATGATTTTTTATACGGCGTGTCCAATTTTAGCAGTGCTTGGTTTGATGGTGGCATTTTTGCAATCTCCGCCGATAGCTTGGAGCAGCGTACGAAAAATGGCCAAGGATTAAAAAGCAATTTAAGTGCCAATTTAGCTAAGAAATTTCCTTTGAAAAAAGCTTGGTTAGAACAGGGTATAAGTGTAAAAAATGGGCGCATAGCTTATGTGACTTATGAAAAGCGCGATGCCCAAGGCAGAGCGTATTTTGATATAGCTTTAGATGATAGTACCAAGTCAAATTGGTGGGGTAAAAGACCTAATCGCCGTTTGCTCACTGAATTTACCGATGCGGTTTATCCCGATATTTCTCCCCAAGGCGATGGGGTGGTTTTTGTGCGTCGCGAAGTTAATGGCTCGCGTTTTATTTTATCTAAGGTGAAAATTCCCGAAAGCGACGAATTGCCCGAAGTGGTGGATTTATTGTTGCCCCCTACGGAAGCTTTGGCCTTTAATTTTTACACTCCGCGCTGGTCCCCTGACGGTAGCAAAATAGTTTTTAGCTTTTTCGATGGCAAGCGTAGGCAGGTAGGGGTGGTAGATAGCGCTGGCTCAACTTTTAGCTTAATAAGTAGCGGAAGTTTCGATGCTAGAGACCCTGTTTGGAGCAAAGATGGCAAATCGGTGATTTTAGCCAGCGATAGTACGGGGGTTTTTAATTTATGGCAATATTTTTTAGATGATTTAGCCAATCCTGTTCCGCTTTCCAATGTGGTAGGCGGAGCTTTTAACCCTGCCTTGCAAAATGATTCTATGCTGACTTATGTGGGATATGATAGTTCAGGTTTTTCACTTTATCAATTAAATTATCAAAAGAAAATTCCGGCTTTGAAAAATGTGAAAAACCCCACTAAAAATCATAAAATAGTTTTAGAACATAGAGAAATGCACGGTGCACAGCGAGATTATAGCGCTTTGCCCAATATTCCAGTTTTGTTGCCAATTTTGTCTGTGGAAGCCCATGCCGATGAAGTTTCTTTGGGGATATTTAAGGGGAAACCGGTGTATAAAGCTGGTTTTGCCATGGGGCTTAGCGATGCTTTGCAAAAAAATCAGGTGGAATTGGCTTTGCTGTTAGAAGTTGGTCGGGGCTTTAAGTGGATAAATCAATCAGGGCTGAATCCTGAGTTGCATTCGGATTTAATGGTGAATTGGGAAAATCGCAGTTTTCCGTGGACTTGGGGTTTAGGCTTTTATCGCAGCAATGTGGCCACTCGTGACACGGTGCGTTACGAGGATCCCCGCTCTTATGATGATTCTTTGGCGATTTCTAACATGGGTGTGAGTTTTAGCACTTTGCAGGGAGATTGGGGCTATAGTTTATTTAAGCAGGGCGATACTTTAATGTTTTCTCTGGCTTCGCAATCCGCGCGGTTTAATTTGTTTGAAGATGGCTTTGCTTGGGATTATTTAAAACGCAAGCAATTAAACTTGTTTGCGGGGTGGTTGGATGAAGAGTTTGATGGTTTTTCGGGGAATATTGATGGTGCTGGTAAGGGGATTTTGCTGGGTACTTCTGTGGCGCGTTCTAATTTGTTTAGACCAGGAACTTTTAGAGAGTCATTTACGGTGAGTGCCCAAGGGGCGATAACCCCAGTTTATAGGGTTTTTGATACCCAAGAGTTCTTGTTTGCTTCTTGGTGGTCTTCGCCTTTGCCGTGGTTGAGTAAGACTAATTTAGCTTTGGGGGCGCGTTTGAGCGGGGTTATGGCGTGGCAGGGACATTCTGCAGCCACGGACACTTTGGATCATTTTTTCCATCATAGTTTATATATGGAAGGTTATCCTCTGCTGGCCAATAGCGAGAATTATGCTTTGCATGGGGATCGTACTGCGCATTTGCAGGCCTATTATTTGTTTCCCATTGTCAACGAAATAAATAAAAATTGGTGGATATTGTCGGCGAAGTCTTTATGGGGATCGGTTTTTGCACATTTGGGTAATGCGTGGTGGGATCAAAAGTCTTGGGCTAAGCAAATGTGGGAAAAAGATGCTTGGAAGCGCTCGTGGGGGGTGGAAATACGATTTTCGTCGTCAATGTTTAGACAAATGCCCATGGAAATATCTTTGAGCTTGGCGAAATCTTTGGATTCTGTTACACTACAAGATGAAAATTGGGAAGTTCCTACCATAGGCGCGGGTTGGTTGCCGGATTTAATTAATCCCACCACTTTACGCTTTAATGTGGGCTTTCAGTTTGCTAATGGCTGGCAGGGACATCACCCTAAGAAATTTTTTAGGTAATATTTATGCTAGAGCCGACTCCCTATGAATTATTAGCAGAAGTGTTTGTTGTTGAGGACTATTGTGTACTCATAGATGGATGGGCTGGCGAAAAAGCTTGGGTTTTAGGTATAAATCCCACGGAAATACGAGAATTTAATGGTTATGATGATGTGCAAAGCATAGCACATAATTTAAAAGAGTTAGCCATGACTTACGGCGATGATATGGTGGGTAGAGAGCGTGGCTTTTGGGGCGGGGCGGTGGCTTTATTAGCCTACCCCGATGTAAAGTGCAAAACTATGAGCCAAAAACATAAAATCTCCATTAAACCTGCTATACATTTGGCGCAATACCCTGTGGTGGCCCGCTTTGTTAAAGGCAAATGGGATATTGTGGGCGCCACTAAAAATTTTCCCGTACTCACGCAAAAATTAGAGCATTATATAAATAAATTGCGTAAACAAAAAAAAATGAAAAGCTTAGGGAATGCTGAAAAAGAATCTTTTACAAGAACCAAGCTGTTGGTGCAGGCTGAAGAATATCAAGCCTGGGTGCAAAATGCCATTGCGAAAATTAAAGCTGGGGAATTGTGGCAAGTAAATTTAGCTCACCCTATTTATGTGCAAGGAAACGAAAATTTAGCAAATTTGTACAAGCGTGTAGCCACTCATAGCCCTAGTCCTTGGGGAGCTTTTTACAGTACACCAGACTTTGCGGTATTGAGTAACAGCCCAGAGATATTATTGGGAAGTGAAGGTTCGAAAATATGGACTAAGCCCATTGCGGGGACTAGGCCTAGGCATACTGACTCTGTTCAAGATAAACTTTTAAAGCAAAGCTTAGAGAAATCTTACAAAGATAGGGCAGAGCATCTTATGACGGTGGATTTGTTGCGAAACGACATGGGCAAAATATCCCAGGCTGGAAGCATTGAGCTTAAGCTCTTAGCTGCGGTGGAGGAGTATCAGAATGTGTTTCATATTGTTTCGGTCCTTAGGGCGGAATTAACAAAAGATAAAACCCAGCTCGATGCGCTAAATGCGGTGTTGATAGTTTGTTGATAAGCGCGAGGGATAGAGGGTATCTTTTAGGGGATGGGATATTTGAAACTATTTTGTGTTATCACAACAAAGTTATAGCTTGGGATTCGCACTGGCATCGCTTGCAAAAAAGTGCATTGTGGTACGACTTAGACATGGTTTATGCTAAAGAAGAGGTGTTATCGGTCATAATGGAATTAATGAGCAAAACACCTCAAGCTTGGGCGGTGGTAAGATTAACTTTAACTAGGGCAAATAGTGGAAGGGGTTTAAATTATGAAAATTCCAAAAGCAACTTGTTGATAACTTTAGAAGGTCACGAATTTAAAGATAGATCAGTTGTGAAATTGACATGGGCTGCAGAAGCTAGAAGCGCAGGGGGAAAAGAATGGTCACATAAGGCTTTGCAAATGGCACCCATGGTGAGATGGCGCAACATAGTTCGTCAAAAGGGTTTTGATGATGCTATAGTTTATGATTTGGAAGGAAGGGTGTTAGAAACTACTGCGGCAAATATATTTATTTTAAAAGACGATGTTTTGTGTACGCCCCCTTTGCAGGGGAGTGTTTTGCCAGGAACTACTAGAGCAGAGTTTATAAGTTTTGCGCAGTCAGAAGGTATTAAAGTTGTAGAGAAGTTTTTAACTAGAGAAGAGTTAGATGATAGTTGCGAGGTTTTTGTTTGCAATGCGGTAAATTTAATAAGTGTAGTTGAATTAATTGATGAGCAGTCCTTACAAAAAAAGCGAATCAGCAATTGGCAAAAAGAATTTAATAAATGGCTGTTTGCTTAAAAATAAGGAGTTAAACACAAAAAAAGAGAGGAAAAAGTGTTTTTTGTTGTGAAATTGAAAAAAAACAGCTGATACACCTTGACAAAAGACTTTTAGGTATATAGATTTTGCCGTCAAAAAAGAACAATCTTTTATTGAAGGTTCTTAGGCCGAAGTAGCTCAATTGGTAGAGCAACTGATTTGTAATCAGTTGGTTGTGGGTTCGAGTCCTATCTTCGGCTGATTTAGGGTGGATGCCCGAGTGGTTAATGGGGGCGGACTGTAAATCCGCTGACTAGCGTCTACGATGGTTCAAATCCATCTCCTCCCATAAGTTTTCTCTGTTGCCGAGAAAACTTTATGCCCAGGTAGCTCAGTGGTAGAGCACTTCCTTGGTAAGGAAGAGGTCTCGGGTTCAAATCCCGATTTGGGCTTAACATCAAAGATGGAGGCAAATAAAATGGCGAAGGAAAAATTTGAGCGGACATTACCGCATGTTAACATTGGAACTATTGGTCATGTGGACCATGGTAAAACTACTTTAACTGCTGCTATTAGCACGACTTTAGCTACTAAAGGTTTTG